>JADJQW010000002.1:1800000-2100000 GCA_016712535.1 Flavobacteriales bacterium
CATCACGCGCGACGTCGCCAAGCTCGACCTCGAGACCGGCAACGTGTATGAGTCCGTGGCCCTCCTCGGCAAGCGCGCTGACCAGATCAGCGTGCGCATCAAGGAAGAATTGAGCACCAAGCTCGAGGAGTTCGCCATGAGCGGCGAGAACCTCGAAGAAGTGTATGAGAACCGCGAGCAGATCGAGGTGAGCAAGCACTACGAGCGCATGCCCAAGCCCGGCGCGCTTGCGATCCAGGAGCTCCAGGAAGGCAAGCTCTACTGGCGCCGTGGTGGGGAAGAGGCTCCCGCCATCGAGCCAACGGCTCCCAAGGCCTGATCAGGCCACCATCCTCCGCACCCGTGGAGAACCGCCTGAACCGGAAGGTGCTGCTCGGCGTCACGGGCGGCATTGCTGCATACAAGTCGGCGCAGCTCACGCGGCTGCTGGTCAAGGCTGGCTGCGAGGTGCAGGTGCTGATGACACCTTCTGCCCACGATTTCGTCACTCCGCTGACCTTGGCCACGCTGAGCAAGCGGCCCGTGCTCACGGACTTGTTCTTGCGCGACGGCAGCGGCGCCTGGAATGACCATGTTCATCTGGCGCAATGGGCCGATGCGCTGGTGATTGCCCCTGCCACGGCCAACACGGTCGGTAAGATGGCCCATGGCCTTTGCGATAACCTCCTGCTGGCCGTTTGGCTGAGCATGCCGAATGACAGGCCGGTATTCGTGGCTCCGGCCATGGACCTGGAGATGCTGAAGGATTCCGCATCGCAGGCCAACCTGGACCTTCTGCGTGAGCGCGGCGCTCGTGTGATCGGTCCCGAAAGCGGTGAGTTGGCAAGCGGCCTGATGGGCGAAGGGCGCATGAGTGAGCCGGAGGCGATCGTATCCGCGATGCACGATGCCCTCGTTGGCAATGGAAAGCTGAATGGCAAGCGCATGCTGGTGACCGCCGGCGGAACGCAGGAGGCCATCGACCCCGTGCGCTTCATCGGCAACCGCAGCAGTGGCAAGATGGGATTCGCCATTGCGGAGGAAGCAGCCTTGCGCGGTGCTCAGGTGGAGCTGGTCTCGGGCCCGGTTGAGTTGAAGCTCGATCGCCCGGGCATCACGCGGACCGATGTGATCGCCGCAGCGGACATGGCCGCGGCCTGCAGGGCCCTCGCCCCGAATGCGGATGCTGTGATCATGTGCGCCGCTGTCGCTGATTACCGCCCCGTGAACGCAGCCGATGGCAAGCTCAAGAAGAAGGATGCTCCGCTGCAGATCGCCTTGGAGCCCACCGAGGACATCCTCGGTTGGATGGGCGCCAACAAGACCAACGGCCAGCGGCTCGTGGGCTTCGCGCTCGAGACCGACAACGAATTGGCGAACGCGACGGATAAGCTGGTGCGCAAGAAAGTCGATCTGCTCGTGCTCAACAGCCTCCGCGATGCGGGCGCCGGTTTCGGCACCGACACCAACAAGATCACCATGCTCGTACCGGGCAAGGATCCGATGGCCCTTCCGTTGATGAGCAAGCGCGAAGCCGCTCGCGCTATCTTGGACCGCCTCGAAGAACTGCTCTGAACCATGCTTCGCCACGCCTTCCTACTGCTCTTGCTCCTGCCACACGCGCTCCGCGCCCAGGAATTCAATTGCCAAGTGAGCGTGATCGCTCCGCAGATCGCCCAAGCGCAGACCGGCGTGGTGCGGAGCATGGAACTCGCCATCAAGGAGTTCTTCAATGTGCGGCGCTTCACCAATTACAACTACGCGCCCGCCGAACGCGTCGACATCAACCTGCTGCTCACCATCAGCAACCAGCCCGCACCCGACCGCTTCGAGGGCACCTTGCAGGTGATTTACGCGCGGCCCGTCTTCGGTTCGGATTACAATAGCCCGATACTCGACTTGGTCGATGAGCAAGTGAAGTTCAACTTCCTGGAGAACACCCAGATCGAGTTCTCCCCCGACCGCTACATCAACAACCTCAGTTCACTGCTCGGCTTCTACGCCTACTTCATCCTCGGCCTCGATGGCGATACCTATTCACCCTTGGGCGGAGCCGAGTTCTACACCCAGGCCCAGCAGGTGGTGAACAACGCGCAGAACAGCGGGGAGGACGGCTGGCGCGCATTCGAGGCGCAGCGCAACCGGTACTGGCTGCTCGATAACCAGCTGCAGCCCGTATTCCGGCCCCTGCGCGAGCTGCTCTACGACTACCACCGGCAGGGAATGGACACCATGACGGAAGACGCCGCCACTGCCCGCAGGAAGATCGCCGCGAGCATCGAGAAGCTCAAGACCGTGCACCAGGCCAAGCCCGCCAGCTACAACCTGCAGGTGATCTTCAACGCCAAGTACCAGGAATTGGTGGAGCTCTTCAAGCCCGCCGATCCCGCCGAGAAGACCAAGCTCTTCAATACCCTGCAGATCATCGACCCCGGGCACATCGGGCAGTACCAGAACATGATGCGAGGTTAGGGCCGAGGCCTTGCAGGTAGTCGAGCTCACCGTTTTCGCCCCATGCTCACCCGTATCGCCATCACCAATTACCTGCTGATCGACTCCTTGGAGCTCGAATGGCAGCAGGGCCTCACGGCCATCACCGGTGAAACGGGCAGCGGCAAGAGCATCCTCATCGGAGCATTGGAGCTGGCCCTGGGCGCCCGAGCCGATGCTGGGCTTCTCCGCGACCCCAGCAAGCGATGCGCGATTGAACTGGAGCTTGATCTCGTTGGCCTCGGCCTCGGATCGTGGTTCGCCACGAACGAATTGCCGTACGAGGAGAACGCATTGCTGCGGCGCCAGCTCGACCCCGGCGGTCGCTCCCGCGCCTTTGTGAACGATACGCCCGTTCGCCTCGAGCAACTGCGCGAACTGGGCGAGCGCCTCATCCACATCCACAGCCAGCACCACACGCTGTTGCTGAACGATGCGCGCTTCCAACTCGGTCTGGTCGATCAATTGGCCGGTCAGGAAGGAGCCGTGAAGGAGCTTGGCGTCCTGTTCACCGATTGGCGCTCAGCCGGGCATGCATTGGATGAAGCCCGCGCCGAGCATCAGCGCGCGGTGGCCGAGGCCGACTTCGTGGGCTTCCAACTCGAGGAATTGGAACAAGCCGCCATCACCGAGGGGGAGCATTCGCGCATCGAGGACGAACTGCGCCTTGCGGAGCATGCCGGCGAGCGAGCCGAAGCCTATCGCGCCATCGAGGAAGGCGCGTCGGGGGATCAAGGCGCGGCTGTGCTGTTGCAACGCTTGCGCGCCTTGGTCTCGAAGGCAGCGCGCATCGATCCGGTGCTTGCCGGACTGCTGCAACGCGTTGAGGGGGCGGCCATCGAATTGAAGGATGTGGGCGCAGAGGCCGCGCGGCTGGCCGCGTCGGTGGAAGTGGATCCCGGCCGTGCCGAAATGTTGCGCGACCGCATCGACCTGCTCATCCGCTTGCAGCAGAAGCACCGCGCTCCGGATGAGGCCGGCTTGATCAATGTCCTCGCGGAGCTTCGCCAGCGCGCATCGGCCGTGGATGACCTGAGCGAGCGATGCACAGCGCTGGAGAAGGAATCGCAGCGGCTCGCGGCTGCGTACGCGAAGGAGGCCAAGGCCATCTCATTGGCGCGCACCAAGGCCATCAAGCCTTTGTCGAACAAGGTGGAAGCGCTGCTGCATCAGCTCGGCATGCCGCACGCCGTGTTCCAGTTCGATCACCGCACCGGAGAGCCTGGGCCCTATGGCATCGATCAGGTGCGCGCGCTCTTCACCGCCAACAAGGACCGCGCGCCGGCACCCTTGGACAAGGTGGCCAGCGGGGGGGAACTGAGCCGTGTGATGCTCGCGCTCATCTCATTGGCCGCCGGGTCGCGCGATCTGCCCGTTGTGGTCTTCGATGAGATCGATACCGGGGTGAGCGGCGAAGTGGCCGACCGTGTCGGGGCGCTGCTGTCGGCGATGGGGAAGGAGCGGCAAGTGATCGCCATCACCCATCTGCCGCAGATCGCGAGCAAGGCCTCGCATCATCTCCAGGTGACCAAGGATGCCGACGGCGATCGGGTTCGCACGGCGATCGCACCGCTGCGGCAGGAAGAGCGCGTGGAGGCCATCGCACGCATGCTCAGCGGGCGCAAGGTCACGGAGCAGGCGCTGGAGAACGCGCGGGTGCTGCTGGAACAGCGTTAAGGCAATTGCTGCGCCCGCGTATTCGTGGGCACGCTGCCGCCGATATTCACCAGGATCGGGTCGCGGTCGTTGGGGTCTCCTATGTAACGCACCACGCCATCCATGTTCACATCCTCGCTGAAGTAGCCGCTCACTGTATTGGTGGGCACCGTGCCGCCGATGCGCACCAGGATCGGATCGCGGTCATTCGGGTCGCCGATGTAGGCCAGCTGGCTGCTGAAGTCGCTGTTGCCGGACCACATCACCAAGGTGCCGCTGAGGTCCTTGCGCGCTTCAGTGCCCCAGGTCGTGGTGGCCGCAGATGTGAAGTTGATGCTCAAGGGCAGAGCGCTGAGCGATTGCGCCGTGCCGGTCATGATGCCCAGGTGGTTGCGGTGGCGCACCGCCACATAGTAGCTGCCCGGTGGCGCGTTCATCACCACGGCGCCGGTGCCATTCACTTCCACCACATCGCCGTCGCGTTGAAGCAGTGCTGCACGACTGGTGATGATGGTGGCCGGATTCGATGAACTGCGCAGCTCCACGACCACCCAGTCAACGATGGCGTTGCTGCCCGTGACCGAGAGCACGGGTGCCGTGGTTGATTCGCTGCCTCCACCATTGGTGAAGCCGTAGCCCAGCGCCGTGAAAGGCTGCACCAGCGGGATGATCCCCGCGCTGCGCAAGCCATCGTTCATCAAGCCGCCACCTGCGTACGGCCCTTCGAGCAGCACGCGCGGCGACACGCTCACGTTCTGCGGCGTGAAGGAGAACTTGAAGATGCGCGTGCTCCAGCTGGTGCTGGTGTTGAACTTGGCCGTGCCCCAGAAGCTCTGGTCGGCGGGGTCCACATCGAGCGAGTTGTAATCGCCATAGCGGTTGCTGGCGTTGCGGCTGGTGCCGGCCACGATACTGGTCTCGGCGAAGGTCATCTGCCCCAACGGATCGCTCGCATAGCGGCCGGTATAGCGGATGCTCGGAAAGACCGACGAACTGGAGACATTGTATGCCAGGCCCATGTCGCCATTGGCATTGATCGCGATGCTCGACATCCAGCGGTTGGCGGCATCGGGCGAGTAGGTGCCCTGCTGATGAATGCTCCACGGATTCGCCAGCGCGGTACGCCGCAATTCGTACCACCGCACTCCCGCGCGGTCGGTGCCGGTCACGTCGGTCACATGGCTGCAGGCAATGGCTTCGTGCGTACCGAGATTGCGATAGATCGCTCGGTTCATGATCACTTCGCGCAGGGGGTCGAGCCGTGTGGTGGTGCCGGGCTGCGGGATGCAGCTGAATGACAGGTAGCCGCAGAGCTCGGTTTCGAATGGCTGGGTGGCGAGCAGCACCGGTCCGGAGAGCACGGAGTTGGCGGGCGTGGTGAAATCGACCGTCAGCGACCACAGTTCGAGCCGGTCGTTGGGGATCGATGCACCCCAGCCGTCATCGGCCATGCGCATGAACATGCCGGGGGCACCGACCGGTGGAGCGGGGCCGCCATCGTGCGTGATTGGCGTGGTGGCCTGGAAGCCAATAGTCGGCACACCGGGCACCGTGAAGCGCTGCGCGGTGGCGCTGAGGCCCTGCAGCATCCGCGTGCGATCGAGCGCATAGGTGGCGGGCTGCGACTCATTGGTGGTGATCAGGTACATGGAGTTCCACACGCCGTACTTCGGATAGTCGGGGAAGCTGGGCGCCGTGAAGCTGTAGGCATACCAAGTGCCTGTGGGGTCCGGCGAGGAGGAAACGGCCACGATCATGCGGTTGCCGCTGCTGCTGAACTCGCTCATGAGCCAGCGATCGGCGATCGCATCATAGAGCACGATGGGGTCGCCCAACCCGCTGTAGCTGCTGATGCCGCCGATGGCATTCACGAAGTTGTCCAGATAGACCTGTGCGCCGAGGGCCGTGCCGTTCTTGTCGTAGATGCGGAAATATGCGCCGCTGCCGCCATTGAGCATCTGGATCACGTGGTTCGGGCCAACATCAAGGCAGGGATCAGCCGGGTTCACGCTCGTGTAGCCCTGGCCATTGACGGTGATATCGAGCGCACGGTCCGTGTCCCGTTCGCCGAACTCACGTTGCCAAGCGGGGTCATCGCCTATTGGGAGCGCATTCGGATTCACCTTCTGGTGCAAGCGCGATGCCTTCAGGCCTGGTGGCCTTCCGGTGCTGATGAGAAGTCCTTTCTCGTCGCGCACGGCCTCATTGGGGAAGGTGAGCGTGGAATCCCAATCGCGATAGGCGACGGTTTCACCGAAGAACACCATCTCCTGCACCTCCGCGTTGCGGTACTCGTTGAAATCCTGAGCATTCAGGCTGCTCATTCCGGCAGCGAGGAAAGCGGAATGGAGCAATACGGTTCTGGACATTCTGGTCAATGTGTTTTGAGTGCGCGAAAATCGCGGATCCGATCCGGACTTGGCAAGGTGATTCAACATGCAGAGCCTGAGCCTACGAATGTCCGTTGCCGCGCCTGCTCATTGCGTTAGGGCAGCTGTTGGACCCTTGTGTTCGTGGGCACGCTGCCACCGATGTTCACCAGGATGGGGTCGCGATCGTTGAGCGTGCCTGTGTAACTGACCACGCCATCCATGTTCACATCCTCCAAGTAATAGCCGTTCACCGTGTTGGTTGGAACGCTGCCCCCGATGCGGACGAGGATCGGGTCCCGGTCGTTGGGGCTTCCGGTATAAGCGAGGGTGTTATCGGCGTTGCAGTTCCCGCTCCAAAGCACCTGCACCGCCCCAATGGCCTTACGCGCATCGGTGCCATAGGTGGTGGTGCCTGGCACGGTGAAGTCGACCACGGTGGCGGTGCCGCTGAGCGCGCGCGTCGTGGCGGTCATTGCGCCGAGGTGGTTCCGGTGCAGCACGGCCACATGGTAGTTGCCTGCAGGAGCTGTGAATGACACGGCGCTCGTCCCATCCATGTCAACCACATCGCCATCGCGCTGCACGAGTGCGCAACGCGTTGCGATCACCGGATATCCTGCGGTCGCGTTCCGCAATTGCAGGAACACCCAATCGACGATGGCGTTATTGCCGGTGGTGCTCAGCACATTGGCATTGATGGTCTCCCCGCCGCTTCCGACATGCGTGAAGCTGAGCGCGGTGAAAGGCTCGGTTGCAGGGATCAGCGCTGCGGCACGCAATGCATCGCTCATGATCGGTCCGGTTCCGTATGGACCTTCAAGGAAGACCTTAGGCGCTGCCAGGATCGATTGCGTGACGCAGAAGGGGTGCGTGACGGAGGCTCCGGTGAAGTTCGAGTTGCTCACGAGCGTGTTGTTCTGCGCATCGAGCAGTGTGAAGCTCCCGGCTCCGAAAGCGCAGCAGATTCCATCGCCCCAACTATCGTACACAACGAGCTCATGGCAGCCGTTCGGCACGCACACCACGATCGGTGGCTGCGGATACACCCCGTTCGCAGCCTGGGTCGCGTAAGGCCCCCCACTGGCCAAGATATCCGAGCCATTGCGGATCACCCAGGTCGTTTCGGATCCATAGCGATCAAGGTTCAGTTGCAAGGTGAGCGAGTTCGGGCCGTACGTGATGTTGCTGTTAGCGGTGTTGTTGGCCAGGTTCTGGTCGGTGCCGCCGTTGGGCGCGCTCACCGTGGCTGTGAACGTGAGGTAGCCGGCAGGCAGGCTCACCGTGCCGATGGCCACGTTGGTGCTCGCGCCGCTGATCAAGCTGCCCGTCCAAGGGATGCTGCCCGATGCGCCGCCGCTGATGGACCAGGCGAGCTGGAAGCTGGTGAGCGTGGTGAGGCCGCCGTTGCGCACGGTGACGGTGGGGCTGATCGTGCCTGAGCAGTTGTTGCCGCTCGCACCGTTGATGCCGGTGATCTGCGCATCGAGGGCGAGGGTGGCGGCATTGGGGTCCCAGCCGTCGAGCGTGTTGCCGCAGCTGCCGAGGTAGGTGGAGAGTGAGGTCCAGCTCGTGGAGAACTTGCCGAAGTAATCGTTCACATTGTTGCTGCAGCTCGCTTCGCCGCCATAGAGCTGGCCGATGATGCGCTTGCTCTGGTTCCACAGGCCGCTGCCGCTGCTGCCGGGCTCGGTGGTGCCATCCTCCCAAGCGGCGATCCGCCAGCAAGTGGCGCTCCCGTATGTGGCGGTTGTTGCCGCGTTCACATCGAAGCTGATCTTCTTGATGTCGCCGCTGGGGTGGTGGATGCAGGTGCTGCTGGTGGGCGCCGTGCCGCTCCGGTCCCATCCGCTGTAGTAAACGCCATAGCTCGATGGGGGCGCGCTGCTCAATTGCAGCAGGGCCACGTCGCTTCCAGCGTTGTTCACCAGGTGCGTGGCGCCGCTCACGGTCTGGTTCGTGGGGCCATTGAGGTTCTGGTTGCATACGGAGCTCTGCCAGTTGAAGCGGAACACCCAGGTGCTCACGTTGGTGACCGGGCTGGGCAGGCAGTGCCGCGCGGTGAGGAAGTATGGAGTTCCATTCTGCGCGCAGTTGTTGAGCAAGGTGCCTGTGCAGATGCCGTTGCCGCTCACCACGATCATGGCCACGCTGCGGATCTGGTCGTCCCACGGATCGCCCTCCGGGCACACCACGTTGTTGTTGCATGAGCCGCTCTCGCCCAGTGCACGGGCATAGCCGAATACATCCCGGTAGCCGTGGGTGACCTGCCCGATGCGAAGCCGGCCTATGGGGCCTTTGGCGGGTACCTGGTACTCTACGATGATGCGGTCGCCACGCATGGGTTGCACACCCAGCACGCCACCCACGCTGTTCTCGTGCGTGAAGGCGCCGATATGCTCTCCATGGCCGTTGATCACGAACACGCGCGCGCCCAAGGGAAGGTGGTATTCGTTGAACTCGAAGTTGATGCTGATCGCACCCGGGCATTCGATCTCCATGCGCCAAATACGGGTGCCATCCTCCAGCAGTCCCCAAGTCCCGCTGTTCCCAAGGTCGAAATCGACTGCATGGTTGTAACCGAAGCGGTAGGGGATCCCCTTGTCCAGGTCGTTCAGGGCGTCCTGTGCGGCGAGCTCTGCAAGGTCCGGTGCTGCCAGGGTGGTGCCTTCGATCAGCGGCAGGTCAGCGCCGCGCGCGATGGTCAATGGAATTCCGCCATGTTCGATTTGCGCGTTGGCAGCCGATGTCGCTGCAAGGAGGCCGGAAAGGACTGCGGTTCTCAGGATGCGCATGGGTTCGGGGATTGCAGGATGCACAGCAGAACAGGTCAGGGAAGTTGCTCGGTCCGCACGGCGGTGGGCAGCACGCCGCCGATGTTCACCAGGATCGGGTCTCGGTCGTTCGCCGTGCCGGTGTACTTAACCGCCCCGCTCAGGTTCACATCCTCGGGGAAATAGCCGTTCACGATGCTCGTAGGCACGCTCCGCCGATGCGCACCAGGATCGGGTCGCGGTCATTGCCGGTACCGACGTACATGAGCAGGTCATCGCTGGAGACGTTACCCGCCCAAAGCTTCAGCGTTCCGTCCTCGCTCTTGCGCGCTTCGGTGCCGTATGTGAGCGTGGCCGCGGACCTGAAATCGACCGTGATCGGCGTCGTGCTGATGGCCAGCGGTGCCGCGGTCATGGCACCGTGGTGATTCCGATGGCGCACGGCCACGTGGTAGTTGCCGGGCGGCACTTGCACCAGTACCGGCGATGAGCCATCCATGCCCACCACGTCGCCATCGCGCTGAAGCAGGGCTGAGCGGGTGCCAACCACTTGCGCAGGCGTGGTCGCCGACCGCAGTTCCACCACGACATGGTCCACGATGGCATTGGAACCGCTGATGCCCAGCACGCCCGTGGCGATCTGCTCGCCGCCACCCCCGTTCATGTGCGGGTAGCCCATGGCGGTGTAAGGCTCAAGTGTCGGAAGGAAGCCTCCCAAGCGCAGGTCGTCGCGCATCATCGGCGGGGCGGACGTCGCGTCGTATGGCCCTTCAAGCCACAGTTGCGGGCGCAGCGCCACGGTGTTCGGAACGGTGAGGCAGCCGCCGTTCACGCTTGCGATCATGTTATTGCCATCCGGGTTCACGATGTCCTGTACCGAGCTGATGCAGATCTCCGCGCCAGTGAGCGATATGTACGTGATCCGCGCCAACGGCACGAAGCCGCTGTTCTTGACCAAGGAGCTGTCCAAGTAGCAGATGCCGATCACCTTGTTGCCGCCGAGCGCGGTGTTCATGCTGATGTCGCCCGCCAGGTTCGGTGCGAGGTTAGCGGCGCTCTGGATGGTGAGCCCATTGACCGTGAATTCGTAGGCCATCACGCGCGCGTCGGGGTTGCGGATCATCACGTCCACGGTCTTGTTCACCGGATTGAAGTTGGCGAGGCTCAATTCGGCCTGTTCGGCGGTGGTGTAGCCGCGCGGGAAATCGAACCATGGGTGGAAATGAAGCACATGGCCAGTGGCGTCATGCGATGCTTGCTGCGTGTAGGCGTACACCATGAGCGAAGCGTCGGTCACGGTCACCTCGCCATCGTTGTTCAGGTCATTGCATGTCGAGGGCGTGATGTCGTCCCCTAGGATGTCCTGCACATAGGCCATGGCGTCGGCCTGGTTCTGCTGGCCCTCGCCGGTAAGGTCGCCGCGCTTGGTGGGGCCGTTGCATACGCCATTGCAATCGAGTCGCGCGTCGCCGTATGCCTGGCCCTGGCAATCGGTCCATGTGGGACAGTTGGCCACCTGCGTGAAGGAGGGCACGTTCTGGGCGTTCCGGGTGATGTTGATGCAGACCTGCGCGAAGTTGTTGGCATAGCTCACCTCATGCCGGCCAAGTGCGTCAGGCGCCTGCTGCCAGTTGGTGCGGAGCACGAGGGTGTAGGTGCCGCTCGGCACATCGGTGATGTCGATCCAGTTGCAGGTGGTGCCTGTGCCGTACTCGTCGAAGCAGCCGGCGGTGATGCCCATGTTGCTGCAGCCGAACTGGCCGGTATGCCCTGGGGTGCAGCCCACATCGATCACGCAATAGCCGTTCTTGAATCCGGCAGGGATCGCATTGTTGTCCTGGTCGAAGAGCAGGTAATCAGCGTAACCGGCGTAATGCGCGTGGCCATGGCAGTTGTTCGTGTTGAACATCTGCGGCTGTGAACTTGGGCTGCCGATGTAGTAATCCGTTGCCCCGATGTTATTGATGCGCGTGGCGAAGCGCAGCACGTATCGGGATCCGAGCCCGCGCACGCATCCTTCGGTCGGGGCGCATGCATCGGTGATGGTGACCTGCTGCAGGGTGAGCGTGCTCTGCAATCGCGGCTGGTCCATGGTGAGGTCCGGGCCATTGGGGCAGCTGGGATTCGGATAGAAGATGCAGCAATCATCGCAAGGCACCGTGGCCAAGGGCTCGTAGTTGCAGCTCACCGGGTTCATGCACCCGGAGACAGCGCCGAGATAGATGATGCTGAACGTGACCGTGCTCCCGCAGCCCAGGGTTGCCGTGTTATGCCCCACGCGCAGGCGGTGGAGGGTGCCGCCCGGCATGTTGGCGTTCACCACGGCTTGACTGCCGCAGCCTCCATCGTCGTCATCGGCGAAGGTGGCGCCTTCCACGCCGCTGCTCAGCACGATGCTCCCGCAAGCCATGTCATAGATCCAGAGCCTCGTGTCGCACGCGTTGCTTCCGCAGGTGGTGATCTGGTACTGCCCGGTCTGCGGCGGGGTGAAGGTGTACCACTGCTCCAGCATGGTCGTGGTGGCGGTGGCGAGCGTTTGCGGGTAGACTCCGGTAAGAGGCGCCAGGGTGATGGGCACGGCGGTGCTGCACGCGAAGCCTGCCGGGCAGTTGAAGGTGGTCTCTTCGAAGCTGCCGAACTGCCCGCCCTGCTTCATCACCGCGCCATCGAACCACACGAAGTACTGGCCATAGCCATAGGTGTTGTGCCAGATGCCATCGCCCACGGAGTCGTTGATCCGGAACACCATGCACGTATTCTGCGGCACGCAGATGCTGCTGCTCGTGGTGCCGCTGGCCAAGGTGGCTCCGGTGCTCGCGTTCTTCAGTGTCCAGCTGGTCTCGCCGGGATAGCTGTCATGGAAGATGTCGATGCGCACGCGCTTCTGGCCGGCGGGACAGCTGTAGTCGCAGCTGCCATTGTTCACGTTCACGCTCGCGCTGTAGTTCGCGGCGGTTGTTTCGCTGCAACCGAATACGGGCGTGAGGTTCCCAATGAACACATCATCCAAAGCGATGTCGCTAAGCTGCCCGCTTCCCGTGATGGCGCGGAAGCGGATCTTCAAGTTGGTCTGTCCGGCATAGGGGGCTAGGCTCAGCCAGCCCTGCTTCCAATAGATGCCTTGATCGCCGCTTTGGCTCCACAGGCCCTGGGCAACGGTTCCATTCGCATCGATATCGACGTGCAGGCTGCCCAACTGGCTGCCGCGCATGTGGTACCAGAAGGTGAGGTATGGCGTGCCGAGCGCGCTGATGTTGAAGCAGGGGGATTCGAGGATAGCGGTCTTGCTCGGGGTGCTGCCAGTGCCCGCGCTCTCCACGTACATGTACTTGGCGTTGGCCGTGGTGTTGTTCAGCGTGCGATCGGTCCATGGCCCCGTGCCGAGTATGGTGCTGCCGTTGGTGCCATTGTTGTCAACGTTCCACTCGAGATCGTCACCGCTGAGGTTCGTCCAATTGGTGGGCAAAGTCCCAGGCGTGCCCACGGTGCCGCTGGTGAAGGGCTGATTATGCGGGAAGCTGGTGATGCACTGGGCTTGCGCGAAAGCCGGTGCCAAGGCAACGATGAGGAGGGGTAGGGGCTTCAGGTTCATGGCTTGCCTTTGGATGCCTGCAAAGTATGGGGCCACAGTTCGCCATGCAATCGGGATCGACGGATTCGCGCGAAGAAGCGCTCCTATCTTCGCCGCAGACAAAGATTCCCAATGGCCATCGGACTCCTCAACGGCAAGCGCGGCATCATCAGCGGCGCCCTCAATGAAATGAGCATCGCGTGGAAGGTGGCCGAGCTGGCGCACGCCGAAGGTGCGCGCTTCGTGCTCACCAATGCCCCGGTGGCCATGCGCATGGGTGAGATCAACAAGCTGGCCGATGCTACCGGGAGCGCGGTGATCGGCGCCGATGCCACCAACGATGCCGATCTGGAGAAGCTCTTCGCAGAAGCCACCGCCAAGCTCGGCGGCCCGGTGGATTTCCTGCTGCATAGCATCGGCATGAGCCCCAACGTGCGCAAGGGCCGCAAGTACGATGATCTGAACTACGAGTGGTACAAGCAGACCCTCGATGTGAGCGCCATGAGCTTCCATCGCATGCTGCAAGCCGCGCACAAGGCCGATGCCATCGCGCAAGGCGGCTCCGTGGTGGCCCTTACGTATATCGCGGCGCAGCGGGTGTTCCCCGACTACGGCGACATGGCCGATGCCAAGGCGCTGCTTGAGAGCATCGGTCGCGGTTGGGGCTATCGCCTGGGCAAGGCCAAGGGCATCCGCGTGAACACCGTGAGCCAGAGCCCGACGCTCACCACCGCTGGCACAGGCATCAAGGGCTTTGATGGATTCTTCGGCTTCGCGCAGGAGATGAGTCCGCTTGGCAATGCGCCCGCTGAGGATTGCGCCCGCTTCTGCCTTGCCCTCTTCAGCGACTACACGCGCTGCATCACCATGCAGAACCTCTTCCACGATGGCGGTTTCAGCAGCACCGGCGTCACCCCGGAGGTGATGGCCAAGTTCGTGAAGGAAGCGTAGCGTCGGCTGGAACAGGGACCCCTAGGCGGCGACTTCCCGCGTTGCGCGATCACGAACCGACCCGCAGCGTCAGCGTGGGCAGTGGATTTCGGTTGGCGATGGTTTCCGCCACGCTTGGATTCAGGAACGCGTTGGCGCCTGTACGACCATGCGTCGCCATTGCGATCAGATCCATGCTCTCGCCCACGGCGAAATCAATGCCCCCTTCTTGGGGACTGAAGTGATCGACAACATGCAGATTGACCGCCGAGGCGAGCTTCTTCGCCAGCGCTTCGAGTTGCGCGAAGCTCGTGCGCGTGTCTTGGAAGCGGCCGGGGGTGTTCACGCGAACAAGGTGGAAACGCGTGCGTGGCCCTTCAAGGATCGCCATCAGGCGGTTCAGCTGCTTTTCGGTCCCTTTCTCCATCGGATCGGCCAGCAATGCTACTCGTTCCGCGCGCCCGGCCCACTTGTGCCGGATAGTGAGCACAGGTGCTCTGCAATACCGGATCACGCGCTGGGCGTGACTCCCGAGGAAGGCTTCCTCAAGAGCGCCTGCTCCGTGCGTGCCCATCACAACGAGGTCGGCGCTGAGCTTGGAGGTCGCGTCAACCACTTCCTTCCAGACCGCGTTCGGCGCCAACGTGTAAGCTGATTTCACGCCGCGCTTCTGCAAAGCCATCGTCGTCACCTCCAATTGCTGCCTTGCTGCGCCTACACGCTGCCGTGCCTCCGGGTAAAGATCATGCTGGGCCTTGGTTGGCTTGTTAGCAAGCACTGCGGTGCTGAACTGCCCATCCTGCCATGTGCTGGGCACATCCACGGCGTGCAGCAAATGGATGCTTGCCCCATGCTTCTTGGCCAGTTGAACGGCCGCTTCGAGCGCATTGCTCGCGGGGGCGCTGAAATCGGTGGGAACGAGGATCTTCTTCATGGATACGGGAGGTGTGCCCCCGAAGGGAACGCTGTGCGCGACCTCCGAGGATGATGATCGACTGGATCGATACTGATTGTTGTCAGTGCCGGGTGCCCCCTTAGGCCTCCAAGTTGTTTCACCCGCCCGTACCGATGGCCATACAGCACGAACGGCCCCATTCGGAGCCGCTCTTGAGCGCTTATTCAGAAGGTCACTTACGGTCCTTCACCAGCACATAGTCGCGCTTGGTAGCGCCGGTATAGATCTGGCGCGGACGGCCGATCGGCTCTTTGTTCTGCACCATTTCCATCCATTGCGCAATCCAGCCGGGCAAACGGCCCAACGCGAACATCACGGTGAACATGCGGGTGGGGATCCCTATGGCGCGGTAGATGATGCCGCTGTAGAAATCTACGTTGGGGTAGAGCTTTCGGCTGATGAAGTAATCGTCCTTGAGGGCGATCTCTTCCAATTGCTTGGCGATCTCCAGCACAGGGTCGTTCACCCCGAGCTTCTTGAGCACGTCGTCGCAGCTCTTCTTGATGATCTTGGCGCGCGGATCGAAGTTCTTGTAAACACGGTGCCCGAAGCCGAATAGGCGGAAAGGGTCGTTCTTGTCCTTCGCCTTGTCCACCCATTTCTGGATATCGCCGCCGTCATTGCGGATGGTCTCCAGCATCTCGATCACTTCCTGGTTGGCCCCGCCGTGCAGCGGTCCCCACAAAGCGGCGATGCCGGCGCTCACGGCGCTGTACAGGTTGCTCTGGCTGCTGCCCACGATGCGCACGGTGCTGGTGCTGCAGTTCTGCTCGTGGTCGGCGTGCAGGATCAGCAGGGTGTTCAGCGCGTTGGCCACCACTGGGTCCACCGTGTACTCCTCGGTGGGCATGGCGAACATCATGTGCAGGAAATTCTCCACGTAGCCCAATTTGTTGTTGGGGTACATGTACGGATGGCCCAGGTTGTTCTTGTAGCTGATCGCGGCCAAGGTGGGCATCTTGGCGATGAGGCGGTACACGGTGCGGAGCACTTCATGCTGCGGGCGGTGGGGGTCCTGGCTGCGCGGATAGAAGGTGCTCAGCGAGTTCACCATCGCCGAGAGGATGCCCATGGGGTGGGCATTGCTCGGGAAGAACTCGAAGAAGTGCTTCATGTCCTCATGCACCAGCGAGTGGTAGCGGATGTTGCCCTCGAACTCATCGAGCTGCTTCCTGTTCGGCAGCTCACCGAAGAGCAGCAGGTAGCTCACCTCGATGAAGCTCGCTTTCTCGGCCAGTTGCTCGATGGGGTAACCGCGGTAGCTCAGGATGCCCTCCTCGCCATCGAGGAAGGTGATGGCGCTGGTGGTGGCGCCGGTGTTCTTATACCCGAAGTCGAGGGTGATGTAGCCGGTCTCGTCGCGCAGTTTGCTGATGTCGATGGCCTTCTCGCCTTCGCTGCCGGTGAACACGGGGAACTCGAACGTCTTGCCGTTGAGGATGATCTGCGCCTTCTCGCTCATCGCCGCTAAGTGAAAGGGGTGGGTGTTTTTGGAATGGCCGCTAATGTAGCCTCCGAACAAGCACCCATGACTGCTGGTTCGCACGAAACGCAGAAGCCCCGCGTCAGCAGGGCTTCCAATGATGAGCGGCTCGGGCTATGGCGCGGTCCACTTCGCTTTGAAGGCTCCCAAGAATGCCTGGTACTCCTGGGTCTTGTAGTGGCCTTCGCCGAAGTAGTGCAGGATGGGCTCGATCTGCGGCGGGTCCATGAGCCCTTGCACCGGCGCCAACACGTTGAGGTCGCTGTCGAGGTAAACGATGGTGGGGTAAGCGATGCGCCCTTGCACGTTGGCAATAGCCATGGTGAGCTGATGGGTGCCGTTGCGCCCTTGCTTCATGGCCGGATTGTAGTCCGGGTTCTCGAACTTCTGCCCTTTGAAGGTCACCGGCTCGCCGCTTTCGGCATTGAACTTCACCGGATAGAAGTGCTTGTTCACGTATTCGGCCACGCGGGCATCGCTGAAGGTGCGGGCATCGAGCATTCGGCATGGACCGCACCAGCTGGTGTACACATCCACGAAAAGCGGCTTTGGGCTCTTCTTGGCGGCGGCTTGGGCCTGTTCCATGCTCATCCATTGGATGGTTCCGCCTCCGGCCGGTTTCGGGTCTTGGGCCAGGAGGCCGATGGCGAATAGGCCGGCGGCGGTGATTGCGAGGATTCGGGTGTGCATCGGGTTGTTCAGTTGTCAGCGCTGGTCAATGATCGTGCCGGGTCAGCCGCGGCCGTGCATCATGGTAACCAGCTTGCGGCTGATAAGGAACATGACCAGGCCCGCGGCCATGACGAAGCCGGCGATCAGGCCGAAGACCATGAAGGCACCGAGCTTCTCCACATAAGCCGCGATGTAACCGCCGATGATCTGCGCCACGAAAGGCGAAAGGAACCACACGCCCATGAGCATGCTGGCGAACTTCACCGGTGCCAGCTTCGTGATCATGCTCAGGCCGATGGGCGAAAGGCAAAGCTCACCCACGGTATGGAAGAAATATGTGAGCAGCAACCAGCTCAGTGCCGCCTTCACCGTGGGGTCCGCATTCTCCCCACCGCGCTCCATCACGGCGCCCAGCATGAAGAGGAAGCCCACGCCCAGCAGCAGCATGCCCAATCCCATCTTCACGGGTATGCTCCAGTCCTTGCCCTTCTTGGCGAGGCGAAGCCAGATGGCCGCGATAGGCGCACCCAGCAGCACGATGAAGAGGGGGTTCACGCTCTGGAAGAAGCTCGTCGGGATGGTCCAGCCGAAGACGGTGCGGTTGACGTATTCGTCGGTGTACAGCGTGAGCGAGCTGCCCGCCTGCTCGAAGCCGGCCCAGAAGAAGGTCACGAACACCGTGATGGTGAAGATCACGGCCATGCGGTCGGTCTCTTGCTTGGTGAGCGGGCGATTGGCCTCGGCATGAGCCTCAGCGTCGCTCTTGTTCTTCTTGGCCGGTTGCACGCCGATTTCGCCCAGGTAGCGCTTTGCCAATGAGTTGAAGATCACCTGGCCCAGCAGCATGCCACAGCCCGCGGCAAGGAAGCCGTACTCGAACGCATACTTGGTGATGGTGCCATCATCGGCCTTCACCGCGAAGAGGTCCTCGGCGAAGTAGCCGCATACCAGCGGGGCCAGGAAGGCGCCGAGGTTGATGCCCATGTAGAAGATGGTGAAGGCGCTGTCGCGGCGGGGATCGCCCTGGGGATAAAGCTGTCCGACGATGGTGCTGATGTTCGGCTTGAAGAAGCCGTTGCCGATGATCAGGAGCGCGAAGCCGAGGTAGGCGCCCGAAGGCCCCATGCCGCTTGCCAGGCTGAATTGCCCCAGCATCATGAGCACCCCGCCAATGAGGATGGCGCGCCGCTGACCGATGTAGGTATCGGCGATCCAGCCGCCGATGATGGGCGTGAGGTAGACCAAGCCGGTGAACCAGCCGTAGATCACGGTGGCGTCCTCTTTCGCGAAGCCCAAGCCGCCCTCCAGAGCGGTCTTGCTCAGGTACAAGGTGAGGATCCCACGCATGCCGTAGTAGCTGAAACGCTCCCACATCTCCGTGAAGAAGAGCAGGTACAATCCGCGGGGGTGCTCTTTCTGCTGGAAGAGCCAGAAGATGACGGTGCCCAGGAAAGCAATGATGCTGCTGAAGAGCCAGAGCTGGAAGGTGGCGCCGGGCTGGCCTTGATCGAGTCCCACGGCGAATTTCAGCAGGCCATAAGAGAGGGCGAGCAGGACAATGAAGAAGCCGAGCAATCGGCCGGTGGACCCGTTCTGGGCAGCAGTCGCGTTCATGCTGAAGGTTTGGGGTTTATGCCTGACCACCCAAGGAAGGCGGCCGATGGCGCGCCAATATAGCCGGATGCTCATTGCCCGCGCGGCAGGCTTGGTTGGAGAGGCGCTTCGAGGGACCTGCCGTGATAGGCAGTGCATCGCAGCTGGCACATGGCTCGGCTCCCTCTACCTTCACATCATGTTCCGCCCTTGCGCCTTTCTGCTCGCCGCAGCTCCGTTGCTTGCTTCGGCCCAACCGATCGATACCGTGCTTCTTGCGGAATCGGGCCGCTTCCAGTTCCCGTATTGGGCTGCGCCTCCGAACGCATCCTACTATTCATTGCATAGCCGATTCGATCGCCTAGAGCGGCCGTACCTCTACATGGCCTGCGCGGAGCAAGGCTTGGTAACGCTCGATATCTCCGACCTGACGGCGCCGGTGCCCGTGGATACGATATGGCCAGCTGACCTCAGCGGCTTGAAGGTGATGAATGTGGAGCAGGTGGATGAATTGCTCTATGTCTGCATCGGCGCGTTCGAGGGCACCGCGCAGATGGCGGGCCTCGCCATCGTGGAGGTCAGTGACCCTGTGCAGCCCGTGCTGCTCGACCTGTGGACCGATCCCGCATTCGCCAACGGAGCGTCCAGCGTGCGGGTGCAGGAAGGAGTGGCTTATGTGGGCGTCATGGAAGATGGCGTGGTCGCGCTCGATGTGAGCGACCCGGCGAGCATCACGTTCATCAGCAGTTTCCAGCCGGATCCGAGCTGGCCCGGGATCGCAGGATACCCACCAGCCACGCGTGGAATGGATATCGTCGACAGTCTGCTCTTCCTGGCCTATGATGCGGGCGGCTTGCGCATCCTCAGCGTCAACGACCCAGCTGCGATGGTGGAACTGGGGCGATATGTGAACCCGCAACAGCCAGCGCTCACGCCGCCCGCCTACAACCATGTTGCCGTGGTGGGCGATAAGGCGTACGTGACCGTCGACTTCTGCGGATTGGAAGTGGTGGACGTGAGCGAACCTGCGGCGATGGCGCAGCTGCATTGGCTGAATCCATGGAATTGCATCGGCTTCTCCTGGTTCGGCAGCGACGGACACGCCAACGAGACCGCCACCTCCATGGGCGACAGCCTGCTCTTCGTGAGCGGAGGGGACAGCGAGCTCCTCGTGTATGACATCAGCGGGCCGGTGCCTGCATTGCGCGGCGGCCACATCCTGCCGAACGATACCGCTGCTGCCTGGGGCGTTGATGTGTTCGGCGATCGAGCCGTGTCCAGCTTCGTGAACAACGCCAACCTGCCATTCCAGCCTTATTACAGCAGCTTCGGCGGCGTGGTGATCCACGATTGGACGGTCGATTTCGGGACCGGCCTTTCGTACCCATGGGATGTGCCGCTGGTTGTATCGCCGAACCCTGCTATGGGCTTAGTGGGCATTGATTCACCTTTCGATGGCCCCGTGCATGTGGCGGTGACCAATGCCCTTGGTTGCGTGCTTCGCAGCGATCTCCACGCCGCATCCAGCGGCCATCGACTGCACCTCGACCTTGCGGGCTTACCTCCTGGCCTATACCAGATCTCGATGCGCAGCGGCCAGCAGGAACGCCATGCGCGGATCGTGCTTCAGTCACCGTGACCGTGCTTTTTGTTCAGGGATGCAATGGCTGGAGATGGGTTCCATGGAACAGTCACCCCGGGCAGGTCGCCATGCTTGGATCCCGCCGTAACCCAGCGCTCTAAGAACGATCCCGCTACCTTGCCTCCATGCGCAATGGCCTTCTTACGATCCTGCTTCTCCTGAGCACTGCCTCGCTTGGGCAAACACACGCCGCAGTGCTGCCCCCCAACCCGGACTACAGCGCAGTAGTGAACGACCACTTGGTGGGTCCGGGCGTCACGGTGATCAGCGCCAGCTACCTCTTGCTGCCCTACGCCATCGGCACCTTCACCGATACCATCGGCAGCATCGGCATGACCGAAGGACTGGTGATGTCCACGGGACTGGTGCACGTGATCGAAGCGCCCAACCTCTCGCAGGGCACCAGCATGGGCGGCGGTTCCAGCGGCCTGACAGACCCGGATCTGCTGCAGCTGCTCATTCCGCCCGCGCCGCAATGGGATGCCGCCGTGCTCACGATCGACCTCATCCCAGCAGGCGACTCGTTGCAGCTGCGCTACGTGTTCGGCAGCGAGGAGTACGATGAGTACGTGTGCTCCATCAAGAACGACATTCTGGGCATCTTCCTCTCTGGCCCCGGCATCGATGGCTCCTTCAGCAACGACGGCATCAACATGGCCACCTTGCCTGCCACCGGCCTGCCCGTATGCGTGAACACCGTGAACCTAGGCGTGCCCGGCAGCAACGGCGAAGGCCTCTGCTGGGCTTATCCGAACTGGCAGATGGATACGGTGCATTACCTGGACAACTTCTTCGGCCCCAACTGCGGCCTTGATGGCTACACCGAAGTGCTCACTGCGAAGGCAGCGGTGCAGCCGGGAGGGCTCTATCAGCTCAAAATCGCCATCGCCGATGCGCACGATGGGGTGTACGATTCAGCGGTGTTCCTGGAGGAGGGCAGCCTGACTTCCGAGTTGAGCACCGGCGTGGAGGCAGCATCGCGCGGCGTGGCGGGCATGTGGTACGTGGAGGCCACGGGCGAAGTGGTGGTGCGCGGTGCTGAATGGCATGAAGGCCGCGTGGAGGTGCAGGCTTTCGACGCGGCCGGGCGCTGCGTGGCGCGGGCTATGGCGCGCAGTGAGGGTGTGGTGTGGCGCGCGCCCATGTCCTTGGCGGCTGGCTGCTATGCCATTCGCGCGGTGAAGGATGCGGCGATGGTGAGCGGGAGGGTGGTGGTGCGCTGAAGTTGCGGCATAGTGCTCGAAAGGGATGAGGCTTTCGTAATTCGCCGAAGGGCTCCTTCATCTGTGGAATGGCCGGCTCCTCCGACTGATTGCAGCACATGATCAATCGGCTAGAGTCCTTCCGACAATGAGGGTGCTGGTCATTCCTCCTCGAAGTAGTACGAGTGATCGATCCCTTTCATGTACATCTCGCGGCTGTCGATCTGGTTGGTCAGCGCGTTCTTCAGCAGCTTTTTCAGGATGCGGGAGTCTACTGAGCTCTGGACCATGGCGTGCATGTACTCCTTCTTGCCGATGCGGCTCCAATCCACGCATCGCTTCAGGCGCTTCTTCAGGATCAGGTCCAGCCAGATGCGTGTGCTTCGTCCGTTGCCTTCCATGAACGGGTGCGCCACGTTCATCTCCACGTACTTGGCTGCGATCTGGTCGAAGGTGTCCTCGGGCATCGCGTCAATCTGCTTGAGAGTGGCCCCGAGGAAGTGCGATGTGGCGAACTGGAAGCCGCCCTTGGAGATGTTCTTCTGCCGGATCTGGCCGGCGAAGGGGTAAAGGCCGCCGAAGAGGTAGGCGTGGATCTGTTGCAGGCCCTTGGCGGTGCCGACCTCGATGCTGTCGATGAACGAGCTCTCGAACAAGGCATAGGCCTTTGTCCGGCTTTTGCCATCCACGCTTTCCTCGCTGTGGGTGAACCATTGGATGAAGCGGTTCGCCTTCTTGCTCGGGAACTCCTTGCCCAGGGCGATGATGCCATCATGGTCGAGCACGTCGGTCAGGCGCTTCTTGCCATCCGGTGCGAGCAGCTTCAACTGGGTAGCGGCACTAACCACTTGGCTGCCTTCTCGCTTCAGCTTGGCCTTGAGGTATTTCCAGTAATTGCGTGTCTTGTCGTAGTCGTCCTGGTCGGTCAGCACGGCCACCATATCCAGCACGCTGAACCACCATTTCGCATGGTCTTCATCCCAAACGGCGCGCACCTCGCGGTCGTCGAAGAAGCGGATGGAGATCTTGCTCATGTGGATGGCAGACACGAACGGACAGGGACATCAGGTGTGCCTGCCGAACGAGTAGCCAAGGTAGGCGTGGGCAAGAAAAGGGTTGATGGGTGGGCGGAACATGATGAGCTCGTGTATGCGGTTGAGGTTCACTCGTCGAATACGGAAGCCGCTTACATTGGCTACACCAAACCACCTGTCATGACCCGCTTCCCGACCCTTGTGCTCGTGCTTCTCGTCCTCATCACCAGCGTGAGGTCCCAGGTCATCACCCTCACCTTTGAAGGAACGCTCAATGGTGCGCCCGTTCCGTTGGACAGCATCCTGGTGATGAACCTGACGGCCGGTGGTGACACCATGATATACTTCCCGGACAACATGCTGGTGCTGGGTTCCACGGGCGTATCCGGCGCGGCTGCGCAAGCGCCGGTGCTGCGCAACCAGCCCAACCCATTTTCGGACCACACCGAGATCCTCGTGGGCACCGATCGTTCCGGCCAGACGGTGGCGCAGGTGCATGATGCAACCGGGCGTTTGGAGGCAACATACGCCGGCAACCTCGCCGCCGGGCAGCACCGGTTCCGCTTCACCACGGCCACGCCGGGGGTGCATGTGCTCACGGTGATCCAGGATGGCCGGCGTGCCGCGCACCGCATGGTGGCCATGGCAGGGGATGCTTCGGGTTCGAGCTTGACCTATGCCGGCGCCGTTGGGTCCTCGGTCATGGCCAAGTCCGACCGCTCCTTGTTCACGTGGACACCGGGGGATGAATTGCGTTACATCGGTTATGCAACGGATGCCGGCATCGCACAGAGCGGGTCGATCGATGAGGTGCCCATCGCTTCAGCCACACGCACTTTCACGCTGTTCGCGGGCAGGGTATGTCCGGAGTCACCCACGGTGGCGGACATCGATGGTCATGTGTATCGCGCAGTGCAGATCGGCGGGCAATGCTGGATGGCGGAGAACCTGCGAACGGCCACGTATTCCGATGGCAGCACCATCCCGAACGTGACGGGCAACACCGCCTGGACCCAACTGAACAGCGGTGCCTGGAGCAACTACGACAACAGCCCGGCCAACGACGCCACCTACGGCAAGCTCTACAACTGGTACGCAGCGGCCAACCCCAACATCTGCCCCGAAGGCTGGCATGTGCCCACCGATGCCGAGTGGCAGCAATTGGAAGCTGCATTGGGTATGTCGGCCAATGAGCTGGGCCTAACGGGATACCGAGGTGCCGACCAGTACGTAGGGGGCAAGATGAAGACCACCACTTTGTGGAATGAACCCAACACAGGGGCGAACAACCAGAGCGGATTCTTAGGCCGTCCAGGCGGCTCCCGCCGAAACGACAGTGGTTACTTCAACTACATAGGTGACTTCGGGTTTTGGTGGAGTGCCTCAGGGGCTGGTGCTGACCTCGCATGGTCCCGGGGTTTGAACACCGACGAAGCTCGCGTCAGCCGGTTCTACAACTTTAAGAGGAATGGTTTCTGCCTGCGCTGCGTAAGGGATTGAACCATCAGCATGATACACGACCACAAAGGCTCCCAACAGGAGCCTTTGTTATTCATGTCGCATCGGGATCACGCCTCCGCCTTCGCCTTCTTCTTCCCCTTGCCGTTCTCCTTCTCATCAATCGGCTTCCGCAGCACGATCTTCCCATCGAACACATCGATCACCTGTTCCACGCCGGGTTCGAGCGTGCCTGCGATGATCTGACGGCTCATCTCATTGAGGAGCTCCTTCTGGATCAGGCGCTTCACCGGTCGGGCACCAAACTGCGGGTCGAAGCCGGCCGATCCAATGTGCTCGAGTCCTTCCTCGATGGGAATCTGGTTGATGCCCTTCTCTTCGAGCTGCTTCGCTTGATCGTGCGGTTTTGGATTCTAGGTCAAACCTATTCTGCAAATGTTGATCTCCTAGCTTTGAACGCATATGGCATCCAGCATGACCAGATCATTCGCACTCGCAGCATCCGGACTGTTCTGCTTTCAGGTTGCGCAAGCCCAGTATGTCACCTACCGTTTCACGGATGGCTCGTTGGTCAGTCATGCTGTGACCGATGTTCGCAGCACGGACATCGAGGGCGCCGACATGCGTGTCTTCTTATGGGATGGCACTACCTACATCTGGAACCTCAGCAGTTTGGCCAAGTACCAGTTCACGGACATCTCGACAGATATGCCCGAGGGGTCCTTCGTTCTTGAGCCGGTCAAGGTTTTCCCCAACCCAAGCAATGGGGAGTTGCGCATCGGGATCGTGGCGAATGGGAGCGGAGAGGTGGAGGTGACAATAAGGGATTTGCGGGGTGGGCTTGTTTCGACCGTTAGCAAAGGGCCATTGCCCGCTGGAAGGCATGAACTCGTCTGGGACGGACGAGATGCCCAAGGCATGCTGGTGGCCGATGGAAACTACCTCGTCCGTGTGGTCCAAGGTCCGCGTTCTGCCACGCTTCAAGTGATCGTCCTGCATTGAACCCGCGAATCAGAGCACGATGAACCGGATCCTCATTACTTCCTGGCTTCTTAGCTGCACTGTCACTCTGCATGCCCAAGGCAGCTTGAACATCCACCGGAACACTGGGTCACCACCTGTCACACAGGTGAGCATGTCGGAGATCGACAGTGTGGTGAACCAATTGGAGCCGCCACCTGCCCAGTTGCGTGTGCATCGAACGGACGGCAGTGTGCAGGCCTTTCCTTTTTCGATCATTGATAGCGTCACCTACAGCCCGGCAGGTCCGGAAGGAACGGGCTTGGTGGCTACCATGCCACCCCTTTCGGTGCACTCCATGGCGGCGAATTGCCGGGGTTATGTTGGGGATATCGGCGACTCACCGGTCACTTCTCGGGGTATCTGCTATGGTACTGAACCTCTCCCCGACCTCGGAGGGGAATTCGTCACCGCATCCGGTAGCGCCGGGCTGTTCTATGCATGGGTCGTTGGACTGCAACCGGAGGTCACTTACTATGCGCGGGCTTTCGTCACCAATGCCCAAGGGACGGCCTACGGCAATCAGACCAGTTTCATGACACTCCCTAGCACACCACTGAATGAGGACATCACCTATGGCTCAGTGACCGATCAGGATGGCAACAGCTATGCGACGGTGGCCATCGGGACGCAAGTGTGGATGGCCGAGAACCTGCGTTCGTCCTCCTATGCGAATGGTGACCCCATACCCAATTCAACCGAACCCGCTGGGTGGGGCTGGACCGCTCCGGAAGAAGGGGCCTGGTGCCTCTACAACAACGACCCGAACTTCGATACGATCATAGGCAAGTTGTACAACTGGTACGCGGTGAATGATCCGCGCAACATTTGCCCGAGCGGATGGCACGTGCCGACGGAATTGGACTGGCAGACCATGGAACTGGGAATGGGCATGCCCGTTGAGGACTTGGAGCTCACTGGGAATCGAGGAATTGGTGAACAGGTCGGCCTGAAGTTGAGGACCACGGGTAACCAATTCTGGATCGGCACCATGCCTGCTACGAACGAGAGCGGTTTCTCCGGTATCGCAGCAGGCAGAAGGAACCTGGACGGGCCTTTTGTGACCTTGGTGCAAGAGGCTTGGTGGTGGACGGCAACAGATGTCGGAGGCAACTATGCAAGGACACGATCGATACATAATGGCAGCGCTGGGGTTGACGCGATCCATGTTGTCTATCCTGTCGGACTGTCGGTCCGTTGCGTGATGGATTGATGTATGGCGTCTTCAGAGCTTACTGCAGGACGATGCATTGAGGTTGGATGAGAGGACGATGATCCATGGATGTGCGAATGAATGAGGCCCCCATCGGGGCCTCATTCAATTCCATGGTCCAGAACCGCTCACACGTTGGCCTTTTCCTTCTTCCCCTTCCCGTTCTTCTCCTTCTCATCTATCGGCTTCCGCAGCACGATCTTCCCATCGAACACATCGATCACCTGCGGCTTGCCGGTCTCCAGCGTGCCCGCGATGATCTGCTTGCTCAACTCGTTCAGCAGCTCCTTTTGGATCATGCGCTTGATGGGCCGCGCACCGAACTGCGGATCGAAGCCGGTGGTGGAGATGTGTGCGATCAACTCCCTGCCATACGGCAGGCAGGCTCGCTGGGGATGAGGTGGATGTCCTTCTCCTCCAGTTTGTGAATCAGCCTATGCAGATGCAGCTTCACGATCTCGTGCACATCACGTCGGCTCAGCCGACGGAGCATGATCAGCTCGGCCGAGAAATAAAGGTCCCGGCGGTTGACCTTAGCTCACTGTATATCGATTCCGAATATTTTGGCTCCACCTACCCGTCGCCATGAAACGCTTTTCGACCCTTGTGCTCGTGGTCATCTCCTTCATCAGCCAGGTGAGGTCCCAGGTCATCACCATCACCTTTGAAGGCACACTGAATGCTTTGCCCATACCGTTGGACAGCATCCTCGTGATGAACCTGACGGCCGGTGGAGACACCATGGTCTATTTCCCGGACAATGTGCTGGTGCTCGACGGCACCACAGGTATTGCGCGAGGGAACCAGTCAGCCATGACTATGCAGGGCTGGCCGAATCCCTTTGTGGGCAGCACGGAGGTGGCGCTCAGTGCAACAAGTGGCGAACTGTTGCTCACCCTCCAGGATGCCACAGGACGCTTGTTGAAGAGCCATACGCTCGAGGTGGCGGAAGGAGTACACCGCTTCCGCATCGATTGCGGGCAGCCCGGGATGCACTTGCTGATGGCGCGGCAGAGTGCTGTGAGCCGCACCGTTCGCCTGATGGCAGCGGAAGGCCAGGGTGCATCGGACCTGCAGTACAATGGACTGTGGGGAAGCGGCAGGGCGAAAGACGATCGCTCCTTGTTCACCTGGATGCCCGGTGACGAATTGCGTTACATCGGCTATGCGACGGACGCTGGCATCGCGCACAGCGCGGCCATCGATGAGGTGCCGGTGGCTTCGGCGACGCGCACCTTCGCGTTGTTCGCGGGTCTTGCTTGTTCGGAGTCGCCCACAGTGACGGATGTTGATGGGAATGTTTACCGCAGCGTGCGGATCGGCGGGCAGTGCTGGATGGCAGAGAACCTGAAGACCACGCGGAACAATGATGGAACTGATATACCGAATGTAACAGACGGCGCGGCCTGGAGCCAACTGAGCAGCGACGCTTGGTGTTACTATAACAATAGCCCGGCCAGTGCCATCTATGGCAAGCTCTACAATTGGTATGTCGCCACCAACACCAACATCTGCCCCCAAGGCTGGCATGTGCCTACCGATGCGGAGTGGCAACAGTTGGAACTCACTCTGGGCATGCCTGCTGGCGAGGTGAGCAACACAAGCTTCAGGGGGGCGGCGCAGAACGTTGGCGGTAAAATGAAGGCCACCACTCTATGGGTTGCCCCCAATACTGGCGCTACCAACGAAAGCGGCTTCTCAGGCCTTCCGGGCGGCTTCCGCACCAACGCCAATGGCGCCTTCAACTACCTTGGCAACGCCGGTTTCTGGTGGAGTGTCTCGGAGAGTGGTGCAGAGGACGCTTGGTACCGCACCCTGGACGGCAACGATGCAGGTGTCTACAGGTTCAACAGCGCAAAGAGGGATGGTTTCTGTCTGCGTTGCATCAGGGATTGAATGATGCGGTCTTGTTCGGAACAGCGAAGGCTCCGAAAATGGAGCCTTCGCTGTTCTGGTATGACTACCAGGTCAAACCTCCGCCTTGCTCTTCCGGGCCTTCCCGTTCCCGTTCGCCTTCTCCGCCTCCTTCGCATCCACGGGCTTCCGCAGCACGATCTTCCCATCGAACACGTCGATCACTTGCGGTTTGCCGGTCTCCAGCGTACCTGCGATGATCTGCTTGCTCAACTCGTTGAGCAGTTCCTTCTGGATCATGCGCTTGATCGGCCGTGCACCGAATTGAGGATCGAAGCCGGTGGTGGAGATGTGGGCGATCAGCTCCTCGCTCGGGATGAGGTGGATGTCCTTCTCCTCCAGCTTCTGCATGAGCAGGTGCAGCTGCAGCTTCACGATCTCGCGCACGTCGCTCGGGCTCAGCGGACGGAACATGATCAGCTCGTCCACGCGGTTGAGGAACTCGGGGCGCACGGTCTTGCGCAGCAGGTCCATCACCTGATCGCGCGTGCGGTCGATCACCTCATCCGTCACCTTGTCCTTCGCGCCTTCGAAGTTCTCCTGGATGATGTGCGAGCCGATGTTGCTCGTCATGATGATGATGGTGTTCTTGAAGTTCACCACGCGGCCCTTGTTGTCGGTGAGGCGGCCGTCGTCGAGCACTTGCAGCAGGATGTTCCATACGTCGGGGTGCGCTTTTTCGATCTCGTCGAGCAGCACCACGCTGTAGGGCTTGCGGCGCACAGCCTCGGTGAGTTGGCCGCCTTCATCGTAGCCCACGTAGCCCGGAGGCGCGCCCACGAGGCGGGAGACGCTGTGGCGCTCCTGGTACTCGCTCATGTCGATGCGCGTCATGGCGTGCTCGTCGTTGAAGAGGATCTCGCTGAGCGCTTTCGCCAATTCGGTCTTGCCCACGCCCGTGGTGCCGAGGAAGATGAATGAGCCGATGGGCCGCTTCTCATCGCCCATGCCGGCGCGGCTGCGGCGAACGGCGTCGGCCACGGCGCGCACGGCTTCGTCCTGACCGATCACGCGCTTGTGCAGCTCGTCCTCCAGCTTCAGCAGTTTGCTGCGCTCGGCTTCGAGCATGCGGGTGACGGGCACGCCCGTCCAGCGGCTCACCACGGCGGCGATCTCCTCCACGTCCACTTCCTCCTTGATCATCTTGCTGTCCGCCTGCATCAGGAGCAGCTCATCCTTTGCCGTGAGCAATTCCTTCTCGGTCTCCTGGATGCGGCCGTAGCGGATCTCGGCCACCTTGCCGAAGTCGCCTTCGCGCTCGAACTGCGCGGCCTGGTGCTTCAGCTCCTCAATCTTGTCCTTGGCGCTGTTGATGCGCTCCACCAGCGCACGCTCGCTCTCCCAGCGGGCCTTGAAGCCGTCGCGGCGTCCGCCCAGCTCGGCCAGTTCCTTGTTGATCTCGGCGAGCTTCGGCTCGTCGTTCTCGCGCTTGATGGCCTCGCGCTCGATCTCCAGTTGCATGATGCGGCGGTCGATCTCGTCGAGCTCCTCGGGCTTGGAGTTGATCTCCATGCGCAGTTTGCTCGCGGCCTCGTCGATGAGGTCGATGGCCTTGTCCGGTAGGAAACGATCGGCGATGTAGCGCGTGCTCAGCTCCACGGCGGCGATGATCGCGGCGTCCTTGATGAGCACCTTGTGGTGGCTCTCGTACTTCTCCTTCAGGCCGCGCAGGATGGAGATGGCGTCCTCGCGGTTGGGCTCATCCACCATCACCTTCTGGAAGCGGCGCTCCAGGGCCTTGTCCTTCTCGAAGTACTTCTGGTACTCGTTGAGCGTGGTGGCGCCGATGCTGCGCAGCTCACCGCGGGCCAGGGCGGGCTTCAGGATGTTGGCCGCGTCCATGGCGCCTTCGCCGCCGCCCGCGCCAACGAGCGTGTGGATCTCGTCGATGAAGAGGATGACGGTGCCTTCCGAGGCGATCACTTCTTTCACCACGGCTTTGAGTCGCTCCTCGAATTCGCCCTTGTACTTCGCGCCGGCAATGAGCGCAGCGATGTCGAGCGCGTACACCTGCTTCCCTTGCAGGTCCTCGGGGATGTCACCGCTGACGATGCGCTGGGCGATGCCCTCGGCGATGGCGGTCTTGCCCACGCCGGGCTCACCGATCAGGATCGGGTTGTTCTTGGTGCGGCGGCTGAGGATCTGCAGCACGCGGCGGATCTCCTCGTCGCGGCCGATGACGGGATCGAGCTTGTTGTCCTTGGCGAGCTGGTTGAGGTTCTTGGCGTACTTGTTCAGCGCGTTGTAGGTCTCCTCCTGGCTCTGGCTGGTCACCTTGCCGCCCTTGCGCAGGTCCTTGATCGCCGCGATCAAATCCTTCTTGGTGACGCCGTTGTCCTTCAGCAATTGGCTCACGGTATCGCCGCTGTCGAGGATGCCGATGAGCATGTGCTCCACGCTGGCGAACTCATCGCCGAACTCCTTCAGCGCGGCCAGGGCCTTGGTGAGCGCATCGCTGCTGTAACGCGAAAGGCTGATCTGCCCACCGCTCACTTTCGGATAGCCCTGCACGATGCGGTCCAGCGCCTGGGTCATCGCCGGCACGTTCACATTGAGCTTCTTCAGCAGGAAGGGCGTCACATCGGGATCCACTTCCAGGATGCCCTTGAGCAGGTGTCCGTTCTCAAGCATCTGCTGGCCGTATCCGGTGGCGATGGTCTGCGCCTGTTGGATGGCCTGCTGGGAGCGGATGGTGAATTTGTTGAGGTCCATGGTGCTATGCTTGTGTTGGTAGCCGGTGACCAAGAGCGGAGCGAAATGGGCTCGTGAGCCACTGGCGATGTCTCGCCTATCAACCCCCGCTCCGCACATCGGGAACGGCGCTTCTGGCAGGTGAAGTTCGTGCGTTACGCCAGAACGTCCATGAGTTCAGGATCAGACTGAAGGAATGACCGAAGCGTTATCCTTGCCCGCATGCACGCTGCCGGCCCTTGGATGCCGCCCTTCGAGGTGCCCGATGATCCGAAGCGCCGCTGTTTGCTCCAGGTGCGGCACTTCAAGACCTCTGAACTGAGGCTCTTCCTGGCGAAGTACGCGCGCAGCCATTGGGTTTTCCCGGACCGCAGCTGGTTGAGCAACGAATGGGAGGTTCTGCGCTGGGCATATGTGAATGAGTGAGGCGGCCGAATGCCGATGGCCGCTCTGGTAGCAGGCAGCAATCGAAGTCCTTCGGGTATCTTCACCCTGCGGATGCAATGACCAGGCCACAGATCCTTCTTGTGCTCACCAAGCTTATGCTCGCTGCAACGAGCGTAGTTGGCCAGGACCATTGGGCGCGCCGCGTGGGTTCCTGGAGCAACGATGCTTTCAGTGATGTCGCGGTAGACCTTGATGGCAATCTGTTCGTTGCAGGCGAGTTCGGCGGCAACATCAACCTGGCAGGCGCCACGCTCATCAGCAACGGGAGCCTCGATGCCATGGTGGCGAAGTACAGCGCCGATGGATCGCTGCTCTGGGCGCACAGCTTCGGCGGCCCCGGCCTCGACCGTGCCATCAAGCTCGAGATCACCGCCGATGGCGGCATTGCCGTGGTGGGACAATACATGGGCGCGGTGAACTTCGGCGCTTCGAGCCTCATCTCCCAGGCCGGCACGCAGGATTGCTTCGTGCTGAAGATGGGGCAGGCCGATGGCGAGGTGCTTTGGGCGCGGAGCGGCGGCGGCGCCAACGGCGTTGATCAGCCCAATGGCGTGAGCGTGGGGCCTGATGGCAGCATCGCGGTGGCGGGTGAGTTCCGCGGCACGGCAATCTTCGATCAGGGCAGCCTCACCAGTACCACGGACCCGGACACCGGACTACCGAGCGTGGACATCTTCCTGGCCACTTATACGGGTGATGGCACGCCGCTCTGGATCGTGCATGGGGCCGCCGAGTTCGCCGATCGTGGCATGGACGTGGAGCACGATGCCGAGGGCAACCTCTACCTCACCGGCCAGTTCACGGATACGCTCACTCTTGCAGGAAACGTGCATGAGAACGCGATGTTCAGCGCGGTCTTCCTCGCGCGCTTCACCCCATCGGGCACGGAGGATTGGTTCCGCGTGTTCGGCGGCGGCACCTACAACCAGGTGTTCGAGATGCTGCTGGTGGCCGACAGTTACCTGATGCTCGTGGGAGACGTGCAAGGCACGGTGATCTTCCTCGATTCGCAGCCTGATCTCTTCACGCCAGTTGAGGCGCGCAGCTCCTACCTCCTGAAGGTGGGCCTCGATGGCGAGCTCATCGCGCACAAGACCTGGGGCAGCGAGTTCGCCCTGAACACGCGCGCGCTCTCCGTGCAGGATGAGGACGTGGCCGTGTTCGGCCGCTTCACCTGCCAGCTCACCGGATTCATCAGCCAGTACGGCGCGAGCAGCTTTCTTTCCTCCGGCGTCTGGGACCTTTACATCGCGCGCTTCCAGACCAGCGACCTCGACTTCAAGCAGGCCCAGCAGTTCGCGGGCATCGGGGAGAAGGTGCCCGGCGGAATCGTTCATGCCAGCGATGGCGAGCCGGTCTTCGCGGGGTCCTTCGAGCATGTGCTGAGCCTCCCCTCGGATGGCCTCTTCTCCATCTGGCCCATTGCGGGCGGCGAATCGGCCGAGGCGCCGCCGGGCTATTGCACCGATGCGAATTATCCGAACTACAGTTTCCTGCGGGGCTCGGCGCTCAAGGATGGCTTCATCGCGCGCGGCTACCTCGATGGGCGCGAGCCGCACGATCCGTACGAGCGCAGCGGCACCGATTGCGACCGCAGCTTCAGGCTGCCCGTGATCCGCAGGGGTGAGCAGGGGGAGTTGGGCCCGGATTCGATCCATGCATGCGTTCAGGCGACGCTCAGGGCGCACACCTTCACCGCCTTCGATCCCGATACTTCGGTCAGGCACAACGCGCCGGATTACCGTTTCCTCTGGAGCACGGGCGCCACCGCGCACGAAATCGTCACGGCGATCAGCGGCTGGTATTGGGTCGATGTGAGCATCGGGTTGCAGTGCTATACCTGGCGCGATTCGGTGCATATCAGCGTGGAGCCCAATCCGCCCAAGCCGCTGATCAGTGACGACGTGGTGGTGAACACCGAGGCCATCGACGCGCTTCCCATCGAGGTTTGCGAGCCGCAGCAGCCCTGGCTCTGGGCCACTGGGCTGGAGCCGGGCAATACGGTGCAATGGATCCTGCAAGGCGGCGTGCTCTCCAATTCCGATTCGGCGCAGGCCGTGGCCAGCGGGCTCTACGTGGTCATTGCCACCTCGCCCAACGGGTGCCAGCGCTTCGCTTCGGTGAGCGTCGTGATCAATCCGGTGGGGCCCTTGCCGCCATTCGATATCGAACTGACCTCCAATTACCCGCAGGACGTCGACCAGAACGATACGATCAGCATGTGCCCTGGAGTGTCCTTGCTGCTGCAAGTGGAGGCGCAACTCACGCTGAATGGACAGCCATCGGGCCTCACCTATGGTGTGAAGCCTTTCTACCGGTGCACTCAGAACGGCGCATGGACCCCGACCGTGAACGATTTGCTGGGCTTCACCTGTAACTACGCGGTGCAGGGCGAAGGCTGGTACGTGAACCGATTCGGGTTCATGCTCACCAATGCACCCTGTGGTGAGGATACCCTGTTCGTGACGGGCATCGATAGCGTGTATGTGATCCCGTACGAGAGCACCGAGCCGGTGATCGATGTCTCGCCCGGCGCCCTCATCTGCCCGGGCGATACCCTTGCGATCACGGGCAGCTGCGCCAATTGCACCACCACCGGTTGGACCGGGCTCGGCATCGTTGCCCTCAGCGGCGATACCGCTTGGGTGGTGATGGCCGGCGACTACTACTTCACGGGCAGCACGATCTCCCCGCAAGGGTGCGTCGGCTTCGGCCAGACCAGCGTGGCCGTGTCTTGGAACCCGCTGCCGCCGCTCTTCGTGGACCCGCTCGATGGCATCATCTGCCCCAACGATTCAGCCATGGTCTGGACCGATGCTCCCGGCAGCGATTGGCAGTGGTTCGGGCCGCTGGGCCCGCTCAGCCAGTACAACGACAGCATCTACTCCTCCCAGCAGGGCTTCTACTACCTGGAGATGACCGATACGCTCGGTTGTCGCGTCACCAGCAACCCGATCCTGATCACCGACTACGCCACGCCCTTCCTGAACGTGATCCCGGACAATGTGATCTGCGAGCCTGGCGAGACCAGCACATTGCAAGTGGTCACCACCAGTGAGTCCACCCTGCAATGGTGGGCGCCTTTCGCGGGCAGCACCGCCACGGAGCAGACTGTGACGCAGCCCGGCATCTACACCTGTGAGGTGAACGCATGCGGGATCACCACGGTGCTCAGCGTCGAGATCTACGGCAACACGGCAAGCGCGGACCTGGTGGTGCCAGGCCCGTTCACCCTCTGTCCCGGCGATGAGGTCGCCTTGATGGCCATCGGCGGCAACGCTATCTACTACTGGGAGCCCGGGCTGATCTTCAGCCAGTCCATCACCGTGGATACCGCCGGCACCTTCCTGCTGGTGGTGGCCGATCCCAACGGTTGCCGCGATTCCTTGTACACCACGGTCGAGGTGCTGCCGGAGTTCGATGCGCTCGCACTGGTTGACACGGCTTTCTGCGCCGGTGATCCCATGATCGCCGTGGTGAGCGGTATCCCGCAGATCACGTGGTACGCCGATGCGGCGCAGACGCAGGTGATCGGCACGGGCAATACGCTCGACCTCGGCACCGCGCAACAGGGCATGACCGTGTGGGTGGAGCAGATCGTGGGGCAATGCGGAAGCGGATCGATCCAGGTCGATCTCATCGTGAGCGAGCCACCGGATGCGCCGGTGATCAACGGGCCGTTCAGCGGCTGCACGGGCGACAGCGTCAGCATCGCACCAGTGAATCCGGGAGCCATGCTCTATTCGTGGACCACTCCGACCGGGTCTGTGGCCGGGAATCCGCTCGTGATCGATCCCGTCACGTTCGCGGCGGATGGCGAATACACCGTGTGGGCGGTCAATCCCGGCTGCGCGCCAACGAGCGCTTCGTTCGTATTCACCGTGAATGCTGCGGGTGCGCTCTCTATCGGCAACGACACGTTGATCTGCCCAAGCGGCTCCGCCACCTTCAACGTTCCTGCGGGCTTTGCATCACCGAGCTGGTCCGATGGATCCTCCCAATCGACCTTCATGACCGGTTCTGCTGGCGAGGTGATCCTGATCGCGTCTGACGCGACGGGCTGCTTCACCAGCGATACCGCGCTCGTCGCCGTCTTCACCTTCACCGATCCGCTCAGCGTAACAGGCGCCACCATCTGCCTTGGGCAGGATGCAATGCTCCTCGCCAATGGGTCCGGCACGTTCACGTGGTACGCCGATGCCGGGCTTTCCCAATCGGTGCATACGGGCGCGCAGTGGTTCTTCGATCAGCCGCAGGACAGTGCGTTTTTCCATGTGGTGCAGACCGAAGGCGCCTGCTCATCTGAAGCGCTGCCCATTGCGTTGAATGTGACGCCGACGCCGAATGATGCGCAGGTGAATGCGACATCGCCGGTATGCATGGGTGCTCCATTCGAGCTCTGGTTGACCGGCACGGGCGACCCTACCGGTGCATGGGCTACACCGGAAGGCACGCTGATCACGGGAGCCGTGCTGAGCATCGGTTCGGCCGATGCTGCAGATGGCGGCGAGTATCTGGTTGTCCCGTCCATTGGTGGTTGCGCGGGCAGCTTATTGTCGGTCACCATCGTCGTGGTATCACCACAGCATCCGGTGCTCGCGGATACCGTGCTGTGCGAAGGCGGCAGCCTCGCGATGGCTTTGCCTGACGGTTACTCCAATGCGGTATGGAGCACCGGTGCTTCGGGCAACAGCATCATCATCACTTCCGGTGGCACTTACACTGTGACAGCCGCTGATCCGAACGGCTGCTTGGTCTCGGCGGTTTCGCAGGTTACCGTCGAGGGCTGCGATCCCGACCTCCCGAACGTCATCACGCCGAATGGCGATGGCTGGAACGATGGCTTCAGGCTGCCCCCGGGCGGCTACGTGAGCGCGCAGTTGCGCGTGTGGAACCGCTGGGGACAATTGGTCTGGGAGGGCGATGCCACCAGCGGCGCATTCCGAGGAGAACATCGCAATGGCGAGCCTTTGAGCGAGGGCACCTATTACTTCGAGCTGCTGCTCACCCTCGCGAACGGTGCGGTGAAGCCGCGTACCGGCCACCTGACCCTTCAGCGCTAGCACTTCTACTTTCGGCGCCGATGCACGCCGACTTCGCGCCCATCGCCGGTGGCGACCGAATGGCCTTCGAGGCCCTGTTCCGCCTGCACTACCGCGCGCTCTGCGCCTTCGCCAGCGGCTACCTGAAGGATGCGGACAAGGCTGAGGACCTCGTGCAGGATCTCTTCTTCCGGCTCTGGCTTGATCGCGAGAAGGTGCAGGTGACCACCAGCGTGAAGGCCTATCTCTATGCATCGGTGCGCAACCGCTGCCTCAATGCCGTGAAGGCAGGGGCCAAGGTGCGTGCGTTGAACGAGGAGGTGGAGGATCGCTCGGAGACCGATATGCTGAGCGAGGATGAGCACACCGAGCGGATCGCGCGCGTGCAAGCCGCGATCGAATCGTTGCCGGAGGAGCGGAGAAAGGTCTTCAAGCTGAGCCGCTACGAAGGCCTGAAGTACCACGAGATCGCAGAACGCCTTGGAATCAGCGTGAAGACCGTGGAGAACCAGATGGGCAGCGCGCTCAAGTCCTTGCGCCTGGAACTGAAGGACCTGGTGCCGCTATTGCCCTGGCTCTTCTGGTGGGGTGAGGGTGGGGGATAGGGGTATTCGTCGGACCGGTTGTCACATTGCGGGAGCATGGATCAGAACGGCATCGATAGCAACCTGTTGGCGCGGTATGTGGCCGGTGAGGCCAATGCGCTTCAGCGCGCACAAGTAGAGGCTTGGGTGCGCCTGGATGAAGCGAACGCGCAGGAGCTTGATCGCTGGCAGCGCATCTGGTCATACAGCGTGGCGGGCTTCGAGGCCAATGCCGCGGAAGAGCGGGCCAGGGCGCAGGGCGCCGAGGCCGAGCGGCGTTCTTGGGCGCTTGGAGCAGAGGCCGAAGCCCAGGCCCGGCTCATGGAAGACCTGGCTTGGGCCAAGGTGCAAGGCCGCATCGCGGAAGCCGAAGGGAAGGGGCGCGTGATTCCTTTGAGCCGGATCCGCTGGCAGCGCTGGGCAGCCGCCGCAGCGATCGTGGGCGGTGTCCTCCTCGCCGCGCGCTGGTTCATTCAGCCAACGGCCGATCGCTATGCAGCCGCTGGCGATGCGCTTGAAGCAAGGTTGGAGGACAGCAGCTCCGTGATCCTCTCGCCCGCTTCGTCCATCGAGGCGCGCATGGGCCGCACGCGCGCTATCAGCCTGAAAGGCGAGGCATACTTCGAGGTGAAGCGCGACGAAGCTCGCCCCTTCGTGATCGACGCCGGTGATGTCAAGGTCATGGTGCTGGGCACGGCGTTCACCGTTTCGGCTTACGATACGGCGGACATCGTGGAGGTGCGCGTGCGCAGCGGCAGGGTGCAAGCGGCAGCGGGCAGGGATACGCTCACGCTCACGGCCGGCCAGCATGCGCGGTACCGGAAGTCGCGGCACTTGCTGGAGCGCGCCCCGACGCCGCCTGCCGAGGTCTGGGGCTGGCGCATCATCCACTTCGATCGGGCACCGCTCGATGAGGTCACCCGTCAACTCGAGCGCATCTACAAGGTCAAGGTCTCCCTCAAGCATGAAGGCCTCGCGCGTTGCGCGCTCACCGCCGAGTTCGACGATGAGCCCATCGAGGCCATCCTGCGCGTGATCGCCGACACCTTCGGATTGGTGCTCACCCATGAAGGCAACGACTATATGCTCGATGGTGAAGGCTGCTGACCGGATCGCACTGACCGTGTTCCTTTCGCTGGGTGCATGTGCAGGCAGCGCGCAGGGCATCCTCGAGCGCCGCATCACCGTGCGTGCGGAGAACGCGCCACTGGGCAATGTGCTCACGCTGATCGCGAAGGATGGCGCATTCCGTTTGAGCTACAATGCTGCGGCTGTGCCCGCTGATAGCCTGGTGAGCCTGAACGCCGTGGATTGGACCGTGCAACGCGCCATGCACAGCGTTCTTCCCGAAGGCCTTCCCTGGAAGGAAAGCGGCAATCACCTCATCATCACGGCCGCGCCGGGCCGCAAGCAGCGGTTCGAGATCGGGGGCGAGGTCAGCGACGGCGCGAGCGGCCTTCCTGTTCCGGCAGCCACGGTATTCGAGCTGCGCAAGAGCAACGCGGTGGCCACCGATCCGAAGGGTGCCTTCCGCATCGCGCTCAGCGGCGAACTGGAGCGCACGCCATTGCTCGTCGCCCGCAGCGGGTATCAGGATACCGTGGTCTTCGTGGAGCGCGGAGAGGCGATTCGCATCGCGCTGCGGCCGATACCGCCCATCGAGCGCATCGATCCGATCTGCGCATGGGACCGTTGCGACGTGGAGGACCTCGGCACGGCGCGCCTGCTTGTGCCCGCGTCGCGCATCCAGTTCGCCGAGAACCTCGGCTTCACGGAGAGAAGGGCGATCCAGCTCTCCTTGCTGCCGGGCTTGAGCACCAACGGTCCCATTGCCGGGGCCGTGGTGAATGAAGTCTCCGTGAACATCCTCGCGGGCTATGCGCGCGGTCTCGATGGCCTGGAGATCGGCGGTGGGGCCAACGTGCTCAGCCACGACATGAAAGGCGCGCAGATCGCGGGCATCGGCAACCTCGTGGGCGGCACGGTGCGCGGCCTGCAATTGGCGGGCGGCGTGAACCACAGCATGCGCGCCATGAAGGGCGTGCAGGTGGCGGGCATCACCAACACGGTTTGGGATACGTTGAGCGGAGTGCAGGTGGCTGGCGGGGTGAACGTGGTGAAGCGCGGCATGGCGGGCACGCAGGTGAGCGGTGCGGCCAACGTGGCCATCGGCGATCTTGATGGCGTTCAATTGAGCGGCGGTTTGAATGCCGCGACTGGCGTGGTGAACAAGACGCAGATCAGCGGCGCGGTCAATTATGCCAAGGCGGTGAAGGGCGGCCAAGTGAGTGGCGGCGTGAACGTCTCGCTCGGCGAAGTGGGCGGAGGGCAAGTGGGATTCGGCGCCAACTATGCGGGAAGCGTCACGGGTGGACAGGTCTCGTTCGGGGCCAACGTGGCGACCGGCGAAGTGAGCGGAGGGCAGGTGGGCTTCGGCTTGAATTACGCGAGTCATGTCACTGGTGGCCAATTCAGCATCGGCGCCAACGTGGTGCCCGGTACGGTGTCGAAGGGGCAGGTGGGCTTCGGCTTGAATTACGCCGGGCAGGTGGAAGGCGGTCAATTCTCCTTCGGCCTCAACGTGGTGCCCGGCACGGTCCGAGGGGGGCAGGTGGGCGCGCTCAATTTCGGCCGGCGCGTCTTCGGTGGTCAGGTGGGCTTCATCAACCTCAGCGATTCGCTCAGCGGTGGCGCGGTGGGCCTGCTCACGGTTTCGCTCAAGGGTTACCATCGCGCAGACCTCGTGGTGACCGATGCGTTGCCCGTGAGCGTGCAGATCCGTACCGGCACACGGGCCTTCCACAACATCCTGGGCTATTCGCCTCCGGTAGACAGCACGGAGCGCTGGGGCTTCCTCTATGGCTTCGGATTCGAGCCGCGCTTCAGCAAGCACCTTTTCGCCAACATCGACCTCACTGCGGAACAGGTCGTGGAGACCGGCGAGTGGTTCGATGCGGTGAACATCGCAGGGCGCTTCAGCCTCTCGCCTGGCGTGCTCATCAAGGATCGCTTCGCCATCACCGCAGGTCCGGTGGCCAACCTGTTCGTGAGCAATTGGCGCGATGCCTTCACCGGGCTGTACCGGAGCGGGATCCCGCCAGCGGAACTGGCCTACTCCGAGCAAGTTGATGAATTGCGCTTGAGCGGTTGGTTGGGCTGGAAAGCCAGCGTGGGGGTGCGGTTCTGAGGTGCGACCGGGCTCGCCGCTGAGGATTTTTTGCCTGACCGGATAGGGGTATCTCAGGTGGTCCTTGTCACAGGGGAAACAACCGCAGATCCCCATGCATTCCGCAATCCTTCGTGCATCGATCGTCATGATGCTCATTGCCCTGGCCGGCCCCCTCGCGGCGCAGGTGCAGACCCAATCCGTGCGCGGCGCCATCGTCGATGCCGACACCCGCCAGCCCTTGATCGGCGCCACCGTGCTCCTGATCGGCAGCGACCCCTTGATCGGCGCCACCACCGACCTCGATGGCCGCTTCACGCTCGAGAAGGTCCCCGCGGGGCGCATCGCCCTCCAGGTGCGCATGCTCGGCTACGAGGAGCAGACCCTCGCCAATCTGTTGGTGAACTCGGCCAAGGAATTGGTGCTCGACATCCGCCTTCAGGAGTCGCTCGTGAAGCTGGAGGAGGTGGAGGTCAGCGGGAAGAAGGGCCACGGCGAAGTGCGCAACGACATGGCGGTGATGAGCGCGCGCAAGATCAGCGTGGAAGAGACCTCGCGCATCGCTGGCGGCATCAACGATCCCGCGCGCATGGTCACCGTGTTCCCAGGCGTATCGGGCGATCCCACCGGCAACAACACCATCATCGTGCGCGGCAACTCGCCCAAGGGCGTGCTCTGGCGCCTCGAAGGCATGGAGATCCCCAATCCGAACCACTTCGCCGACGACGGCACCACCGGCGGCCCCATCAACGTGCTCAACAGCGACGTGGTGGACAACAGTGATTTCTACACCGGCGCCTTCGCAGCCGAGTACGGCAATGTCACCAGCGCCGTCTTCGACATGAAGCTGCGCGATGGCAACGACCGCAAACGGGAATACACGCTGAAGGCCGGCGTGCTCGGCACCGACCTCACCGCCGAAGGGCCCGTCCCCGGCGTGCCGGGCGGCAGTTATCTCGCGAACTACCGCTACAGCACGCTATCGCTGCTCGACCAAGCCGGCATCGTCGATTATCAGGGTGTCCCGAAGTACACGGACGCCGCCTTCAAGCTGAAGCTGCCCACCGCGAAGGCCGGAACCTTCTCGCTCTTCGGCATCGGTGGCCGCAGCGGCATCGACCAGAAAGAGGAGAGCGAATTGGGCGACACGCTCTTCGCCAGCGCGCAGTACGGATCGCGCATGGGCGTCGCCGGCATCACGCACACGCTGCTGCTGGGCAGCAACAACTTCCTGTACACCACCGCCAGCCTCAGCGGCAATGGCAGCGGCGTGGACTACTCCGAATCGCCAGCGCCCGGCGAATCACCGCTGGTGCTGCGGCATGAGACCGACTTCGCCCGCACCACCATGCGCGCCTCGACCACCCTCAACACGCGCATCAATGCCAGCCACAAGCTGCGCACCGGGGTCATCCTCTCGCTCGACCGCTTCCGCATGTACGCCAACACCTTTGATCGCGCCGATAGCGTGATGAAGGTGAACCTGGACCAGCGAGGAGAAGCAACGACCGTGCAGGCCTTCGCGAGTTGGAAGTGGCGCTGGAACGAGCAGTGGAGCCTCACCAGCGGCGTCCACTTCCTGCACTACGCGCTCAATGGGGCGAGCAGCGTGGAACCGCGCGCCGCGCTCCGTTACCAGCGCACGCCGGCCCGGGCATTCACCTTCGGAGCCGGCCTGCACAGCAAGACCGAGAGCCTGATGAACCACCTGGTGCGCACCACCGACGGTGAAGGCCGCTCGGTGCAGCGCAACCGGAGCCTCGGACTCAGCCGTGCGGCGCACGCGGTGCTTGGTTATGAGCAGCTCATCATGGAGGATGTGCAGTTCAAGGCGGAGGCCTACTGCCAAAACCTCTACAGCCAGCCCGTGGAAGATGCGGCAGGCAGCGCTTTCTGGCTGGGCAACACGCAGGAGTGGTACACCGACAAGCCGTTGGTGAGCAAGGGCATCGGCTACAACACGGGCGTTGAGCTCAGCATCGAGAAGTTCTTCACGCGCGGCTGGCATGCCTTGGCCACGCTCTCGGTTTTCGAGTCGCGGTACCGCGCGGCTGATGGAACCTGGTACAACGCGCGCTTCGGCTTGGGAGCTGTGGCCAATGCGCTCGCGGGCAAGGAGTGGAAAGTGGGCAAGGCTGATAAGGACAAGGTGCTCACCACCGGCGCCCGTTACAGCGTGCAGGGCGGGCAATGGCAAACGCCGCTGGATGCGAACGCCACGCTGGCCGCCGGCTACGAGGTGGAGAGCACCGCGCTCATGGGCTTCAAGGGCGATCCCATCCACAAGCTCGATCTGGTGCTGGCCTACCGCATCGGCCGCGCCAAAGTGAGCCACGAGTTCAAGGCCGATGTGCAGAACGTGCTCAATGCGCAGACCGTGGTGTACTCCTATTACAACAGCAGCACCGAGCGCATTGAAGGTGTCTCGCAATTGGCGATCCTGCCGGTGATGGGGTACACGCTGCGGTTCTGAGCACCCGGTCCGGTAACGATGCAATAGCGAAGGGCCCCTCTGCGGGGCCCTTCGTTCGTTCAGCTGCTGAGCCTCAGTCCTTCTTGAAGTACAACCGCGTGATGAAGATGCCATTGCCGTCATCCTTGCCGGCATCGCTCTCCACGCCGCTGGCGATGTGCACCAGATGCCATCCCTCGCCCGTGAGCCTGGTCATCTTGTCGGCGATCATGGCATCGTTGCTGGCGATGTTCTGGAAGTTGATGCCCACGCCGCTGTAGAAGTTCAGGAGCTTGGTCTCCTTGAAGCTGTCGATCTTCAGATCGCTGCGTTCCACTTCACCTTGATCGCTTTTCTTCCCATCGGTGCGCACCGTGGTGGCGGATTCCACATTCACCGGAGTGGTGCTCTCGATGATGCGTGAGCGGCCGAGGCCCATGGGCACGATGCTCTCGACGATGGTGATCACCTTGAACTGCTGTGCGGCTGCGTTGATGCTGAGCAGGAGGGTCAGGGGAAGGAGGATGCGGTTCATGTTCCGTGGTTTTCTCTGGTTTCCGTTCGCGAAGATCATGCCGCTCGGCGGCAATCATTGAGCTGCTGTACTGCGAAGCGGGCCAGCTCGGCGGGGGTGCAAGGCGCTTCCGGCCGTGACCGGTCGCCGCTTCACAGCTCGAACCGCTCGCGAAGCTTCGGCAGCTTCACGTCAGCGAAGCCGCGTTGCCTGAATTCTTCTGCCAAGGCCGCGCGCGACCCATCCACGCCATGCACCAGGAAGAGGGTGCGCACGCGCGAGGGGTCCTGGCATTCGAGATAATGGAGCAGCTCCTTCCGGTCGCCGTGGGCACTGTAGAACTCCATGCGCAGCACCTCGGCATTCACCGGCACATGCTCACCGAAGATCCGCACTTCCCGCGCGCCGCTGAGCAGTTCGTGGCCCAGGGTGCCCGGTGCGCAGAAGCCTACTGCCAGCACGGCGTTATCCGCATCGGGCAGGGCGTGGAGCAAGTGGTGGCGCACGCGGCCGGCCTCCATCATGCCGCTGGCGCTGATGATGATGCAGGGCTCCTTCGATCCGTTCAAGCGCTTGCTCTGCTCCGATTCCCGAACGAACGATACTCCGGGGAACGAGAAGAGGTCAGGGTCGCTATGCAATTCCTCGCGCACCTCGGGGCGGAACAGCGCCGCATGGCGCCGGACGATGCCGGTCGCGCTGATGGCCAAGGGGCTGTCAACGAAGACAGGGATGCGCGGCAATCGGCCCGCGTTGCTGAGCGCGTTCAAGGTGTACAGGATCTCCTGCGTCTTGCCGATGCTGAAGGCCGGGATGATCAATCGCCCGCGACGCTTCACGCAGACCTCTGTGACGTGCCGCAGCAGTTCCTCTTCCGCTTCGGCGATGTCGGCATGGTCGCGGTCGCCGTAGGTGCTCTCGCAGATGATCGCATCGGCCTGCTGGAAGGGCGCTGGGGCAGGCAGCAACCGGTCCACATATCGGCCCACGTCGCCGGTGAAGGAGAGGCGAAGGTTGCGCTCGCCGTCGTCGATGGATAAGTGCACGGCCGCGCTGCCCAGGATATGCCCGGCATCGGAATAGGTGAGCTCGATGCCGGGCAGGATGGCCAGGCGCTCATCGTAATCCGATGTCTGGAATCGTGCCATCGTGGGCTGCACATCGGCCACGGTGTACAAGGGGCCTTCAGTGGGCACGGCCTTGCCGCGCTTCTCTGCGCGGCGCACGGCATCCGTGAAGTCGTATTCCTGGATGCGCGCGCTGTCCTCGAGCATGATGGCGCATAGGTCGCGCGTGGCCGGCGTGCTCCAGATGGTCCCCCGGAAGCCTTCGGCCACCAAGCGCGGCAGCAGGCCGCTGTGGTCGATGTGCGCGTGGCTGAGCACCACGGCATCGATCGTCTCCGGATCGAAGCCGAAGCGACGGTTGCGGTCCTTCCCGCTGCTGTTCGCGAGGGCTTCGCCTTGGAACATGCCGCAATCGAGCAGCACGCGAGCGGTGCTGCCATCGGTGCGTGTCAGTTCGAGCAGGTGCTTGCTCCCGGTAACGGTACCGGCAGCGCCGTGGAAGGTGATCGCGATGGGCATGCGCCGCAAAGGTCGGGCTCGGTGTTCGACATCTGGCCGAAGCGCCGCTACAGGACCCTGCGCACCATGCGCAGCTTGTGCGTGTATCGAGCCTCCTCGGCGTTGTAGCTGCCCTGCTGATCGAGCTTATCGATGCGCACGCGACCGCTGCTGTGGATGATGCGCAGGTCGTCGTCCTCATTGCGGGTGAGCACGATGCCCACGTGGGTGATGCGTCCTTCGGCGTTGTCGAAGAAAGCAAGGTCGCCGGGCTCGCTCAGGTCAAGCAGCTCCACCACGTCGCCCTCCTCGGCCTGCTGGCCCGCATCGCGCGGCAGGTAGATGCCCATGAGGATGAAGATCATCTGCACCAGCCCGCTGCAATCGACGCCCCACGGCGTGCGGCCTCCCCAGAGGTAAGGCGCCCCGAGGAAGGGGTGCATGTAGAGCTCGAGCAGCTCTGCGCGCTCCAGATCGGGCTTGTGGTTGGTGACGGCCTGGACCGGCACGCGATGCTTGCCCCAAAGGATCGTGCCCTCCTCGTAGAACGGCAGCACGGCGCCATAGGTGAGCGGCACCTGCCGCTCGCCCAGATCAACGATGGTGCTCTGATCGATCACGCGCAGGTCGGGATCGAAGTTGGGCGTAGGGCAGGGCAGGAGCTGCTTCTGGTCCACCCAGCCTTCATAGCCGTCGTGGTCGAATCGCAATCGGCTCCAGTTGCCTTCGGTGTCGAGCACTTGCGCGGTCTCGCCGAAGAGCCATTGAGTGACCATCTCAGCGCGATCGCTCGGCTCGGCGCGCACAGGGACGATGGAGAGGGGGCAGATGACGCTGTTCAAGGAGGATGAAGGGTTGATGGTTGAAAGAAGCTGGTTGAAGGTTGCCCGATCGCGGTGCTGGCACTGAACCCGTGGCCGAAGGTAGAATGCGCATCGAAGGCGAACGAGGACCTGGATACCTTGGCGGCGTGTTCGAGCACCGTTCGAAGCCGCTCATGCCGAAGAGGCGATTCGTCGCCCGGCAGTTGCGCTTTGCCTTGATGGCGCTTGCCATCGTGGCCATCTCCTTAGCGATCGGGGTTTGGGGCTACATGCGTTTCGCCGGCCTTGGCCTTGTTGATGCGTTCCTGAACGCGAGCATGATCCTGGGCGGCATGGGCCCGGTGGATTTGCTGTCCAATGACAAGGCCAAGTGGTTCGCGTCCCTTTATGCGCTCTACAGCGGCATCGCGCTCCTCACCACTGTGGCCGTGCTTCTGGCGCCCTTGGTTCACCGGATGCTGCACGCGCTGCACCTCGATGAGGGCGCTCAGGATTGATGGTCAGCGCCGTGAGCGCTTCCAAGTGCTGTAGGCCGCGGTGATGGGCGGCTTGCTGCGATCCACTTCGCTGAGCGGCTCGCAGGGCTTGAGCGTGGCGTGCAGCTGTGCGGGAAGTGATTGGTACAATCGCGTGCCTTCGGTCTTCCAGGCGAGCATCTCATCGCTCACCGCTTTCACCGCCTTGGCCGGATTGCCCACGATCACCTGCCGGGCCTCCCAGATGCTCCCTTCGGGCAGGAAGGCCAGAGCACCCACGATGCAGCCTTCGCCGAGCTGCACATCGTCCATGATCACCGCATTCATGCCCACCAGGCAATTCGCCCCGATGGTGGCGCCGTGGATGATGGCGCCATGCCCGATGTGCGCCCCGGGGTGCAGCACCACCTTCACGCCGGGGAACATGTGGATCGTGCAATTCTCCTGCACGTTGCAGCCTTCCTTTACCACGATCTCGCCCCAATCCCCGCGCAGGGCTGCGCCTGGCCCGATGTACACGTCAGCTCCGATGACCACGTTGCCGGTGACCGCGGCTTGAGGATGCACGAAGGCCGTGGGGTGAACCACGGGCCGATAACCATTGAATTCGTAGAGCATGTCCTCTTGTTGCCGCAAAGGTGCGTTCCTGGTCCTTCATAGCGTTCAAAGGCGGTTTCCGGAACGGTAACATTCAATTAACAGGTCGAACGCTGCTTCGCGCCGCGATGTACCGGAGACTCTCACGATGCCTGGCGGCAGCCATGCTGCTCGCCTTGCCTGCCTTGCTGTTCGCACAGAACGAACGGGACGAGGCTCCCTTGATCGACGTGCGGAATGGCCTTTCCTTCTCCAAGGATTCGGTCTTCGCCCTGAACCTGCGCTTCCGCATGCAGAGCCGCGCTGGAATCACCACCGTTGGCGGTGACGACTTGAGCGTGGATGCCGTGGACCTTCGCATCCGCAGGCTCCGGCTCCGGCTCGATGGCCACGTGCTCGCGCGCAAGCTCCGTTACTATGTGCAACTCAATTTCAGCCGCGCGGACCTGGACCTTGAAGGTGATGTGATCGCTCAGCCCTTGCGCGACGCCTTGGTGTACTACTACTTCGGCACCAATTTCTATGTGGGCTTCGGTCAGGGGAAGCTACCTGGCAATCGCCAGCGGGTGATCAGCTCCGGCAACCAGCAATTCCCTGACCGCTCCATTGCCAATGCGGCTTTCACGTTGGACCGTGATGTAGGCGCCTTCGCCTACTGGACCATCCCCATTGGCGAACAGCTCGTGCAACTGAAAGGCGCACTGACAAGCGGCGAGGGAAGAGGCGCGCTGATTGGCAATAATGGCATCTGCTACACCGGCCGTTTGGAGTGGTTGCCGTTCGGCCAATTCGCGAATAGCGGCGATTTCAGCGAGGGTGACCTGGAGATGGAAGCGATGCCCCGACTCTCGCTGGCCGCCGGCTACTCATACAACGACGACGCCATTCGCTCAGGCGGTCAGTTGGGTCAGGAGCTTTACGCGCCCACGGACATGGGCACCTTCATCGCCGATGCGGTGCTGAAGTACCAAGGCTGGGCGCTGTCCGCCGAGGCTTTCCAGCGCGACAGCGACGAACCGATAACCACCAGTGAAACGGGCGCGGTGCGCTTCGTGACCTCCGGACAAGGGCTGAATGCGCAATTGAGCAAGCACTTCCGCAGCCACTGGGAGATCGCATCGCGCTACACCATCGTCCGGCCTACCGGCGAAGTGACTGCGCTGCGCGCTCGCACCGAGGAGTCCCTGCTCGGGATCAATCGCTACCTCAACGGCCATCGCATCAAGCTGCAGTGGTACGCCGGGTACCGCTGGACAGAGGGCATGGCCGCATTCGATCACGATGGGAACAGCTGGACCACCTTGTTCCAGGTAGAGTTCGGGATCTGACGCTTCACGATCATGTTAACCTAGGGTTACCAATCCCCAAGAGCAGCTTCGCGCTGAACTCCCCGGATACATTTGCCCACCCCAACCAAAGCCCCATGGCGCTCGATCAACTCCTCAGCATCTTCAAGCCACGCGACCGTGTGTTCTTCTACCACTTCGAGGCCAGCGCCGCGAACGTGCTGAAGATGAGCGAGGACCTGATGGCGATCATGAACACCGAGCCCGGATCGCAGCGAACGGCTTTGCTGGAGCGGCTGGAGATCGCAGAGCGCGCCAATGACGACCTCACGCATACCATCTTCACCGACCTGGCGCGCAACTTCATCACGCCCATCGATCGGGAAGACATCCACAGCCTGGCCACCAGCCTCGACGACGTGGCCGACTTCATCCTGGCCAGCGCCAAGAACCTGGAGCTCTTCGGCATCGGCAAGCCCGACCAGACCTGCTCTGAACTGGCCCGGCTGGTGAATGAGGGGGCTCATATCGTGCAGCTCGCCGTGCAGAACCTCCGGCGCATGCACAAGAGCAATGCCCACATGGAATTCGTGGTGCAGATCAACAGCATGGAGAACCAGGCCGATGAGGTGTATGACCGGGCCATCCAGAAGCTCTTCGCCGACGAGAAGGACCCCATCGCGCTGATCAAGCTGCGCGACCTGTACAGCACCTTGGAATTGGCCACGGACAAGTGCGAGGACGTGGGCAACGTGCTGGAGTCCATCATGCTCAAGTACGCCTGAGCCCATGACCCTGCTCATCGTGATCATCGCCCTAGCGTTGATCTTCGACTACATCAACGGCTTCCACGACGCGGCGAATTCCATCGCCACGATCGTCAGCACCAAGGTGCTCACGCCCGTGCAGGCCGTGATCTGGGCCGCGGCCTTCAACTTCATCGCCTACTTCATCTTCAGCGATCACCATGTGGCCAACACCGTGGCCAAGACCGTGCACGAGGAGTTCATCACGCTGCGCGTGGTGCTCGCGGGCCTCATCGCCGCGATCACCTGGAACCTGCTCACGTGGTGGTACGGCATCCCCAGCAGCAGCTCGCATACCCTTATCGGCGGTTTCGCCGGAGCCGCATTGGCCGGTGCCGGATTCGATATCGATAGCGTGAACATGGCCAAGATCGGGCTTGTCGCGGCCTTCATCATCCTGGCGCCCCTGGTCGGCATGGTCATCAGCATCTTCATCACGCTGGTCACGCTGGTGCGCAATCTCTGGGTAAGGCTATCGATCATCGCTGTGGCCACGGCCATCACCAGCATCTTCATCCTGAAGAACAACGACCTGCGCATCGCCATGGCGCTGTTCTCGCTCGTGTTCATGCTCACCTATGCGGTGGACCTCACCAAGCTGCCCAGCGCGCTGCGCACGGCCAACCTGTACAAGCGGCTGCAGCTGCTCAGCTCCGCTGCGTTCAGCATCGGTCACGGCGGCAACGATGCGCAGAAGGTGATGGGCATCATCATGGTGGCGTTGGTGGCCAGCGGCGAGGCCGAGAGCCTGGATCACATGCCGGCCTGGATACCGCTAGCATGCTATTCCGCCATCGGCCTGGGCACGCTCAGCGGTGGCTGGAAGATCGTGAAGACCATGGGCACGCGCATCACGAAGGTGAGCCCGCTCGAAGGCGTTTGCGCCGAGAGCGCAGGGGCCATGACGCTTTACATGACCGAGCAGATGGGCATCCCCGTGAGCACCACGCACACCATCACCGGGAGCATCATCGGCGTGGGCACCACCAAGCGCGTGAGCGCCGTGCGCTGGGGCGTCACCATCCGGCTGCTCTGGGCCTGGATCCTCACCATTCCGGTGAGCGCCGTGCTCGCAGCCCTGGCCTGGTGGGTGTGCGGCCTCTTCGGAATGGAATAGCGCTGCCAGCGCTCTTCTACCTTCGTCCGCATGGCGATCATCCTTTCCGACGCAGGCCATCACGCGCACCTGCTGCCGCTCACCTTCACGCGTCCGGTGGCCCAGCTGCGCCCCGGCATCCTGCGCATCAGCGAAGGGTGGCAGATGCGCAGCGGGCTGGACGTCTTCTATCGCACGGAGTCCTATCTATCCAAGGCATTCCCCATGGCGCAGGCTGATGGTCAGCGCTTCGAAGTGGATGGCTCGTTATTCCCGGCCGATGACCTGGTGGATTCGGTGCTCGATCTGAAGCCCGGTGAAGTCCTGATGAAGGACGGCCGACCGCTCGCCTTCGGATTGGCAGGCGGAGAGGCACCGGACGCAGGGGCTTGGTTGCAGCCGCCGGTCTACGAGAGGCGGGTCGAATTCGCGGGAGAGGCCTGCTCCTTCACGCGTCCTTGGCATCTCTTCCAGCACTGCGGCAAGGCCATCGCGCAGGACTTCAAGCTGGTCACCGAAGGACGCCGCTCCCAACCGCTCAGCGCGCTCAATACCGTTGTGGGCGACCCGGCCCTGGTCTTCCTCGAGGAAGGCGCAGTCTGCGAGGCCAGCATCCTCAACACCAAAGGCGGCCCCATCCACATCGGGCGCGGCGCGGAAGTGATGGAAGGCTGCCTGCTGCGCGGCCCCATCGTGCTCGGCGATCATGCGCAGTTGAAGATGGGCGCCAAGGTCTATGGGCCATCGGCCTTCGGGCCCGAATGCCGCGTGGGCGGCGAAGTGAACAACAGCGTGATCCTCGGCTTCAGCAACAAGGGGCACGATGGCTTCCTCGGCAACAGTGTGCTGGGTGAATGGTGCAACTTGGGCGCAGACACCAACAACAGCAACTTGAAGAACACCTATGGCGAGGTGAAGGTGTACAGCCACGTTGAAGGCAAGGAGGTAGGCACGGGCTTGCAGTTCTGCGGCCTCTTCATGGGTGACCATGCCAAGAGCGGCATCAACACCATGTTCAACACGGGCAGCTCGGTGGGCGTGGCGGCCAATGTGTTCGGCGGCGGCTTCCCGCCCAAGCGCATCCCTTCCTTCGCATGGGGCGGAGCGGATGGCTTCGCTACGTATGATATCGAGCGCGCCATCGATGCCGCCAAACGGGTGCTGGCGCGTCGCGATCAAGTGCTCACTGCGCCAGCCGAAGGCATCCTGCGGCATGTGTTCGCGCTCGAGCAGGGCCGGGCGGGCCATTGACCGGATGCCCTTGGGCAACGGATGCGCAGCTACTTTCGCCGCATGGCACTACTCACCGGAAAAACCGCCCTCATCACCGGCGGATCGCGCGGCATCGGTCGCGGCATCGTCGAACGCTTCCTCGAAGAAGGAGCCGATGTGGCCTTCACATACGTGAGCAGCCCCGACAAGGCCAATGCGGTGGCCGATGAGCTCAAGGCGAAGAGCGGCCGCAACGTGCTCGCCATACAGAGCGACGCTGGCGACTTCAACAGCGCGCAGGCCGCCGTGGACCAGGTGGTGGCCGCCTGGGGCAAGCTCGATGTGCTGGTGAATAACGCGGGCATCACCAAGGACCAGTTGCTCATGCGCATGAGCGAGGCCGATTTCGATGTCGTGATCGCCACCAACCTCAAGAGCGTCTTCAACATGACCAAGGCCGTGATGCGCACCATGCTGAAGCAGCGCAGCGGCAGCATCATCAACATGAGCAGCGTGGTGGGGGTAAAGGGCAACGCCGGACAGGCCAACTACGCCGCCAGCAAGGCCGGCATCCTCGGCTTCACCAAGAGCGTGGCCCTGGAGCTCGGCAGCCGCAACATCCGCAGCAACGCCATCGCCCCCGGCTTCATCGAGACGGAGATGACCGGTGCCCTCGACCCCAAAGTGGTGGAGCAATGGCGCGAGGGCATCCCCCTGAAGCGCGGCGGCACCCCCGCCGATGTGGCCAACGCCTGCGTCTTCCTCGGCAGCGACCTCAGCGCCTACATCACCGGGCAGACGATCAACGTGTGCGGGGGGATGCTGACGTAGGGGAGAGCTTGATGAGCCTGGGGGATGGTGCGGAAGGTCGAGGGTTGACGAGCAGTCGCGGACCGTCGTGCATCAGGTAGAGCTCCGCCATGTTTCTTGCAGGTGGATCGCGCAGGATCCTGTCTTCGATGGTTCAATCCAGCTGCGCCCTGCCCCCAGTATTGCTCCGTGCGTGCTCTTGAAGGTCACTCAAGGCGATCTTCGCGCCCCAACCCTCAACCAGCCAGTTGCTCAACCTGCCACCGGCGGGCAAGCCTCCAACCCTCAACCACCAGCTGAGCATGCACCTCACCACGGCCCATTCCCTCTGGCTGGCGCCGCTCTGCTTGTTGCTGGGCGCGCTGCTGGCGTGGTGGCTTTACCGCAAGCAGGCCGGGAGGGAGGGGTTCGCGCCGCGAGTGAACTTGCTGCTGGCCGTGCTGCGCGCCTTAGCCGTGGCCATCATTGCCTTCTTCCTGCTGGAGCCCATGCTGCGCATGCTGGTGCGCGAGGTGCGCAAGCCGGTGGTGGCCTTGCTGCACGATGGCTCGGCATCGCTGCTGCTGAGCGGTGATACCGCGGCGATGCGGATGGTGCATGCGGAGCGCATGCAGCAGTTGGAGGCCGCGCTGGGCGAGCGCTTCGTGGTGCGGTCATTCACCTACGGGGACGCCATTGCGGAAGGTCTCAGCTACGCTCAGGATGCGCTGGCCACGGACATGAGCCAGGCGCTGCGCGAGGTGCACGACCGCTTGAGCGGACCGGACCTTGCCGCGGTGATCATCGACGGCGATGGCATCGTGAACCGTGGGCGTGATCCGCGCTTCGATGCCGACCGCTTGCAGGTGCCGGTGTTCACCATCGCCCTGGGTGATACGACCGTGCGGCCAGACCTTGCCGTGAAAGCCGTTGACCACAACCGCATCTGCTTCCTCGGCAACGAGTTCCCGGTCCGCGCACGCATCGCGGCCCGGCACCTCAAGGGCCAGCGCACGCGCGTTCTGCTGAAGCGCGGCGCCGAGGTGATCGCGACCCAGGAGCTCTTGATCGGCGCCGACCCTTACCTGCACGAATCGGCATTCAGCGTGAAAGCCGATGCAGCCGGTACGCAGCGCTATACGGTTGAAGTGGTAGCGGTGGACGAGGAGGCCAGCATCGTCAACAATACCCAGGACTTCTACATCGAAGTGCTCGACGCCCGGCAGAAGGTGCTGATCCTGGCTGCAGCGCCGCATCCTGACCTCGGCGCCTTGCGCACGGCGTTGAGCGGCGTGGAGGGCTACGCCGTGGAACTCGCCTATGCCGGTGATTTCAATGGCGTGCCGGCGGGCTACGACTTGATCGTGCTGCACCAGCTGCCCGGGTCCAGTTCAGCGGCGAGCGCCTTCGTTGAGGGCGCAAAGGCCAAAGGCATCCCGATGCTGATCGTGCTCGGGTCGGGCACGCGCATGGATGCCTACAACGCGCTGCTCGCCGGAGTGCGCGTCAGCGACAGCAGGCCGGCCATCACCGATGCGCAAGCCGTGGCCGCGAAGGACTTCGCGACCTTCAACCTCGAGGCGGACCTGGTGCAGGCCATCGAGCGCTATCCACCGCTGCAAGTGCCGTTCGGGCAATACAGCCTGAGCCGGTCAGCCTCGGCCCTGGCCTGGCAGCGCGTGGGGCTCGTGCGCACCGAGGCCCCGCTGATCGCCGTGTCCCAGCAAGATGGCCAACGCAGCGCGACCATCTGCGGCGAGGGCATCTGGCGGTGGCGCCTGGCCGATCACCAATTGCATGGCAACCATGACCGTTTCGACCGGTTGATCCGGAAACTGGCGCAGTTCCTCTCGCTCAAGGCCGACAAGAAGCGTTTCCGGGTTGACCATCCGCCCGTGGTGCCTGCCAATGAGCAAGTGCAATTCACCGCCGAGGTGTACAACGCCGCCTATGAGGCCGTGCCTGATGCGAAAGTGGCCATCACCTTGAAGGACGAGGAGGGACGGGACTATCCCTTCGCGTTCAATCCCACTGCGAACGGTTATGGCGCCAGCGCCGGCATGCTGCCTGTAGGCCGCTACACCTGGAAGGCCGAAGCCCAGCACAAAGGCGAGCGCATGACTGCTCAAGGCGAGGTGCATGTGCGCGCGGTGACCTTGGAGCAAGTGACGACCGTTGCCGATCACGCGCTCCTGGCTGACATCGCAGCGCGCACGGGCGGGAAGGTCCTGGCCCCTTCTGAGTTGGGCGGGATACCGGAGGCACTGAACGCCGATAACCGGGCCTCGTCGCGCTCCTACTCGCAGCCGCGATTCACCGATCTGATCGAGATGCGCTGGATCTTCTTCACGGTGCTGATGCTGCTCGCTGCGGAATGGGCACTGCGTCGCCGGAGCGGCGCCTATTGAGATGCACGATCCCGTGAAGCCGTTCCGAACCCGCACGGGTCGTTGGTCGCGCCGATTCTTGGTGCTTGCCGCCGTGCTCATGGCCCTCTGGCTCGCACGGGTACCGCTGATGCGCGCGCTCGGGAATTGGCTGATCGAAGAGGATCCATTGGCACAGGCCGATGCGATCGTGGTGCTCGGCGGAGCGCCCATCGAACGGGCACCGGTGGGCTCGCAGCTGTTGCGCGCTGGTTGGGCGCCGCGCCTGTTATTCACAGGGGGGATCACCGATGAGCGCCTCCAGCTGTACGGCATCGCGCGGACGGAGGCAGCACTGGGCCTTGACGCCGCATTGCTCGACAGCGCGCAGCGTGGCCAAGCGGTGCTCCTGGAAGTGGGCACCAGCACCCAGGAAGAGGCGATCGCCGTGCGCGACTTCGCCGTGGAGAACAGCCTGCGGAAGGTGATCGTGGTCACCACGGAATTCCATACGCGCCGCGCCGGCAAGGTCTTCCGGAAGGCATTGGCGCCAGCGGGCGTTGAGGTGCTGGTGCGCGCGGCGCCCGGCAAGGATTACGATGCCGCGCGCTGGTGGGAGAGCGAAGCGGGCATGATCATGGTGAACAACGAGTGCATGAAGACGCTGTACTACGCGCTCAAGCACTGATCACTGCACCACCAGCCGCTTCACTGCACGGCCTTCGGACGTGATCGCTTCAACCAGGTAGGCCCCGGCCACCAGTTGCTCGATGCCCAACGTGGCCAAGTCGGAGCCAACGCGCTGATCCAGCATGACTCGCCCCGTGGCGTCCAGCACGCGCACGCTCTGGATCGCGCGCCCTGCAAGCAGCATCACTTGACCGTGGGCAGGATTTGGGTATAGGGCGATCTGCGGCCCGAATCCCGTTTCCGGCATGCCCACCACTTCCACGCAGAAGGTCTGCACATCCTGCTCGCCGTACTGGCCATCACTCTCCACGAGCAGCGTCGAATCGGAGTCCATGATCACGTAGCTCCCTTCGCCCTCATCACAGCAGATGCCGTCGCCGAACGCATCGTTGATCGTGAACGAATAGCAATCGTTGGTGAGGCAGAAGGAGGAGGTGTATAGCTCGCCTTCTTCCAGGTCAGGGTAAGGGCCGCCCTCGTAGAGCACCGTGCCCGACTGCGTGGCCAATTCCCAGGTGATGTCGCTGCCCCAATTATCGAGCGTGAGCAGGAGCTGCACGGTGCCGCCCGGATTGCTCACGTTGAAGGAGTAGAACCATGTGTCGTTGTCCGGCACCTGGTCTTCGTTGGCGTTGGGCCAGGTCACCGTCACGTACAGGGTATTCGCGCCAGTGGCGGCCACGATCGGTGGAAGAGGGACATTCATGGTCTGCAGCACTTGAAGCGAACCTGTCCAGTTGAACACGAAGGGAGTGCCGCCCACCAGCCCATAGGTGATCACTGCGCTGGTCATCACCGCCAATCCGTTGTTCTTCAAGGTGACGATCGGGCTGATGATGCTGTCGCCGCAGATCAACTCGGGGATGTTCACGATGCTGGTGATGGCTGCGTCGTACGCGATGATCGGTTCCGCGTCGCCCAAGCCGGCTAGCGTATCGCCGCAGGTGCCGAGGTATTGCTCGATGAAGGGCCAGCTGACATCGAGGCGGCCGTAATAATCGTCCACGCTGTTCGTGCAATCCGCTGCGCCGCCATAGAGTTGGCCGATCACGCGCTTGTCCTGATTGAACAAGGCGCTTCCGCTGCTGCCGGGCTCCGTTGTTCCGGCATCCCAAACGGTCACTTGCCAGCAATCCGCAGCACCGGTTCCCAGATCGATGTTGGCTTGCGTGATCGGGCTGTAGGAGAGGCTGATCTTCTTGATGTCGCCGCTGGGATGATGGATGCCGCAAACGGTATCGGGCGTGACCCCGCTCTTATCCCATCCGGCGTAGTACACATCGTACTCCACGGGCGGGATGCTGTTCAGTTCGAGGAAGGCCATGTCGGTGCCGGTGTTGCTGGTGAGGAGCACGCAGCCGCTCACGGTCTCCAGGGCCGGCTCATCCTCGGTCGGGTCGCATGTGGGGCTGTCCCAGTTGAAGCGGAAGACCCAGTCGGCCACATCGGGGCTGAGGCAATGGTTGGCGGTGAGGAAGTAAGGCGTGCTATCCTGCGCGCAATTATTGAGCATGGTGCCGGTGCAGAAGCCATTGCCGCCGGTGGTGATGATGGCTACGCTTCGGATCTGGTCGCGCCAATCGTCGCCTTCCGGGCAGATCACGTTGATGTTGCATGAGCCGCTATCGCCCAAGCCGCGCGTGAATCCCTGCGTATCGCGATAGGCGTGCGTGACACGGTCGATGGCGAGGCGGCCTTGCCCGGCGGCTGATGCCGGTTCGTGGTACTCGATGGTGATGCGCTCTCCGGCCAGTTGCGTAACGCCCAGGCGACCGTGCTTCGCGCTTGCCTCAGTGAAGGCCCCCAGATGCTGGCCGCTCTCGTTGTACACGAACACGCGGCCGCTCTCAGGAAGGTCGAAGATGTTGAACCGGAAGTTGATGCTGAAGGCGCCCGGGCATTCAAGGGCCACGCGCCACACGCGATCGCCATTGCGCAGCACATGCCAGGTGCCATGCGCCTCGCTCCGGATATCCACCTCGTGGTTGAATCCGAAGCGCCATGGGCCTTTCATGCCGGAAGCGAAGCGAGCCTCGTCCTCGGCGATCAGCGCTGCGGCATCAACCGCCGGGAGGGTGATCGTTTGCGCAGGCGGCAGCGCAGGTCCCTTGGGCATCAGCCCGATCGGCCTTCCGCCGAAGGCGATTTGTGACGACGCGGAAAGCGCGGCGAGGAAGAGCGGGAGAGTGGAGAAGAGGCGTAGCGATGGTGCCATGCGCGCTGGTTTGGCTGCGTGAAGATAGACGAGGCCCAAGATGCGAAGGACCGCTGGATCACTCCAACGGTCCTTCAGAATGGCATGGCAAGGGGTCAGCGCGCGATCACCAGGCGCTGCACGCGGTGGTATCCCTCGGCCGTGGCCTCCACGAAGTACAGGCCTGCAGGCTGGTCGCCCAGTTCAAAGGTCACGCGCTCGACTCCGCTGGTGAGGCTGCGCTGCGCGACTAGCTTGCCCAAGGCATCGAATACCGTGAGCCGACCGCCATTGCGCATGCCGGTTGGAAGGCCAATAGTGATGGAGCCTTGCGCAGGGTTCGGGGCAATGGCCAGCTCACCGGCAGCTGTCGGCTCATCCATGCCCACGGTGAGCGGGTAGCCTTGGAGCGTGTTGCCGCAGTTGCCCAACCACGTCTGCAGGTACTGGTAGCTGGTGCTGAAGCGCCCGAAGTAATCGTTGATGTTGTTGCTGCATGAAGCAGTGCCACCATAGAGCTGCCCGATGAGCAGGCCATTCTGGTTCCAGAGGCCGCTGCCGCTGCTGCCCGGCTCGGTGGTGCCGTCCTCCCAATTGGCGATGCGCCAGGTGGCGGCGCCGCCCCAGCTCGCCTGGGTGGCGGGGTTGGTGTCGAAGCTGATCTTCTTGATGTCACCATCCGGATGGTGGATGCAGGTGCTGGCCGTTGGGGCGGTGCCGCTCTTGTCCCAGCCAGTGTAGAACACATTGTAGCTGGCGGGCGGCGTGCTGTTGAGTTGGAGCAGGGCCACGTCGCTCGCTGCGTTGTTGGCCTTCAAGGTGCTGCCGCTCACGGTCTGGTTGGTGGGCGCGTTGGTGGTTGGGCTGCAGACAGGGCTGTTCCAATTGAAGCGGAAGACCCAGCTATTGTTGCCGCCCAAGCAGTGATTCGCCGTCAGGAAGTACGGGGTGCCGTCGTTGTTGCAGTTGTTGATCAGCTGCCCGGTGCAGATGCCGCTTCCGCCCACGGTGATCATGGCCACGCTCCGGATCTGCGGCCGCCAGGGATCGCCCTCGGGGCAGATCACGTTGTTGTTGCAGCTCCCGCTGGTGCCGAAGCCTTTCAGGGTGCGGAACAGGTCGCGATAAGCGTGCGTCACCTGCCCGATGCGCAAGCGGCCTTCGCCGCGGACGGCGAAAGGCTCGATGTACTCGATGGTGATGCGGTCGCCGGGCAGTTGCGTAACGCCCAGTTCCGTGTGGCCGGGATTGCTCTCGGCCGTGAAAGCGCCAAGCACTTCGCCCGCTTCGTTGTACACGAAGACCTGGCCGCCATCGGGCACCACGTAATCGTTGAACTCGAAGTTGATGCTGAAGGCGCCGGGGCATGCGATGGCTACCCGCTAAACCCCTTCTCCGTTAGGCAGGGTGGTCCATGCGCCGCTGTTCTCCGTGCTGATGTCCGTGGCGTGGTTGAAACCGAAGCGGTAGGGCCCTTTGACGCCGCTTGCGATGCGTGCCTCGTCCTCCACCATGAGCGCGTTGGCATCCACTTCGGGCATCACCACCAGCGGCGGTGCAGGCAAGTAGGCCTGGTCAAGCCCAAGCGGTTGTCCGCCGAAGCTGACCTGGGCGTTGGTGAATGCCGGAGCCAATAGCGTGGCCCCGAGAACATGGAGTAGGATTCGGTTCATCGGTGTTCTGGTTCAATGAGGGGTGGTTCGCGGACGAAAGTAAACGCCTCGCCACAGCCGCCAACGTTCCAGCACAGGCCACTCTCGGAAGCTCAATGGGAATCACCGAAGCCCCTTTTCGCCGAAGGCAATCACCGCGACGACGATTCACCTTTCACGCCCGACTACTCACGGCTTCGCTTGCAGGCGAAGCTCCATGAGCTTCTGCACGGCGAACAACTCATCGCGCAGCTGGGCCGCCGCGATGAAGTCGAGTTCCTTGGCCGCCTTGCGCATCTGCGCCTCAAGCAGAGCGGCATTCTTCTCCAACTGATCGGTGCTCATGTATTGCATCACCGGATCGGCGGCGAGGCTGTAAACCGGTTCCGGTTCGAGGTAGGCTTTGGGCGTGGGGCCTTGGATCTCGAGCACCGAGGTCTGCTTCAGCACATCGGCCCTGTCGCGTTTGATCTGCGTGGGCGTGATGCCGTGCTCCGCGTTGTACGCCATCTGCTTGGCGCGGCGGCGCTCGGTCTCATCAATGGTGCGCCGCATGCTGTCGGTGATCTTGTCCGCGTAGAAGACCACCAGGCCATTGACATTCCGTGCCGCGCGGCCAGCGGTCTGCGTGAGCGAGCGGTTGCTGCGGAGGAAACCTTCTTTGTCCGCATCGAGCACGGCCACGAGCGATACCTCCGGCAGGTCCAAGCCTTCGCGCAGGAGGTTCACGCCCACGAGCACGTCAATCATGCCCAAGCGGAGCTGGCGCAGGATCTCGATCCGCTCAAGGGTCTCCACGTCGCTGTGGATGTACTTGCATTTCACGCCGTTCCTGCGCAGGAACTCGTCGAGCTCCTCCGCCATGCGCTTGGTGAGGGTGGTCACCAGCACGCGCTCGTCTTTCTTGGTCCGGTTGCGGATCTCTTCGAGCAGGTCGTCGATCTGGTCCTTGCTCGGACGCACTTCAATGGGCGGGTCGAGCAATCCCGTTGGCCTCACCACTTGCTCCACCACCACGCCCTCACTGCGCTGCAATTCGTAGTCAGCTGGCGTGGCGCTGACGAAGAGGGTCTGTCCCATCATGCCCTCGAACTCCTCGAATTTCAGCGGGCGATTGTCCATCGCGCTGGGCAGGCGGAAGCCATACTCCACCAGGTTGCGCTTGCGGCTGCGATCGCCGCCGTACATGGCCTGCACCTGGCTCACGGTGACGTGGCTCTCGTCGATGACCATCAGGAAATCGTCGGGGAAGTAGTCGAGGAGGCAGAAGGGGCGCTGGCCCGTTTCACGCCGGTCGAAGTAGCGGCTGTAGTTCTCGATGCCGCTGCAGTAGCCCAGTTCACGCATCATCTCCAGGTCGTGGCTCACGCGCTCCTCGAGGCGCTTCGCCTCCAGGTGCTTGCCGATCTCCTGGAAGAAGGCGACCTGCTTCACCATGTCCTCCTGGATGCTGTGGATGGCGCCGTTCAGCGTCTCGCGGCTGGTCACGAAGATGTTGGCCGGGTAGATCGTCACTTGATCCACGGTCTCCAGCGTCTTGGTGGTGCCCAGGTCGAAGCGCTCGATCCGCTCCAGTTCATCGCCCCAGAAGTGGATGCGGATGCCTTCATCGGCGTACGCGAGGAAGACCTCCACCACATCGCCCTTCACGCGGAAGTTGCCGCGACCAGGCTCAATGTCCTTGCGACTGTACAGCGCCGAAACGAAGCGGTGGAGCAGCGCATTGCGGCTCACCTTCATGCCCTTGTTCAGCTCCACCACCGTGTGCTTGAACTCCGCTGGATTGCCAATGCCGTAGATGCAGCTCACGCTGGCCACCACGATCACGTTGCGCCTTCCGCTCAGCAGCGCGCTCGATGCGCTGAGCCGGAGCTTCTCGATCTCTTCATTCACCGAGAGGTCCTTCTCGATGTAGGTGTTGGTGGTGGGCAGGTAGGCCTCGGGCTGGTAGTAGTCGTAATAGCTCACGAAGTACTCCACGCGGTCGTTCGGGAAGAAGTGCTTGAACTCGCCATAGAGCTGAGCGGCCAGCGTCTTGTTATGACTCAGGATCAGCGTGGGGCGATCGACCTGCGCGATCACGTTCGCCACGGTGAAGGTCTTGCCCGATCCGGTGACGCCGAGCAGTGTCTGCGCCGGCACGCCATCGCGCAATCCTTCCACCAATTGCCGGATGGCCTCGGGCTGGTCGCCGGTCGGGGTGAATTCTGATATGAGTTGGAAAGGCATCGGAAGGGCCGCGAAGGTACCGGGCTAGTGGGCCTTCACGCGAGCGATGCAACGGAAGCCGAGCCAGGGCTCCGGCTTGTCGTAAGGCTGCGACCAGCCTTGGGCGCATTGCCCAGCGGGTTCCATGAAGGACCCGCCCTTGGCAACGCCACGGGAGGCGGTCAGCTCAGCCGCGTTACCTCGCAGGTTGTACAGCCCGAGCGCGTCCGGCGCGTATCCGGTGACAGGGGTGAGTTCTTTCCCAGGATGGACGAAGGCCCGGCGGCGACCCATCTTCAATTGGGCCTGGCATGGCGCGCAGTCGTAATTGAACAAGGGACAGATCCCGTTCGTGCTATCTGCTTCCGTGAGCAGCGCATCCATCTCGCGCGCCTTAGGGAGCTCGTAGATGACGGTGAACATGGTGTCTCCCTGCGCGCGAAGCATTTCGTTGTACCGATCGCCTCGCCAGGCGCAATAGTCAAGGGCTTGCTCGTAGCTGATGCCGGCGATGGGATAATGGGCGTAACCTTCAGCCTTGTGCCGCTGCGATCGTGCGCGCAGGCTGTCGGATCGAACGCCGATCCGGAAGCGGGTGAAGACCCCGAAGCTGCGGAAGCTCCGCGCTTCGCCGGAGGCGGGAGCGAACAGGTACGCATAGGGCAATTCCTTCAGCACGGTTGGATCCGGCGCAGTGCCATCGCCGTCGTGCATGAATTCCAGCCAATCCGCCACGCCGATCTCGAAGCGGTCCACGAAGATGCTGTCATTCAAGCGCACCATGCGATGGATCTCGGAGGGCCCGCTGGGCTGTGCGATGGAACTGCTCGAACTGATGAGCAGGAGGATGACGGATGCGCGCATGTCCTGGCCAACGCTGGGAGCGCCGCAATAGTACTGGCGCTGCTCGTCCCATGCCTGACGATTCGGCCCGCATGTGCCACCTTTGCGGCCTTTGCAAGAACCATGAAACAAGTCGCACGGTCCCTGATCTTCTCCGCAAGCGCGGCCTTGGTTGGCTGCGGCCCAACGCAACAATCGAATACCCCTGCCGATGCCGCGGAAGCATCGGCTCCCAAGCTTAATGAGATGGTGGCCTTGCGAGCCGCCAATGGCCAGTACATCTGCGCGGATCAGGCCGAAGGGGTTGCGCGCTACGGAGCGCTGATGGCCAATCGCAGCAGCATCGGGGCCTGGGAGCAATTCGAGCTCGTGCCGATGGATAGCGGCCGTTTCGCATTGCGCGCGAGCAATGGCAAGCATGTCTGCTTCGAGCGTGAAGGCTTGCGCCAGGCAGTGGCCGACCGTGACAGCATCGGCGAGAAGGAGACCATCGAACTGGTTGAACTGCCGGAAGGCCGTGTTGCGCTGCGCACGCTCGAAGGGATGCATCTGGCGGCGCAACTCGCCGAAGGCAATGCCTGCTACACCTGCCTCACGGCCGATCGCAAGGATGTCGGCGCATGGGAGGCCTTTGAGCTGATACGGCTTAACGAGACCCCTTAGCGATCGCTCCGCCGCCGATGTACGCGCTGCTCCGTCCACTGCTCTTCCTGCTCCCTCCGGAGCGCGCTCATCACCTCACCTTCCGGCTGCTGGGCATCGCATCGCGCATTCCCGGCATGCTCTCGCTCGTGGGGGGAGCCAAGCCGCCGCGTGCCGCGGCCACCGACGTGATGGGCTTGCGCTTTCCATCGCCTGTAGGCCTCGCAGCGGGCATGGACAAGGATGCGAGACATGTGGATGCCCTCGCGCGCATCGGCTTCGGCTTCATCGAGGTGGGCACGCTCACGCCCAAGCCACAGCCCGGCAATCCGCAGCCGCGGCTTTTCAGGCTGAAGAAGGACCGTGCGCTCATCAATCGCATGGGCTTCAACAACGGCGGCGTGCACGCGGCCGTGGAACGCTTGCGCAATCGGAGGCCAGGGATCATCGTCGGCGGGAACATCGGCAAGAACAAGGACACTCCGAATGATCGGGCCATCGACGACTACATCGCCTGCTTCGATGCGCTCCATGACGCGGTGGACTACTTCGTGGTGAACGTGAGCAGCCCCAATACGCCCGGCTTGCGCGCGTTGCAGGAGAAAGGGCCCTTGCTGGAGATCCTCCGCGCGTTGAGGGAGAAGAGCATTCGACCTTCAACCAACACCTCCTCAACTCCTCAAGCTTCCAAACCGATCCTGCTCAAGATCGCCCCGGACCTCAGCGATGGCCAATTGGACGATATCGTGGCAGTAGTGAAGGAGAGCGGCATCGCGGGCGTGATCGCCACCAACACCACGATCGAGCGATCAGGGCTTCACGCGACGCAAGTTGAACTGGAGTCCGTTGGCGCAGGAGGCTTGAGCGGAGCACCGGTTCGGGCGCGAAGCACGGAGGTGATCACCTGCTTGCGCGAGCGCCTGCCGAGGCCCACCGTCATCATCGGCGTGGGCGGCATCGATTCATGGGAGGCGGCGATGGAGAAATTGGAGGCGGGCGCCGATCTGGTGCAGGTGTACACCGGCCTGGTGTATGAAGGGCCTTCGCTGGTGAAGCGGATCAATCGATCTTTCGCGGCATGGAAGCGGTGAAACTCATCGAATGCCCGCGCGACGCCATGCAAGGCATCGTGCCCTTCATTCCCACGGAGGTGAAGGTGCGCTACCTGAATGAGCTGCTCAAGGTGGGCTTTGATACCATCGACATCGGGAGCTTCGTGAGCCCGAAGGCCATTCCGCAATTGGCCGATACCGGCGAGGTGCTTTCCCGGATCGACATGAGCGGATCGAACAGCAAGCTGCTCGTGATCGTGGCCAACGAGCGCGGCGCGGAGGAGGCGGTGAAACAGGCGAGCGTCACCTGTCTCGGCTACCCGTTCAGCATCAGCGAGACCTTCCAGCAGCGCAACACGAACACGAGCATCGAAGGGAGCTGGGGCCGCATCGCGCGCATCGCGGAGATCACGCGCGCGGCTGGGAAGGAACTGGTGGTGTACATCAGCATGGCCTTCGGGAATCCGTACGGCGATCCGTGGAACGCCGAGGTCGCACTGCACTGGGTCGATCGGCTGGTGAACGAGCTGGGCGTGCGCATCATCGCTCTCAGCGATACCGTTGGCGTGGCGCGGCCCGGTGATATCTCCACGATGTTCTCCGCCCTCATCCCTGCACTGCCGGCCGTGGAGTTCGGCGCGCACCTGCACTGCACGCCGGACAATTGGAAGCAGAAGACCGATGCCGCTTGGGATGCCGGTTGCCGCCGCTTCGATGGCGCCATCAAAGGCTATGGCGGCTGCCCGATGGCCGAGGATGAACTCGTGGGCAACCTGCAGATGGAGCTTTTCGCTCGGAGCCTGGAAGAGCGCGGAGTGAGCACTGGGCTCAACCTCCAGCAGTTGGATCGATGCGTGGCAGAGGCGGCGAGGGTGTTCCCGTGATCGGCCAACCCCCAACCGGCCTCGCAATCAACCCTCAGCCCATTCAACCACGGGTCAACTCAAGCACCGTGATCTCCGGCGGCATGCCCACGCGACCAGGGAAGCCGATGAAGCCGAAGCCGCGATTCACGTAGAGCTGCTGATCGCCCTCGGCATAGAGGCCCGCCCAGTGCTTGTACACCCATTGCGCAGGGCTATAGGTGGTGCTGCCGAGCTTCACGCCCAGTTGCGCGCCATGCGTGTGGCCGCTCAGCGTGAGGTCGATGCCCGTGCCCTGCACCTGGTGCTCCCAGTGCGTGGGGTCGTGGCTCATGAGGATGCGATAGGCGAAGCTCTCGCTGCCGCGCACCGTCTTCTGCAAGTCACCGTACTGCTGGAAGCGGTGCCCCCAGTTCTGCACGCCCAGCAGCCCGATGCGCTCGCCATCGCGCTCCAAGGGCAAGTGCTCATCGAGCAGCAGCCGGAAGCCCATCTCGGCATGGATGCGCTTGAGCTTCTCGAGGTTCTTGGCCTTCAGCTCAGGGCTATCCCACTTCGGATAATCGCTGTAGTCGTGGTTGCCGAGGATGGAGAACTTGCCGAGCGGCGCCTGCATCCGCGCCAACTCAGCGATGAACGGCTCGGCTTCCTCTGCGAAGTCGTTCACCAGATCGCCGGTGAAGAGGATCAGGTTTGGCCCCTCGGCCATGATCAGGTCAACGCCTTTGCGCACCACGCTCAGGTCGCCGCCGTAGCTGCCCAAGTGCATGTCGCTGATCTGCACAACGCGCAGGCCGTTGAAGGCCTCGGGCAGTTTGCTGCTCCTTACGGGTACGCGCGCCAGGTTGAAGTTGCGCCGTCCCTTGGTGACGCCGTAGAGCACGCCTGCGAAGGGCACCACTGAGACGATAAGGCCCAGTTGGCTCAGGAAGCGAGCGCGGTCGATGCCTTCGCCGGCGGCATCCACGGGCCCGGGCGTGAGCTTGTCCCAGCCCCAGCGCACCAGATGCAGCAGGTCGTCGAGGCCATGGAAGACCACCATGACGATCTTGGGCAGGAAGAAGAGCAGGAAGAGCGCCACCATGCTGAACGCGAAGCTGTGGTCTCGGCGCGCCTCGGGGTCGCGGAAGTTGAAGCCCACGTACACGATCATGCCCAGCAGGCCGATGCTGATGACCCAGTAGAGGAAGCGGAAAATGCGCCGCAACGCCACGCTGTGATTCGCGAGCGCGGTATTCACACCTTTGTAGGCATACAGGTCGATGGCGATGAGCACCACCAGGAAGATCATGAAGTTGCGGAGCGCGGCGGGGGACATGGGGCGAAGGTACCGGGGTGGAGGGGCGGAGCTTGATGCTCAGCGTCGTTGATACACATCGCCCCAGGCCGGGCCGGACCTGAAACTGGCAATCCGGATGAAGCCGGCGTCCTTGAGTTCATCGCTCAGCTCCTTCCTGGATTGATAATCGACGAAGGCGTATTCCACTTCAGGCATGGGCCCTGGCCCACAGCCGCTGAACACCGGAGAGCCATCGAGGTAACCTGCCTCCGGATGATTCATGTAGTACGAGTCCGTGAAAGAAGCCATGATGCGAGCGTCGTGCATGCCTTTCTGGTCGCAGAATCCGATGCGTTGCTTGTGCATCGATATGGCATCGCGGTAGTTCAATCGCGTATCACCGATATGACCATCGGTGCCGAGTGATGCGGGCATGGTGGCCGCCATGACCGCAGACACGGCCGGAAGCGCCCAAGCCCTGCCCGAGAGGCCTGAAGCATGCAAGCTCGCCAGCACGCCCATCACAAGGAATGGATGGATGGGCAACAGGTACCGGGGCGTGAAGAAGTTCAAGGAGGTGAATGCCCAAAGCCCGATGCAAAGGATGCCGAACAGGAAAACCGGAACATGAAGCTGGCATTCAGTCCGGCGGATGAGCAGCGAAAGCGATCCGATGCCGATCGCCAAGGCGATGAGGACAGCAGGCAATTGGATGCTCGCGGGCACCGGCCAGCGGCCCCAGAGCATCTTGATCGCGGCGGTGAACGCAAGCGCGGACAAGATGCTCAGTGCAGCACCGCGGCGGATCAGGAGGCATGGAGCCGCCACGCAACCAGCTAGCGTCAGGTACTGGAGGCCTTCCGTCTCGAATGCGTTGGTGAATGCCAGCTTGGCCTTGAAAGCAATGTCCAGCCTTGACCGGGTGATCATCTCCAGATGTTCCGGGAAGAAGAACCATCCGGATTCCCACCATTGCAGCAGGTAGTAGGATCCAGCAATCCCAACGGGTAGCAAGAGCAGCGCCCACCATCGGAGCCAAGCCCTGGATCCTGGCCAGTTGCCGCCGTAGAAGCGCGACAACGCATGCGTCATGGCCACGGCGATCACCAGCACCACGGCAGTTTCCTTTGTCCAGAGCGCGAGCGTGCAAGTGAGGAGATAGAGCCAAGGGATCCGTGCGAGATAGGCCGTTGCAGCAAGCGTCATGAGCAGCGCCAGCGTCACCTCAGGAAGCAGCAGGCCGCTTTGGGCAAGCAGCATCTCGCTCGCCGCGACAAGCACCGCCGCACAGGCGCCCATCCATTCACCTCCCAAGCGCGCCCCCAGCCAATAAGTGGAAAGCAGGAGCAGGATGGAAACGCAAAGAGCAAGGCTGTGCATCGCAGCGAAGGAGTCGCCGAATGCGCTCATCCACAGTGCTCCGAGTGCATGGAAGAAGAGTGGATGCCCGCGTGAGAGTTCAGGCGGAATCGCCCATGGCAAGAAGCTGATGCCGTTCTCGTGCATGGCCTTCACCGCAGGGGCGTACACCCATGCCTCATCCCAGTAATAGGGCAGGCCCGAATACGGCAGCTTGAGGAGGATGAAGGCGAGCGCAACGAGCAGGAGAATCGCCCGTGGAATCCATGCTCCGCGCAGCGCAACCGCTCTTCTTGCGGGTGCGGATGGCTGCGGCGCTGAGTGCATGGGGCGAAAGTAGCGGGCGGGCTTTGGCGGCGAATCAACGGTCACGACGGTAATTTCGCGTTCCTCATGCGCCCTGCCACAGTGCCGTCTCTGCTGCTTCTCATCACCGCCATCTTCCTCGGTTTTTGCGCAAGTGGTCAATCCACATGGCGCAGGACTTACGGTGCATCCGGCTCCGACAATGGCGCAAGCGTGATCTCCTGTTCGGATGGTGGATTCCTGGTTGCCGGGAGCACGGGCAGCTTCGGGAACGGTGCGGGCGATATCTATCTGCTTCGGTTGGATGACGGCGGCACGCTTCTTTGGTCGCGCTTTTTCGGGGGAGCGGATGTTGATCAGGCCGTGGCATGCGCAGAGGTCGACGGCGGATTCGCGATTGCCTGCACGGTTGGTGATGGGCAGAACGGGAACTATGATATGCGCTTGGTGCGGACCAATGATTCCGGTGAGGTTCTGTGGTCGACGGACTACGGCGATGCGGACTGGGACCTGTGCCGGGGCATGGTGGCACTGGAGGGTGGATTCCTGCTTCATGGTGTTTCGTACAGTGAAGCCGTGCCTCAAGGAAGAGGTTTCGCCATCCGAGTCGATTGGGACGGGGACCCGGTCTGGAGCTATGCGCTGGAAGCTCCTTTCTTCACCGAGTTCAACGGTGCGGCCGTTCGGATGGATGGCACCATCGCGCTGGTTGGCCGCCGGACGATTGTTGATGGTGACGATGATGGGATTCTCCTGCTGCTCGATACGGACGGCGCTCAACTTTGGGAAGCAACTTGGACCTCATCGGCCGACGTGTCTTTCGGAGGCGTTGCCGTTGGCAGCAATGGCAACCTTGTTGTGTGCGGGCGTTCAAGGGCAGGATCGGCGGCGCAGAAGATCATGCTTGCTGGCTATGATGGTGCCGGTGGCTTCCTCTGGGATCGGTACATCGGGAACGAAACGGACGCTAAGGCAACGGCGATTCAGCGCGCCCATGGGTCCGGGTTCGTCATCACCGGATACACTACGGTCGGCTCCAATTCCGATATGATACTCACGCGGGTTGCGGAAGATGGCGGGTTCATTTCCGGGTCGAATTATGGAGAAGGCAACCGGTCCATGGGCCTAGGGGTCGATTCAGTGCCGGGTGAAGGATACGTTGCAGCTGGATGGATCGAGGGCTCTGGACCGGGTCCTCGCGCGGTTTTCGTTGTGAGGACTGATGAGAATGCCTTCACGGCTTCGAATACGATCACGACGTTCATGGATCCTGTGGGCATCGCTGATCCTCCGGAATCCGCCCGGAGCCTCGTTTATCCGAACCCGATTTCGAGCGGTGGCCTCTTATCCGTAAGATCAGCAGAAGAGATGCGCATATGGGAATTGGTCACGATGGTTGGATCGACCGCTAGTTCCGGAAAGTTGACGGCTGGCCAGGACCAGATCACGGTTCCGGACCTGCGGCCTGGCCTCTATGAATTGATCATTCGGTCCGACCATCGACAGCACGAACGTGCGAGGTTGCTCGTCGAGTGATTCGCTTTCCATGCCCCCTCTCACGCTCCTCCACGCCCTCTTCGGCTTCATTGCCCTCATCGTGGCGCCATTGGCCATGGTCTCGCGCAAGGGCGGCGATTGGCACCGGCGCTGGGGCAAGTCCTATTTCTGGAGCATGGCTGCGGTGGCCGTGACCGGGATCGGTTTGGGCGTGGTCCGCGACAATTGGCTCATGGCCATGGTTGCGGTATTCGCCTTCCACATGATCGCCAGCGGCTACCGGGCCCTCTACCTCAAGAAGCTGCACGAGGGCCAGCGGCCGCGCACCATGGACCGCGCGCTCATGATCGCGGCGGGCATCGTCAATGGCGGCATCTTCCTCTGGGGCGCCATTCACCTTGCGCTCGGCCACAAGACCAGCGGCCCTGTCATCTTCACGGTCTTCGGCACCATCGGCCTGTTCTTCGTGTGGCGCGACCTGCAGCGCTTCTATAGCACCAACAACGATAAGCGAGAATGGCTCTATGCGCACATCACCGGTTTCCTGGGCGGTTACATCGCCACGGTCTCGGCCTTCAGCGCAGTGAATCTCGGGATGATCCAGCCGCGTTGGCTGCAATGGCTCTGGCCCACCCTCATCGGTGTTCCGCTCATCGTGCTATGGGTGAGGCACTACCGGCGCAAGTTCGCGGCGGGCGGGCGTTCGCGCAGCCTCTTCGATATCCGCATACGCGTGCAGCGCTGATCGCTGGCGGATACCTTGGCCGCCGTGAGCCGTAGCGAGCGACCCACCATCCTGGTGCTCTACACCGAGCTGGCGCCATACGTCCTTGCCTGTCTCAATGCGCTGGTGGAGCGAGCCGATGCCGATGTCCATCTGGTGCGCTGGCCGGTGAATCAGGAGGCGCCCTTCTCCCTGGCTTTCCACCCGCGCATCACCGTTCACGAGCGTGCATCGCTCACGGGTGATGCCATGGTGGATCTCGTTGCTCGCCTTCGGCCAGCACTCACCATCACCAGCGGCTGGGTTGACAAGGACTACCTGCGCGCCGCTGCCGAAGCGAAGCATCTGGGTGGCGTTTCCATCATCGCGCTCGATACCGCCTGGCGCGGGCATTGGAAGCAATGGGCCAATGCGCTCGTTGCGCGCATCCGCTTGCATCGGTCGTTCACGCATGCTTGGGTCACGGGCAAGGCCCAGGCGGAGTACGCGCTCCGACTCGGTTTCAAGCCGGACGGGATCCGAACCGGTTTCTATTCCGCTGACACCGCGCTCTTCGTGCCGCTGGGCGAGCGGATCTTGGCCATGCGCAACGAGCAGTGGCCGCATCGGCTGCTCTGCGTGGCGCGCTATATCCCCACCAAGGGCCACCAGTTGCTCTGCGATGCCTTCGCGGAGCTGTGCGATTCAGGGGACGCTGGGGATTGGGAACTGCACTTCGCCGTCACCGGCGAACTGCATGAGCAGGTGAAGGCTTCGCCGTCGGGCATGCATCCGCGCATCACCCACCTCGGCTTCAAGCAGCCGGAGGAGATGCGGGGGATCGTGGCAATGGCCGGCGCCTTCGTATTGCCGAGCACCTATGAGCCCTGGGGCGTGGTGGTGCAGGAGCATGCATGCGCCGCTGTGCCGCTCGTGCTCAGCTCCGCCGTGGGCGCGTCCGAGCGTTTCCTGAAAGAAGGCGAGAACGGCTTCCGGTTCATTGCTGGGGATAAGTCATCGCTGAAGACAGCATTGCGCATGCTCATGCTCAGCACCGATGCTGAATTGCGCGCAATGGGTCAGCGGAGCATGGAACTGGGCCGGGCGTGGAGTCCCGCGCACTGGGCCAGGACGGCGCACGAATTGATGGGGGACGACCAACCCGCAACCCCGGTCAACCTGCAACGCTCAACCGCCTCAAGCTAACGATCCCCGCTCTGCCTTGCGCCCCCAGGTCCTCGTCTTCATCGATTGGTACAAACCCTTCTTCAAGGCGGGCGGACCGGTGCGGAGCATGGTGAACCTCGTGGATCACCTGCACGGCCGGGTCGACTTCCACATCGTCACCGGCGACCGCGACTATACTGAGAAATCACCGCCGAAGGGGATCATCCGCGATCAGTGGATCACGGCGGATCGTGGCGAGCGCGTCTGGCATGCCTCTACTATGCAGCGCACTTTGAAGCAGTGGAAAGCCCTGTTGGAGGAGCGCGCTTGGGACGTGGTGTACATCAATGGCCTTTATTCCAAGTGGAGCACCATCGCGCCGCTATGGATCCTGCGACGCTCCAAGCAGCGACGGATCGTGGCCGTGCGCGGCATGCTGGCGCGCGGGCCCATGCGGCAGAGCGCAGCCAAGAAGCGCGCCTTCCTGCTGGCCATGAAGACCACGGGTTGCTTCCGGGGCGTGGAGTTCCAGGCCACGAATGCGGAAGAGGTCGATGATATCAAGCGCTGGATCGGCAAGGAGGTGAAGGTGCACCTGGTGCCCAACCTTGGTCGGAAGCTCGAGCAACAGGAGCCGATGCCGATCGGGAAGAAGCCAGGCGAGCTCCGTTTGGTGAGCGTAGGCCGCATCGCACCGGAGAAGAACACGCTCTTCGCGATCGAGCGCTTGATGAAGCTCGAAGGGAATGTCCGCTTCGACCTGTACGGCACCGTGTATGACCAAGCCTATTACCAACGATGCTTGGAAGCGGTGGCGAGGCTGCCGCAGAACGTTGCCGTGGTCATGCACGGCCACATCGATCAGGATCGCGTGGCGCACGTGATCGGCGAGGCGCACGCTGTCTTCATGCCCAGCGTGGGTGAGAACTTCGGGCACACCATGCTGGAGGCGCTGGTGGCGGGCAGGCCGTTGATCATCAGCGATCGCACGCCGTGGAAAGGGCTGGAAACGAAGAGCGCGGGCTGGGACCTGCCGCTGGAAGAGCCGGAGAAGTTCGATTCGTTACTGGCGCAATTGGTCGGAATGGATGGATCTGCCTATGAGGTGTGGGCGTTGGGCGCTTCCGCTTTGGGCAAGCGATATTTGACCGATGCCACGGGCTTGGAACGAAGCCTGGCGATGTTCATGTCATGACCCGTCCCTCCGTCGATCTCTCCCGCTTCGACAACTCGAAGACCTTCGATCCCGGAGCGGGCGTGGTTAAGCGCACGCTCTGGTACTTCACCAACGCGCTCTTCTTCCTCAATCCGGGCTTCCCGTTCCGCTCGCCGAAGCCCTCGCTATTGCGCCTGTTCGGTGCCAGGGTGGGGAAGGGCGTTGTGATCCATCCCGGTGTGAACATCAAGTTCCCGTGGAAGCTGCGCATCGGCGATCACAGTTGGATCGGCCAGCGCGTCTGGCTCGACAATCTCGACATGCTCACCATCGGCAGCAACGTCGTCATCAGCCAAGGCGCCATGATCATCCAGGGCAGCCACGATTACAAGAAGGTCGATTACCCCACGTACAGCAAGCCGGTGGTGCTGGAGGATGGCAGCTGGGTGGGAGCGGGGGCCATCGTCACCTTGGGCGTTACGCTCAAGAGCCACAGCGTGCTAGCCGTGGGCAGCGTGGCCACCAAGGACCTGGAGGCTTACATGATCTATCAGGGGAATCCGGCGATGGCCGTGCGTGAGCGGGTGATTCAGGATGATACTTCGGGATAGGATTCATTCGTTTGGGCTCATGAAATGAACCGGGCGTTGAAATACATCACCATCGCCGTCCTCTCGATTGTGCTTCTGGCAGTCCTAGGCCTTTATCTGTGGTTCAGAATGGGGGTGAAGGAGGGATTGGCCACCCGTGCACACTTCGAGTGGTTCATAGCTGAGAAGTTGTTTGAAGGGAATCAGGACTTCTGGCCCGTGGAGGTCGCAGGGAAACAACGGAGGCCTGTTACGTGGGACATTGATGAGGGCCAACTCACCGTTCTGGACACCATTAAGATCGGTTTGAAGAATCACTCACGCGAACGTTTCTACTGGCATAGCTGGGGTACCCCGCTTAGCAGACTGCAAACAGACTTGGTTGTTTACCGGAATGGCATAGCGGATTCGATTCCTTTCAGCGGTTTTGGGTGCTACACGGGCGTTCATCTATACCCAATGCAGAGTGGGGAAGCAGTTCAAGGCACCATAAGCAACCCGTTGATGTTCGATCCTCGAACGAGCTATGAACTCCCGCTCATGACTGAAAGTTTCCCGAAACTGTTCGAATCGCTCTATGGTGATTCGGTGGTAATTCGATTCAGCCAGGCCAGCTACAGCTTGCCATGGAGTCGCTATCCAAGTCAGATGTTATACTCAGACTGGATACTTGTACGGACGGATCGCGTCTTAGAGAATTGGAGGATTGGCCGGCACACGCCGTTCTCAGTAAGCGAGCAGATCTTGGAAGAGCGCCACGGACACAAGAACGTTGCTCGATAATGTTGCTCTTATCAATCAATGTCCTTTGCGGTTTTCTGGAAGCCCGTTCCTTCGTGGGTAATATTGAAGCAGCAGTCCATTGAAAGTCTCCCTCATCACCGTCTGCCGCAACGTCGCCCCGGTCATCGCCGAGACGCTCGACAGCGTCCTGTCCCAAACGCATCCGGACATCGAGCTGATCGTGATCGACGGCGCGAGCACGGATGGCACGGTGGAGATCCTGGAGCGGTACCGCAAATCTGCGCAAGGTCTCCTGAGTAACGTGGGGACTCTGCGCACCGAAACCGCAGGGTCCCGAGGCGGAGACCCTGCGGAGGTTTCCGTTACGCTCAAGAACCACAGCGTGCTAGCCGTGGGCAGTGTGGCCACCAAGGACCTTGGCGCATATACGATCTATCAGGGGAATCCGGCGGTAGCGGTGCGGGAGCGGGTGATTTCACTAGGCTGACCATGCAAGCGGGAAAGTGGCTAATGGCGTTCGGTCTGGGTGCTGCGTTGACGGCAGGCTTTTTTCTCGTTGCCCCGCAGTTCCGTTCTCGAACGCCCGTGGCGCCTCCTTGGCATCCGTTCGAGCTGAGGTCTGACCTTACGTTGGATGATCTCGTCGCAGATGGATATCGCGTATCCGACATGCCCTGCGGCATGATTCACTTTGCGAAGACCTTGGGGGACACTACGATCAGATACTATGTGGATGTGGATTGTGTCAATTGGTCGAACCCGCGCGAAGCCAGGCAAGCACTCAATCCCGAAGTTGTCGAGGAGGAGCTGGTCGAAATCGTACCATCATCGGATACGGGGTCTGCGCGTGTGTCGGAGATCAATTGGGTTGAGGAATGGTCCAAGCACTCAGCCGAGAACCCTTATTGGCCGTTTGATGGAGACATGGTACGTGGCTGCCATCAAGAGATTCTTTGGAGGCATTACTGGTTCACCATGGATGTCATTGATAGCCTTGCAGTCCGGCGCTTTGTTGCTCAACATGAGGGCTGGATGTACAATGAGCAATGGGATTGTGAGCAAGGCGGAGTGTTCATGGTCGGCCATGCAAGTCGATTGGATTTTGCATGCAGGATCCATAGGAACTTTGACGTCGATAGCAATGTCTTGCCTTGGCGGTTCGAGATCACTACGAGCATCCCGTTTCTCGATCATGCGCGTCGCGCAGCTTCTAGGGATAGGATGCGCTTGGAAGAGGAAGCCCAGCGCGATTACTTGAGGTAAAACAAATACACCGTTGAAGGTTTCCATCATCACCGTCTGCCGCAACTTCGCCCCGGTCATCGCCGAGACGCTCGACAGCGTCCTGTCCCAAACGCATCCCGACATCGAGCTGATCGTGATCGACGGCGCGAGCACGGATGGCACGGTGGAGATCCTGGAGCGTTACCGCAAATCTGCGCAAGGTCTCCTGAGGAACGAGGGGGCCCTGCGCACCGAAACCGCAGGGTCCCGAGGCGGAGACCCTGCGGAGGTTTCACACGATCTATCAGGGGAATCCGGCGGTGGCGGTGAGGGAGCGGGTGATCGTTCAGTTCGGGGATGGCATCGAATCTCAGCGTTCACGGCCGAGAGGGACGGAGCAGCGTTCATGGGACTGGAGACATCTGAATCGCATAACGCACTGACCTGTTGATCAACAAGCCTAAGCCGAGAGCCATGAAGAAGATCATCGTATCTGCCCTTTTCGTGACAGCAGTGCTCGCGGCTACTGCTCAGCGCGTTGTTCCCTTGGTGCAAGGGATCACGGTCGATTCGATCCTCCTGGCAATGCCCGGAGCGACCAAGCTTGCTCATCAATCGGTTACCGGGCATTTCTACTACTCCACCATCGGAGGAGAGATCCATGAGGTGCTCGTTCCGCCTTCGGGTCCGGCAAGCTCATCGTTGAAGTACACGGCCGATGATCACGGAATCAGCGCGTTGCAGGGCATGTGCATCCTGGATAGCGTGATGTACCTCTCTGGCAACATCTGGTCGAGCGTGACGGGGATAGGGAAGGTGGTGAAGGGAACCTTGCAATCCGATGGAAGCCGGGTATGGGTGGACATGGTGACCACGGAGCCTTATCCCACGGCAAGCAGCGGGGGGGATCATGGGTTCACCGGTGTCGCCGTTGACCCATCGGGCAGCTATGTCTTCGTATCGAGCGGGGCAAGGACGCACTTGGGTGAGATCCGGACCAACAACGGAGCGTATCCGGGTCTTCGTGAAGTCCCGTTGACCACCCTTATCCTGAGGTTCCCCATCGGAACCGAGGGCGCAGTGCTGATGAATGATGCAGCGCTGCTCGAGAACAGCGGCTACGTGTTCGCCTCTGGAACGCGCAACGCTTACGATATGGCTTGGGATGGCAACGACGAGCTATTCGCCATCGATAACTCCGGGGAACGGGACGACCCGGATGAGCTGAATTGGTTGAGGCCGGGCAGGCATTATGGATACCCATGGAGCATGGGCGGGAACGACAACCCGCTCCGGGTGTCGCCCTATGATGCGGACATGGACCCATTGGTGAATCCGCTCAGCGGCGGTTATCAGAATGGTTGGCTCGCTGATGATCCAACGTTCCCGGCCGCCCCGGCAGGGGTCATATTCACCGAACCGGTCCGGAACTATGGCGAGGCTGCTGACTTCTTCCGGGATCCCATAACAGGCGAAGTGCGGGATGCAAGTGACGAGGGCGCTTGGATCACCTCGTTCACGGCCCATCGATCGCCCGTTGGGCTGCTCTTCGATCGTGACAGCACGCTGGCCGCACCGTACCGAGGGGATGGTTTCGTGCTGAGCTTCATGCCGGGAGGGGATAGCACAGGATACACTCCGCTTTCGCCCTGGGGGAGCCCATGCCCATTCGTGGATACCTCCCGTGAGCTTGTTCACATGAAGCTCCTGCACGATGCGGGCATCGACAACTACACGATGACCACCTCGAGCATCGTGGGCGGATTCTATAAGCCGATCGATGCGGTGCAGGTGGGCAACGAGCTCTTCGTGATCGAGCATGGTGGAAGCCTTTGGAGGATGACCTTTCCGGCGCATGTGGGGGTGGAAGAGCAAGCACGGAGCATCGCACTCTCCGTTTTTCCGAACCCGTTCAGCCAGACGTCCACTCTACGGTTCGAGAACCCGGGTGATGCGAAGTGCAGGATCACCATCACCAATTCGGTTGGCCAAGTCGTGAAGACCATGGACAACATCACGACCAATTCTGTCCACCTGGCCAAGGGCTTTCTGGCGTGCGGGCTGTACCTCGTCAACGTGAGTGCATCGAACGGGGCCATTGGATCGGCGCGGATCGTTGTAGAGTGATCTTGCCCCTTCCGTTGAGGCGGGATGGCCGCATCGGGAATTCCGAGGGCTCGTGGAGGTTCGGAGCATCCGATGGCTTGGGCCCGGTGTTCGCATTCCTTCAATGGTCATCCGCATCTTCGCAGGCCCTTCCATGTTTGGTGGCTCTGGTGCAATCATGAAAGTCTCCCTCATCACCGTCTGCCGCAACGTCGCTCCGGTCATCGCGGAGACGCTCGACAGCGTCCTGTCCCAAACGCATCCGGACATCGAGCTGATCGTGATCGACGGCGCGAGCACGGACGGCACTGTGGAGATTCTGGAGCGGTACCGCAAATCAGCGCAGGGTCTCCTGAGGAACGAGGGGACCCTGCGCACCGAAACCGCAGGGTCCCGAGGCGGAGACCCTGCGGAGGTTTCCGGCAAGCGCGGGATCGACATCCTCGTGAGTGAGCCCGACAAAGGCATCTACGACGCCATGAACAAGGGCCTTGCCCGCGCCACGGGTGAGGTGATCGGCTTCGTGAACGCGGGCGACCTGCTGATGACGCCCGATACCATCGCGCAAATCGTGGGTGCTTTCCAGCGCAGCCATGCCGAGGCCGTCTATGGCGACATCATCATGGTGGATGAGAAGGACATCTATCGCGTGCACCGCACCTGGCTCAGCGGCACCTATCACCGGGAGAACTTCCGCAAGGGCTGGATGCCGCCGCATGTGGGCACTTTCATCCGCAAGAGCGTTTACGACCGCTTCGGCCACTTCAACACGGATCTGCGCATCGGCGCTGATTACGAGATCCTGCTGCGCTTCCTCTACAAGCACCAGGTCCCCACCGTGCATCTGCGCGAGGTGCTCGTGCGCTTCCGCTTGGGCGGCATGAGCAACGGCAACCTGAAGCTGATCCTGCGGGCCAATCGCGAAGTGCGCCGCTCATGGGCCATCAATGGGCTCAACGCGCCGCCGCTGCTCGTCACGCGCAAGCTGTGGAGCAAGGTGCTGCAGTTCTTCCACTGACGGCCGCCTGCTGATCAGCGGAGCAGCGTGACCGTGCCGTGCTGCTGGTCCGGTCCTTTCGGCCCGCTGTAGGTGAGCGTCCAGAAGTACGTGCCATCGGGAACAACTTCACCGGCCGACGAACGGCCGTCCCAAGCGAAGTCCAGGCCCTTGGCCTTGTAAACCATGGCACCCCAGCGATTGAAGACCAGGAGCTCGAGGTTGTCAACGCCTTCAAGCGTGATGGGCCTGAACTGCGCGTTCTGGTCATCGCCGTTCGGTGTGAACACATTGGGGATCACCACCACCACGTCGCATGCGTCGAGCGTGATCATCACCGTATCCGATGCGGCACATGGCCCTTGGGCGATCTGCACCCAGGCCACGCCGCTCGCGTAGCCGGTCCATGAGTCCTGCGTGGAGCCATCGTGCCAGAGGTAGTCGGCGTCGAGCGCTCCGGCGAAGAGCACCACGCTATCGCCAGTGCAGGCTGTTCGATCGGGACCGAGGTCCACGCTCGGCTGCGGAACGAAGGTCACATCCACGGAATCGCGGCCGAAGCATGCGCCATTGAGCACATTCACCCAATAGGTGCCGCTGGTGGTCACGGTGAGCTGCGCACCGGAAGCCAGGCCATCGTTCCAAACGTAGGTGTCCACCATGGGCGTGGTGGCATCCAGCACTACCGTGCCGCCGCCGCAGATCACCTGATCGGGGCCAAGGTCCGGTTCGGGGTAGGGGTTCACGATCACCGTTGCGCTGTCGGTGTAATCGCAGAAAGGCGTGAAGGAGATGTCGTCGAGCGCGAAATCGTTGCCGCTGGCGAAGGTGTTCTGGTTGGTGATGCAGATGTCTGCCGTGGTATTGCTGCCCGATGCCCAGATCTGGTAGAATTGGTTCCACTGGCAGGTGCTGGAAGCCGCTGTGAAGGTGTTGCCCAAGGGCTGACCGTTGATCGTGAATTGGAGCACCGCTGGATTCTGCGCGACCATGGACGACAGCCAGGCCGAGAACGCATAGCTCGTATTGGGCGCAACGGTGATTGATTGGCACCATACCGGGACGCCTGCGGTGGCTGCGCCGTTCACCACCATCATGTTGCCCCCACCGGTGTGATCGGTGCAAGGCGGGAAGTTGCTGTGCGTGGCGCTGGCGTTGCTCGCCACGGCATACTGGCCTTCGTTGGACAGTAGACCCCAAGTTCCGCCCGTGCCGGGGATGTAACCGCTTGTGAAGCCGCTGGCACCAGCGGAGAAATCACCGTTCACCACCAGGTTCGAGCCGGCATCGAGCTCCTGCACCGTGCAGTAGTACACGCCGGCCGTGCCTACCATGAGCGAGCTGCCGGTGGTGCCGCCGGTCCACGAATAGCTCAGGTAGCCCGTGCCCGGCGAGAGCAGCGCGGTCTGTCCATCGCAGAGCGTGATATCGGGACCGAGGTCGATGCTGCCGGCGCAGGGCTGGGCCTGTGCGGCTGCAAAGGACAGCAGTGCCGGTGCAAGCGTGATCCTGTGCATGATGCTCAACTGCATGGGTCGGATATCCGTGAAGACTGATTTCCGCGGGCGAAGGTCGCCCACGGCGGGGGAAGCGCGTGTCACAGGCAGGTGATGCCTTGATGCCGAAGGCCCGCGGCCCGAATCCTACCTTCGCCGCCCATGTCGCGAGTGCGTTTGCATGATCTGGACTTCGTGCCCTTCATCCCGGAGGAGGAGGTAGCTGCTGCGATTGACCGGGTGGCTTCCCGGTTGAATGCCGATTACGCGGGCAAGCGTCCCTTGCTCATAGGCGTGCTCAACGGGGCTTTCTTCTTCGCTGCGGAACTCGTGAAGCGCCTCAGCATCGAGTGCGAGGTCACCTTCGTGAAGGTGGCCAGCTACCATGGCACCCGGAGCACCGGCAAGGTGAGCGAGCTCATCGGACTGAGCGAGCGCGTCGAGGGCCGCCATGTCGTGGTGCTCGAGGATATCGTGGATACCGGCAGCACCATCCGCTACATCATGGACGCGTTGGCTGAGCACCACCCCGCCAGCGTGCGCATCGCTGCATTGCTCTTCAAGCCCGATGCCTATAAGCAGGAGATCCCCATCGACTTCGTGGCGCTCAACATCCCCAGCGCCTTCGTGGTGGGCAGCGGCCTCGACCACGATGGTCTTGGTCGCAACCTGCCCGGCATCCTCAAGATCGCAGAACCCTGAGCCGCAAGGCGCTTTCACAAGACATGAGCAAACTGAACATCGTACTCTTCGGCCCACCGGGCGCCGGCAAGGGCACACAGAGTGAATTCCTCATCAACCGGTACAGCCTCGTTCACCTGAGCACGGGCGATATCCTCCGCGCCGAGAAGGATGCGGGCACCGAGCTGGGCCTGATGGCGCAGGAGATCATGGGCCGCGGCGAGCTCGTCAGCGACGACATTGTGATCGGCATGATCCGCAACAAGCTCGACGCCAACAACAAGGCCGAGGGCTTCATCTTCGATGGCTTCCCGCGCACCAAGGCACAGGCCGAAGCGCTCGATGGCATGCTGAATGCGAAGAGCGAGCCCATCACGGTGATGCTCGCGCTCGAAGTGCCCGAGGAGGAACTGGTGAAGCGCTTGTTGGGCCGGGGCGCCACCAGCGGCCGTGCCGATGATCAGGATGAAGCAGTGGTCAGGAACCGGATCCGTGAGTACGAGAACAAGACCGCTCCGCTGAAGGAGTACTACTCTGCGCAGGGCAAGTTCAAAGCGATCAATGGGGTGGGGGGCATCGGGGAGATCACGCAGCGGTTGATCCAAGCTGTCGGTTGAGTGTTGAATGATGCAGGCATTCCCGCCGAAGGGAGGATCAGGTTGAGTAGCGATTACCGGAGCGGACAACCTTCAACCTCCAACCTTCAATCCACCACCTGCGATCGAACGGCATGAACTTCATCGACCACATCCGCATCGAGGCGCGCTCCGGCAAGGGCGGCAAAGGGAGCGCGCACCTGCGCCGAGAGAAGTTCATGCCCAAGGGCGGTCCCGATGGCGGCGATGGCGGCCGTGGCGGCAATGTGATCCTGCGCGGCAACAGCCAGCTCTGGACCCTGCTGCACCTGCGCTACACCAAGCACGTGATCGCCGAGGATGGCGCCATGGGCACCAGCAATCAGAGCAGCGGGCTGAGCGGCAAGGATGTGGTGATCGAGGTGCCGCTGGGCACGGTGGCCAAGGACGATGAGACCGGTGAGGCCCTCTTCGATATCACTGAGCACGGACAAGAGGTGGTCCTGCTTAAAGGCGGCCGCGGCGGGCTCGGCAACCAGCACTTCCATAGCAGCACCTTCCAGACACCGCGCTTCGCGCAACCCGGCGAGCCCGGTCAGCAGAAGTGGTTCAAGCTGGAGCTGAAGGTGCTGGCCGATGTGGGCCTCGTGGGATTCCCCAATGCCGGCAAGAGCACCTTGCTCAGCGTGATCACGGCAGCCAAGCCCAAGATCGCCGATTACGCCTTCACCACGCTCACGCCCAACCTCGGCATGGTGCCTTACCGCGACCACCAGAGCTTCGTGATGGCCGATATCCCCGGCATCATCGAGGGCGCGCATGAAGGCAAAGGACTCGGACTGCGCTTCCTTCGCCACATCGAGCGCAACAGCGTGCTGCTCTTCATGGTGCCCGCGGACAGCAACGATATCGCGCACGACTACCGTGTGCTGGTGAATGAGCTGAAGGAGTACTCGCCGGAACTGCTCGACAAGGAGCGCCTCCTCGCCGTCACCAAGTGCGACATGCTGGATGCTGAGATGATGGAGCAGCTCCGCAAGGAACTGCCGAAGGATGTGGATAGCGTGCTCATCAGCAGCGTGGCCCGCATCGGCCTCGATGAGCTCAAGGACAAGCTTTGGAGGCTGCTGCACCGGCCCGTGGAGCAGAGGTCGGAATTCCCGGAGTGGAGCGCATGAGCAGCTGGGAGCGCCTCGAAGCCATCGACCGCGAGGCCTTCCTGGCGATCAATGGCGCGCATTCGCGCTTCTTCGACGTGTTCATGGAGGCCGCCAGCAGCATGGTGCTGTGGTTCCCGGTGTACGCCTTCTTCCTCTGGCTCATCCTCAAGCGGCATGGCGATCGCGCGCTGCTCTGGTCGCTGCCGCTGATCGCCGTCATGATCCTCTTCAGCGACAAAGGCTCCGTGCTGCTCTTCAAGGAGACGGTAGAGCGCCTGCGCCCGTGCCATGAGCCATCGCTTAACGGGCTCGTCCACTTGGTTCATAAGGATTGCGGCGGCCGATTCGGCTTCGTGTCCTCGCACGCCAGCAACCACTTCGCCATCGCGGTATTCATGATCAGCGTGCTCAACCGCAAGCCGCGCTGGGCGGTGGTGGCCTTGCTCGCATGGGCCGGGCTCATCGCCTACAGCCGTGTCTATCTCGGCAAGCATTACCCCGGTGATGTGCTGGTGGGCGGCCTCTACGGGGCAACGATCGGTTCACTTGCGGCGCTCACCTTCAGGCGCTTCATCGCGCAAGCACGAGCTTCGGCATCATGAACACCTGGATCGCGGTCTTCATCGGTGGCGGGCTTGGCAGCGTGGCGCGCTTCGGCGTCACGCGCGTGGTGCTGGCCATCGGCTTGAAGGGCGCCTTTCCTTGGGCAACGCTCCTCGCCAACGTCCTCGCCACCGGGATGCTCGCGTGGCTCATTCTCCGCATGCAGCCTCAGTTCGAAGGCCGCGATGCGCTGAAGGCCATGATCGCCGTTGGATTCTGCGGCGGCTTCAGCACCTTCAGCACGTTCAGCTATGAGAATTTCCTGCTGCTGCGCGAAGGGCAGGCGTTGATGGCAGCGGCCAACATCGCCATCGGCGTGGTTGCTTGCCTGGCCGTGTTCTATATCATTGCCAAGAGCTCATGAGCCATTTCCCGCGTACCACGTCACTAAGGGCAAGTGAGGCTGTCACTGCGAGGCTCCGTGAAGCGATGCGAGCGCGACCCGTTGGCTCACCAATGCTGCACGGATCCTTTAGTGAGCCGAGGTATAGGGCGCTCTGCGCATCCTCTGGCGTGACGCATCTGAACGCGTTGCGCATCCTGCACGTCAGCATGCTCTTGCTTGCATCGTTAGCCCATTTCGCACAACCGCCGGCCTACCAGCAACCGCCCAAGCTCATCGTCGGCATCGTGATCGACCAGATGCGCACCGATTACATCTACCGCTACTGGGACAATTACGGCGAAGGCGGATTCAAGCGGCTCTGCACGAAGGGCGCCTTCCTACGGGATGCGCACTTTGATTACGTGCCTACCGAGACAGGGCCGGGGCATGCCAGCATCTTCACCGGGACCACCCCTTCACGGCACGGCGTGGTGGCCAATGATATGTATGCGCGCGCCACCGGCGGGACGCTCTACTGCGCTGCCGGTCCGGACACCATCCACGGTCTGGGCATCGATAGCGTGGCCGGCCGCAAGTCGCCGATGAACCTTCTGGCAACGACCATCGCCGATGAACTGGAGCGGCGCTTCGATGGCCGGAGCCGCACCATCGGCATTGCCTTCAAGGACCGCGGAGCCATCCTCCCCATTGGGCGCACCGGCGATGCAGCGTATTGGTTCGGCGGCGGAACTGACGGCGCTTTCGGCACGAGCACCTGGTACATGCGCGAATTGCCGCCGTGGGTGGAGCGCTTCAACGGCGAGCGCTTGGCGGCTAGCTACCTCGGGCGCACTTGGGATCTCCTGCTGCCGCGTGATCGATACCACTCGCCGCTTCCGGATGACAACCCGTATGAGATCCCCCTCACCGGGGCCGGCGCACCCACTTTGCCCATTGACCTGACGGTTCTGCACAAAGCGAGCGGGTCGACCGGCATCATCGCTTACACGCCGTGGGGCAATACGCTCACAACCGACTTCGCCCTCGCCGCCATCGAAGCCGAGCAGCTCGGCGCCGACGCGGCCACCGACCTGCTCGCGCTCAGTTACAGCAGTCCTGACATCCTCGGTCACCGCGTTGGACCGCGCGCCATCGAGCTGGAGGACATGTACCTGCGCCTGGATCTGGACATCGCGCGGCTGCTCGAGGAACTCGACGAACGCGTGGGACCGGATGCGTACACGGTGTTCCTCACTGCGGATCACGCGGCGTTGGATGTGCCCGCATACCTCGCTTCACTGAAGGGAAGCGCTGGCTATCCGGATGCGGCGGCCATGGAGCGCGAGCTGAATGCCGAGCTTGCGCGGCGTTTCGGCCCGGGGAAGTGGGTGCGTCGCCTGATCAACGAGCAGGTCTTCCTCAACGATTCGCTGATCCGCGCGAAGAAGCTCGACGCCGAGCGCGTGCAACGCGCAGCAGCGGATTTCCTGCTTTCGGATCCCCTCATCGCCGAGGCGATCACCGCGAGCGACCTCTCGCGCTTCGCATACACGGAGGGCCTTCGGCGCTCGCTCCAGCGCGGGTTCATGCCGCAGCGCAGCGGCGATGTGCTCTTCGCCTATCGCCCGGGCTACTTCGAGGGCTACGGGGCCGCACCGGCCAAGGGCACAACGCATGGCAGCGGCTGGAATTACGATACGCACGTTCCCATCCTGTTCTATGGTCAGGGCATTCGTCCGGGAAGCGTGCTGCGCCGCACGTCCATCACCGATATCGTGCCCACTATCAGCATGATCGTGGGCATGACGGTGCCCGATGCATGCACAGGCACGGTGGTCACCGAGGCTCTGGTGCGCTGAGACCCTCCTTTTCCTCGCTCAGCCTGTCCACCAGCCAGGGCGCGGGCAAGGCGATGCTCTCCTTGATCACCTGGTACCACCCGTAGTAATTGCCCCACCAGCTCCAGCGGCGGCACCATGGGTCGTCGAGCGCCACGATGCCCACCGGCGATCCCTGACGCGCGATGCGATGCATCTTCCAGGTGCGGCGCGCGTGCACCGCGAGCGTTGCCACATCGTAGGCGGCGATGCCGTTCAGCCGGGCGTACGCATCCATGTCACGCGCGGCGCTATAGGTCTTGCTGCGCTCCACCCTCCACGATGGAAGCACGGTGATGCGGGCCGCATCGATGCCCAAGGCGAGGAGCTTCTGCTTGCCGTGGTGCGCGAAGCTCGGCGTGCCCTCAGTGCGTGAGCCATCAGCATGCGCGATGCTCACATGGACGTTTTCACCGTGCGCGTTGACGCCATTGATGCGCAGTCCTTTGAGGAAGGCCGCAGCATGGGACGCAGGCAGGGCGCCCGGCGTCGCCACGATGATCCTCACCGAGCCGAGCGCTTGCGCAGAAGCGTGCAAGGACTCTTCGTGCTTCCCGAGCGCATGGTGGATGATCGGACGGCCATCGGCTTGCACGATGATCGTTTCCCCCGGCAATCCCGTCATGCGCAGATCAACCGTCGCTTTGCGGGGAGCGGGGAGTTGAAGCATGAGCGTATCGCCTTGATCCAAGTAGTAGGCGAATGGCCTTTCCGTGCCGGTGACCACGATCCGCTCGTATCCGCCTTCTTTGAATCGATCGGCCGCGGCTTCCAGGCCTTGGTCATGCATCCAGCCCTCAACCACCAATGTGCGGCTGCCGCTGGCGCGTGTCACCGCCCAATAGGGATGGAGCGCAACGGAAACAAGCGCGACGAAGAGCACCCAGGCAAGAGCCGCGCGCAAGAGCCAGGGTTTCCAGCCTCGCCGCTTCATGCGTCGGCGATCCCTTCTTTCAGCGCAGCGAGCTCGTTCCGAGCCTTCTGGTCGCCAGCCACGATGCAGCGCAGCATGCCGGCCTCGCAGCACGCGATGGCCTCATCGAACCGGCTCAGCTCGGCCAGCAATACGGCGAGCTGGTAGTAGCTGGGGATATGCTCAGGCTTCTCGCCGAGCAGCGATTCAAGGCTCGCGATGGCCTGCTCCGATTCGCCCAGCCGTTTCAGCTCCAAGGCGATCGCATAGCGCAGGAAGGCGTCGCCCGGCTCTTCGGCGAGCCAGGCCCGCAGCTGCATCAATCGGTCGGCACTCATCAATCAACTGAAAGCGTGCGAAAGTAGGATCGTTGCCGGCGGACGGCGAGGGTGCCGTTACTTCGGTCCTTCAATCAATGCCGATGCGGATCTTCACTGCCTTTGCGTGCTCGCTGCTGGTCTCTTCCTTGATCGCGCAGCCCAAGATGCCCGCGGCCACCAGGGCCGACATCGCTTTCCTGAAGGCCCTTGCCGAAAAGGAGCCGGATGCACGCAAGCTCTCGGAACTCGCTCAAGGCGTCCATCCGGTGGCGTGGGTGCACGGCCGTTGCATGGTGGGCTTCCTTGGAAAGGAGGATGACGGATTCGACCCAGCCGCTGCCGCGAGCGGGAATGTCACCATCGGCGCGCGCATCGGTGGCATCGTTTCCATCCGGGTCGATGCCTACCATTTGGAGGAAGCGCTCGCGATTCCCGGCATCGGTTACCTCGAATTGGCCGGTCAGGCGCGCCCGGACATGGATAAAGTGCTCTGGACCACGCGCGCTGACAGCGTCCATCGCGGCATCAACTTGCCTATGCCCTACACCGGACGCGATGTGCTCATCGGCATCTGCGACTGGGGATTCGACTACACGCACCCTGACCTCTACGACACGTTGCTCACACAGACCCGCATACGCGCGGCGTGGGACCAATACAAGCAAGCCGGGCCTTCACCGGCCGGATTCCCCTATGGAACCGAGTACAGCAGTCCTGCTGAGCTGATGGCCGCTGGATCCGACACGGCGAACATCTACAGCTACCATTACCACGGCACGCACGTGGCGGGCATCACGGGCGGAAGCGGTGCTGGGACGCCCTATCGCGGGGTGGCCTTCGAGTCGCAATTCCTGCTGGCCACCTGGTTGATCGATGCAGCCGCCGTGATCGATTGCTACGCTTGGATGAAGCAGATCGCCGATGCTGACCAGAAGCGCCTCGTGATCAACCAGAGCTGGGGGTTGCATCATATCGGCACGCTCGACGGCAACTCACTCCTGAGCCAGGCCATCGATGCGCTCTCGGCCCAAGGCGTGGTCTTCGTGAACTCGGCCGGCAACAACGGCGATGTGCAGTTCCACCTGAAGAAGGCCTTCACCGGCGACACGCTCCGCTCGCGCATCCAGTTCTACAACTACGCCGCCAATGCGAACATGTGGGGACAGAGCATCAGCCTGTGGGGCGAAGCCGGACAAGCCTTCAGCGCCGGCTTCCTCATCACCAACAACAGCAATCAGGTGCAGGCCGAATCGCCGTGGTACAACACGGCCACGCAGCAGCCGTATTCCGACAGCCTGATCGTGGTCGGCAACGACACGGTCTTCTTCAACCTCACCGCCGATGCGGCGCATCCGCTCAATGGCCGCCCGCATTTCCGGCTCCGGGTGAAGAACCGAAGCGCCTACTTGAAAGTGGTGCTGAAGGCCACCGCCCCCAGCGGCACCGTGCACGCGTGGAACATCACCGAACTGGTGACCGACGTGGGCAATTGGGGACAAGCCTTTCAAGCCTCCGTGGCGGGCTGGGCCGCGGGCGATACCCAGTACGGCATCAGTGAGCCGGCCACGACCGAGAGCCTGATCAGCGTGGCGGCCTTCAGCAGCGAATACCTCTTGAGCAACGGCAGCGTGCAAGGCGGCACCATCGCCTCGTTCTCCTCGTTCGGCCCCACCCTCGATGAACGCGTGAAGCCCGACATCGCTGCCCCGGGGATGAGCGTGTCTTCGGCCATCAGCTCCTTCACCGACGCGAGCTACAACCCCAACCAGACCATCACTTTCCAAGGCCAGCCTTACGCGTTCGCGCGTCTTTCCGGCACCAGCATGTCGTCGCCGGTGGTGGCGGGCATCGCAGCGCTTCTGCTCGATGCCGACCCAACGCTTACGCCGGCCCAAGTGAAGGAGGCCATCAAATCCACCGCTAGGACGGATGTGCACACGGGCGTGATCCCGGCCGGTGGCAGCTTGCGCTGGGGCATGGGCAAGGTGAACGCCTACCGCGCCATCACCGAAGCGCTCGGGATCGTAAGCGTAGAGGAGCCCTCCGCTGAGGGGGTCAGCATCTGGCCCAATCCAACCGAAGGCGAGGTCATGATCCGGCAGCGCGGCGCCGGCGCCATGCGGATCCGCGTGCTCGATGCTACAGGCCGCATGGTGCTGGATCAGCGCGGAACGGGAGAGCTCCTGTTCATCGACCTGAAGGACGCATCTCCAGGTGCCTATACGGTGGAGCTCAGTTCCGCGGTTGAGCGCCTCTTCGCTCGGTTGGTGAAGCGCTGATCGCAGCATCGATCTTCGCGCCCGTTCCGGCAGGACCGGACATGCAGCATGCATCCGCGCGGGCTTTCCATCGCCGATTTCACGTATGCCTTGCCGGAGGAGCGCATCGCGCAGCAGCCCCTCGCGGACCGCGATGCCAGCAAGCTGCTGGTCTGGCGCGATGGCCGGATCACGGATCGCGTGTTCAGCGGGATCGCGGACGAGCTTCCATCGGGTTCCTTGCTCGTGCTCAACGATACGCGGGTGGTGAATGCCCGACTGGTCTTCCACCGCAGCACCGGGGGGCGCATCGAAGTGCTCTGCCTTTCTCCGGTTGATGGCGCTCCCGTTGAACTCGCCTTCGAAGCAAGGGACGGGAGCACCTGGCATTGCTTCATTGGCAACGCCAAGCGCTGGCGCGAAGGGGAGGAGCTATTGCTGCGAGCGGATGGGCTTGTGTTGCGTGCCGTGCGCACCGGCATCGAGCAGGTCCGATTCGCATGGGAGCCTAGAGCGCTCAGCTTCTCGCAGGTGCTCGATGCATTGGGTCATGTGCCCTTGCCGCCCTACATGAAGCGCGCTGATGCACCAGCGGACAAGGAGCGCTACAACACGGTATTCGCCGAGCATCAAGGCTCAGTGGCCGCGCCCACGGCAAGCCTGCACTTCACGCCAGCGCTGCTGGATCAGCTCGCTCGGAAGGATGTCGAGCGGGCAAGGCTCACCCTGCACGTGGGCGCTGGGACCTTCCTTCCGGTGAAGAGCGAGCGCATGGATGGCCATTCCATGCACCAAGAGGAGGTGCGGATAGCGCGTGATGCATTGCGCGCCATCGTCGATCAAGCAGGCGCGGGGCCAATCGTTGCGGTGGGCACCACGGCGATGCGAACCCTGGAGAGCCTCTATTGGCATGGTGTGCGATTGATCCATGGCGAACAAGCCGCATCGATGGACGTGGGACAGTGGGAGCCTTATGATCGTGCCGGAGCGGAGCCTTCAGCCACTGACGCCTTGCAAGCCGTGATCGCCGATCTGGATGCGCGTGGCGAATCGCTGCTGAGCGGGCGCACGCGATTGCTCATCGCTCCGGGCTATCGATTCCGGATCGCGGAGGGTTTGATCACCAATTTCCATCAGCCGCAGAGCACCTTGCTGCTGCTCGTGGCCGCCTTTGTCGGGCCCGATTGGCGACGCATCTACGGGCATGCGCTGGCCAATGGCTACCGCTTCCTCAGCTACGGCGATGCATCGCTGCTATGGCGGAGCGGGGCTTGAGCGCTAGCGCGTCACGGTCTTCAGCCCCACGATGGAGGCGATCAATGTGAAGAGGAAGAAGAGTCGCCAGAAGTCAGCGGGTTCCTTGAAGAGCGCGATGCCCACCAGTGCGGTGCCCGCCGCGCCGATGCCTGTCCACACCGCGTACGCTGTGCCGATGGGAAGCGCTTGCGCAGCCCTGTAGAGCAGAAGCATGCTGATCGTGAGGCAAACGGCGAATCCCGCGAGCCAGGCCAGGCGCGTGCTGCCCTCCGCCATCTTGGCCTGGCCCAGGCAAGTGGCGAAGCCTACTTCGAACAGGCCGGCGATGACGAGGAACAGCCAGGGCATGGGCTCAAGGATGAACGGGCTCAGGCGGGAAGATGATGACCGTCCGTTGGTCCGCTGTGCTCTTCACGTCGAGGTTCGAGGCCCGTGCCTTCGGCCTTGAGTCCATCGAACGCCTGCTGCCGGCTGAGACCTTCCCGGATCTTGGCCTCTGTTGCATGGCGTGCTTGCTTCGGGCTGAGCTTGCTCATGGGCTCAGAACACATAGGCCATTTGGAATGCGAAGCCAGCACCGCGCGTGCGCTGCGTGAAGAAGGCTGGCAGGTGCGGCGTGGAGGCCACGAGCATCCAGTGCTCCGCGATCACATGCGTTGCGCTGGCTCCTAACCGCAATCCGCCGAAGCCGCCCATGCTCAGCGTGAGGCCGGCATCAGTGTCCGAGCCCACGGCATGCTCCGCAGCGAGGGCCACTTGCGGCGCGTAACCTGGCAGGTTCCGTTGATCAACGGTGATGGAGCCTTTCCAACGATCGCTTAACTGCCCCCGCAGCCGCGCGCTCAAGCGGAAGGGAAGCCAAGCGGTATAAGGTGACGTGGAGAATCGGATGCCCAGCGTATCGAGGATGCTCTCTTCGCTGAGCAGCGCCTGATCGAGTTCGAGGATATTGTCCACGGTGAGGCCCTCGAAGGCCAAAGCGGTGTCGCGCGTGAGGCGCTGGCTTCCGCGGCCCCACGAGCAGAATCCGAAATCCTGCGCCTCGAATTCGATCAGCATGCCGCGCAGGTTGCGCGTGATGGGCGCTTGCCATCGGCCTGAGAAGGAGAGGCCCAGGCCGTTCAAGGTGCCGATGGCGCTATTGACCGTGTCGCTCCGGAGGTAATCGCCGTTCACATTGGCGCGCAGCACGCGGCCATCGGCGCCGGTGAACAGGTCGGCCCAGCGGATGTCGGCGGCATCGTGGCTCTGGCCCATCACCAGATCGATGCGCGCATAGTGCGACTGGCGGGCATGGCGCACGCCCGCACCGATGGTCTGGAAACGCACGCGCGTGAAGGCCGAAGGGCCGAGGTCGGCGCGGCGCTCGGCGTAGCCAGCGTTGCCGAAGAAGGTGAGGTTGAAAAGGTCCGCAGGGAAACGCACGCCCATGTGCTCATGATGCGCCACGCTTACCTCCGGGCGCCAGCGCTCCTGCACAGGTCCGACATAGGTGACGCGTGCATCGATGAGGTAGCCCGCACTGTTGCGGATGCGCATGGCGTCGCGTGAGCGAGCGCGCAGTTCGCGGTCCAGGTAGGCGCCGCGCCAGAGCCCGACGGGCATCTCGTTCAACAGGCTGTTGGCGTTGTAATCGAGGCCGCCTTCAACGATGAGCGCGCGGTCGTGCGCAGCGATCAGGGCGTGCAGCCTGTCTGGCGGTCGCGGCGGAAGCGGGTCACTCGGCAGCGCTTGCTGCGCCTGCGCCACGGCCAATGCTGATGAGAAAGCCAGGAGCGTGGCCCACCTACTCATCGCCATTCACCATGTAGTTGGCCTCGAGCGTCACCTGCAGGTCGAGGGCGTAGCTGTCGAGCAGGCGCAAGTGCTGGCTCTGGTCAGCGGTCGTGAAAGCCACGCGCGTGCGCAGTCGGGCGCCCGAATACAGCAGGTCGACAAGGGCTTCGTCCAATTCCGCCGAGAGCTGGCTGTTGGTCCGGTTCACGACCAGGCCGTCCGCACCAAGTACGCCCGATGCTGCGATGCCATTCACCGGTATGCTGCCGATCACATCGTCATCGCCATCGATGAGGTCGAGCACGATGCGAGCGGCCATGGGGAAGCCATTTGTGGCGAAGAGGCGCAGGGTTCCGCTGCGGAGGGCATGCCCTTCGGCGGTGCCGGGCAGGTCCGGCGTGCTGATGCTCTGCAAGGTCAGCTCATTCGCGATCAGCCGAAGAGGCACCTCGAGATCGATGCTCGCCTTGAGCTTGCTGCTGTGGTAAAGGAAGTCGTTGCCGTTGCTGATATCGCCGAGCGGATTCAGCGCGAGGTCGATCCGGTAGCGCGCGCGATCGGGGAGCGATTCGATGAAATCCGTGAGGTTGCTGTTGCCCACGTTGAGCGTGCGCTCCGCATAGGTGGGCTGCGGACCTGTGCCCAGATCGAGCGCGCGCGTGAGGTTCAGCGGGCCGTTGAAGAGCGCATGAGCGAGTTGGACCTCGTTGCCGGTTCGCGTGTTGATGGCTGTGAGCTCGCGCATGCGCAGCTGCAGGTCAACCCCGAAGCCGTTCTCCACCTTCAGCTTGAGCGTGGCTGCATCAAGGTCGAGCGTCCCGCCCACGAGCGCGTCGAAGAGGCCGAGGTCTTCTTCAGCAGGACCTGCGCTCACCTCGCGCTGTCCGAAGAAGCCGCGCGCGTATTCGGGCACGAGGCCGAAGTAGCTGGCCTCCAGGATCAGGCTGTCCTGGTCGGTGATGGTGGCGCCTTGGCCGTCGGGGTCGAGCCGCGCACCCACGATGGTCTGCACCGTGTTCACGGTATTCAATTGAGGGCCGCGCAGGTCGAATCGGGCTCCGGCGAGGTCGCGTGTGGAGATCGATACCGTGGGCTGTGCTGGCGTTCCGGCGTCGGCCTCGGTATTCAGGGTGGTGCCGCCATCGGCGAATTGCGCTGCGGGAATCTCGATGGACCCGAGGATGCGGCTCTGCACCATGTTGGTCATGCGCAGTTCCAGGGTGCCTTCGCGCAGGATCAGCTGCCGCAGCGCGAGGTCATCGAGGTCGAAGCGCTGCACATCGACCTGGTTGAAGAAGTTCACGCCGGCGGGCAGGTCCAGCGGACCGGCGAAGGGAAGGCCGTAGCGGTAAGCGAAGGTGGTGTCGGGAGCGGTGAGCACCGTGTCGAGGTTCAGGTCGAATAGCTCGCCGCTGTACACCAGCGTCACCGAGCCATCAGGGTCCGTGACCAGGAGCGAATCGGGCAGCAGATCGCGCAGGGTGAAGGTGGTGCGCACCAACGGGGCCAGCAGGTCGATGTCCCAAGTGGGCTTCTCGCTCACCTTGCGGCAGGCGGGCGCAGCGCCGATGATAACTGCCGCCAGCAGCAAGGCAACCACGCCACGCCTCTGCTCGTTCTCCATGTGTGGCAATGTAGGGCTAGCATCCGTCACCTCCATTGGCGGTCCGCTTCCGTAACATTGCCTGGGTCCTAGACGCATGAATCCGCTCCGACGCTTCATCCTGCTTCCTTGGCTGCTCTCGACCGCGGTCATGTACGGCATGTCCTACGTCTGGCATGGGGTAGTGCTCAGTGATATGCAGGACCTCACGGTGCCGAAGTGGCTCTACCTCGCACTGGCAGCCGTGGTGTACCTGGTGCTGGGCTTGGGTCAGACCATTGCCACGCACAAAGCCGTGGCGTATGAGTGGATCTCCTTGAAGAAGGCTTTCCCCTTCATGTCCATGCTGCTATCGGCGGGCATCGGCTTCTTCGTGTACCTGGTGATCTTCGTGCTGGGCATGAGCTTCGCGAAGCATGGCATGGCGCACGTGGTGGTGGATATCATCTGGCAGATGTTCGAGCAGTCCATCGGAGGCCTGATGGTGAGCCTCGGCATCATCTACGATATGCACCAGCAGTTCCTGGAGCAGGAGCGGGCCGGGTGAGCCTGCTCAAGGAAATGCGAATGCTGAAGCAAAGCCGGGAGCGATTCGGCGCTTCAGCGATCATGTTTCAGATTTCCCCAAGTACTTGCCGTTCCACAGCCGTTCCAGCATCCGTGCGTATTCCTGCTCCTTCGGATTGTCTCCCGGCGCATAGAAGGACTTCCCGCTGATCGCTTCGGGCAGGAATTCCTGATCCACGAAGTTGCCGGCTCCATCATGGCTGTACTGGTAATCCGAGCCGTAGCCGAGATCCTTCATCAGCTTCGTTGGGGCATTCCGCAGGTGCAGCGGCACGGGCAGGTCTCCGCTGCGCCGCACTTCGGCCTGGGCGGCTCCGATGGCCAGGTAGCTCGCATTGCTCTTCGGCGAACAGGCCAGGTACACCGCGCATTGGCTGAGGATGATGCGGCCTTCCGGCCAACCGATCATCTGCACGGCCTGCATCGCGGTGGTGGCCATCAGCAGCGCATTCGGGTTGGCATTGCCGATGTCCTCGCTGGCCAGGATCACCATGCGGCGCGCGATGAAGAGCGGGTCCTCGCCGCCCTCGACCATGCGCGCCAGCCAGTATACCGCCGCGTTGGGATCGCTGCCGCGCATGCTCTTGATGAAGGCGCTCACGATGTCGTAGTGCTGCTCGCCCTGCTTGTCATAGCGCGCTGAGGTCCGCGCCACCTCGGCCACGAGCGCATCGGTGATCACGGCCGGGTCACCGGCGGCCTTCACGCAGAGCTCGAATGTGTTCAGCAGCCGCCGCGCATCGCCGCCGCTGGCGCGCATCAGCGCCGCGGACTCGCGCAGCTCGATGCTGCGCGCCCTCAGCTCCGCATCATTTGCCATGGCCCGCTGCAGGAGCTCCAGGAGCTGCTCTTCGGCCAACGGCTCGAGCACGTACACCTGGCAGCGCGAGAGCAGCGCACCGATCACCTCGAAGCTCGGGTTCTCCGTGGTGGCGCCGATCAAGGTGATGGTGCCTTTCTCCACGGCGCCGAGCAAGCTGTCCTGCTGTGCCTTGCTGAAACGGTGGATCTCGTCGATGAAGAGCACGGCGCTTCGTGCGAAGAGGCCTGCGCCGCCGGCTTGCTCGATCACTTCGCGCACATCCTTCACGCCGCTGTTGATCGCGCTCAGCGTATGGAATGGGCGCGTCAGCCCTTGCGCGATCAAGCGGGCGAGCGTGGTCTTGCCCACGCCCGGCTGGCCCCACAGGATCATGCTCGGCAGCATACCGCCCGCCAAGGCCTTGCGCAGCACGCCATCCGGCCCGATCAGATGCGACTGGCCCACCACCTCATCGAGGGTGCGCGGGCGCATGCGCTCGGCCAAGGGTGTGTTCTCCTGCATGCGGCGAAGTTGCGATGCGAGCGGCCTCTTTCGATGCCGAGCCCGTTTACTCCTGATTCCAATGACCGCGCGAATCAGCGATCAGGAATCAAGAATTAGCGATCAGCCTCTTCAAGGTGGGTGATCCGGCACGGAGTGATTCAAACTTCCTCCAACGAATACACCAGCATGCCGCTACGCAGCTTCGGCTCGATGTAGGTGCTCTTCGGGGGCATGGTGCCGCCCTCATCGGAGACGGCCTTCAGTTGCTCGAAGCTCACCGGATGCAGGTGGAAGGCGACCGCAGCATCTCCTTGCTCCACTCGCCGATCCAGTTCGGCGGTGCCAGCCGTGCCGGGCACAAAGCCCACGCGGGGGTCAGTGCGCAGATCGTGGATGCCGAGCACCGGGCCGAGCACCAAGGAGCTCAGGCGTGCGGCATCCAGGCAATCGGCCGCTGCGCAGGGCTCACTCAGTGCAGGGAGCGTTAGCGCGTGCCAGCCCCTTTCCGTGCGCACCCCGATGATGCCCGGAGCGGCAAAGGGGCCCCGTGCGGGTGCCAAGTTGCCGATCCGCGACAACGCCTCAAGGAACGCGCCCTCGTGCGAATCGCCGAAGTCACTCACCACGCGATCGAAATTGAATACGTAGAGCTGCTTGCGCGGCACGATGTACGCCAGGCACCAGAAGGCGGGATCCACATCCGTGAGGCCGCGCGACCCGGCCAGGCGCGCGCTGCTCGCCAGCCGGTGGTGGCCATCGGCGATATAGAGCGCGGGCACCTCGGCGAAGGCGCGCTGCAAACGCTCATGCATGGTCCGTTCCGTGATGGGCCAAAGGCGATGGCTCACCAGGTCGCGCGTGCGATAGGCATAGGCGGGCCTCGTATTCAGCAACGGGTCGAGCAAGGGCTCCCACGCGGCGCCATCGGGCGTGGCCAGAAGCACCGGCTCAGCATTCATGCCCGTGCTGCCGAGGTACTCGGCGAACAGCTGCTCGCGCGCGGTCAGCGTCTGCTCATGCACCTTGATCCGGCCATCGCGGTACGCTTGCGTGCTCACGCCGCAGACGATGCCGCGCGTGATATTGCCCCGAGATTCCTGCTCGTAGAGGTAAATGGCGGGACGCTCCTCGCGCACCATGGTGCCTGCATCGCAGAAGCCCTTGAATGCCGTGCGCACGCGGTGGAAGCGCTCCGTGCGCGTGAGCTTGGCGTTGCTCGAATCGTCGGGGCGCAGCACATGCAGGAAGCTGTGCGGGTTCTCCGCAAGGCGTTGCGCGAGCTCTTCCTCGGAGTAGGACACGTAGGTGCGCGAACCCACCAGATGCGCTCGCTCTGGCGCGGGGCGCCAGGCACGGAAGGGGCGCAGCTCGATCATGCGGCGCAAGGATTGTGCGCGCTGTGAGGGGAATCCGACCTCGGATGGACACGGATGCGCATGGACCGGATGCAGAGCTTATCCGTGAGCATCCGTGTCCATCTGTGGTTCCCTCCCGCTCGGATCGTTCAGCTCACAGTTGCGGCACTGCGCCAAGCGAGGATGCGCTCCACCAGCTCATCACCAACGCGGCCCTGGGCCTCGGCCGTGGCGGCCCCGATGTGCGGGCTCAGGCTCAAGCCGGGCTCGGCCAGCACATCAGCTCGGGGTTCGGGCTCATTCAAGAACACGTCGAGCGCGGCTCCGCGCAAGCGGCCCTCCTTGATCGACGCGAGCAATTCATCCTCATCCACGCTGCCGCCCCTGGCTGTGTTCACCAGCACGGCTCCGGGCTTCATCAGGCCGAGCTCGCGCTTGCCCAGCACCGGGCGGCCATCCTTCTGGGCGGGCACGTGCAGGCTCACGGCATCGCTCCGCTTCAAGAGGTCATCAAGGCTCACCATCTTCACGGGCACGCGCACGATCGCGCCGCCGACCTCCAGTTCCAGCACGTCGGCAGTGGCGTGGTTGTCGGAATAGATCACCTTCATGCCGCAGCCCAGCGCATAGCGGGCGGTCCATTGGCCGATGCGGCCGAAGCCGATCACGCCGAGGGTCTTGCCCCGAAGCTCGAAGCCCTTCTCGTATTCCTTCTTCAGCTCCTTGAACTTGGTGCGGCCCTCACCAGCCATGCGGCGGTTGCTCTTATGCAGCGATCGCATCAGGGTGAAGAGGTGCGCGATCACCAGTTCGGCAACACTGATGCTGGAAGAGGCTGGAGTGTTCACCACCGGGATGTTCTTGCTCCGGGCGTGCGCCACGTCGATGTTGTCGAGGCCCACGCCGCCCCGGCCGATGAGCTTGATGCTGGGGCAGGCGTCGATCAGGTCGCGACGAGCCTTGGTGGCGCTGCGCACCAGCAGCACATCCACTTTTTCCTTGTTCAAGTAGGTGGCGAGCTGCTCCTGCGGCACGTGCTCGGTGGTCACGTTGAACCCTTCCTCCTGCAAGCGGGCCTTGGCTGCTGCCGAGATGCCGTCGTTGGCGTGTATGCGCATGGTATCTGCCGAAGCCTTCGGCGAAGGTTGAAGGTCTATCCGTTCTTCTGTGCGAAATTCTCCATCACGTCCACCAGCACCTGCACACTCTCGATGGGCAGGGCATTGTACATGCTGGCGCGGTAGCCGCCCACGCTCCGGTGCCCACGGATGCCGCTGATGCCGGCTTCCTTCCAAAGGGCATCGAAGGCGGGTTCCAGCGCGGCGTCGCTCATCACGAAGCACGCGTTCATGGTGCTGCGGTCCTCGATGGCGGCGGTGCCTTTGAAGAGCGGCAGCCGGTCCACCGCATCGTACAGGAGCTTGGCCTTCGCGTTGTTGCGCCGCTCGATCTCGGCAACTCCGCCGGACCTCTTCATCCATTCCATGGTGAGCATGCTCACGTACACGGCGAACACCGGTGGCGTGTTGTACATGCTCTCCTTGCTGCCGTGGTTCTTCAGGTCGAGCATGGGGCTGAGCTTGCGGCCGGTGTTGCCGGTGCGCTCCGGGTCGAAGAGGTAGACCGTTGCGCCAGCGGGCCCCATGTTCTTCTGCGCGCCGCCGTAGATCAGCGCGAAGTCGGCCACGTTCACCGGACGGCTGAAGATGTCGCTGCTCATGTCGCACACCACCGGCACGGGCGACCTCGGGAATCGCTTCCACTGCGTTCCGAAGATGGTGTTGTTGCTCGTGAAGTGGAAGTAATCGGCATCCGCCGGGATCTCGAAGCCCTTGGGGATGTAACAGAAGTTCTTGTCCTCGCTGCTGGCCACCACCATGGTTTCGCCGGCGAGCTTGCTCTCCTTGATGGCGCGCGAGGCCCATTCGCCGGTGTTCGCATAGGCGCTCTTGCCGCCCATCTTCATGTAGTTGAGCGGCACCATATGGAAGCCCAGGCTGGCGCCTCCGCCGAGGAAGATCACTTGGTAATGGTCCGGCGCGCCCAGCAGCTCCTTCACCAGCGCTTGCGCCTTGGCCATCACGGCCTCGAAGGGCTTGCTGCGGTGGCTGATCTCCAGGATGCTGAGGCCGCTGCCCTCGAAGTCGAGCACGGCTTGCGCCGCCTGCTCAAAGACCTCCTGCGGCAGGATGCAGGGGCCTGCGCTGTAATTGTGGACCTTCTTCTTGGTGGCTACGGTCATGGCGTTGGGATTCAGCGGCCAAATGTATTGGCGGTGGGGGAGCAGCACATGACAAAGCTCGCCTACAGCAGTCCCCTCGCCTTTATTTCCAGGTACCGGTTGATCACGCTCACCGTGAGGTCCTGCGGTCGGCAGAGGATGGCGGGCAGGCCGTGTCGCTCGAGCTCGCGCGCGATGAGGCGCTTCTCATGGGCCATCTTCTCAGCGATGGCGCGCACGTAGACCTGCTCCGTGTCGGTGGGCAGGTGGCGCAGGTCCTCATCGAGCTCGGTGTTGAGGAAGAAGATGGGCACCACCAGGTGCTGGCGCGCCAGCCGCTGCAGGTAGGGCAGCTGGCGGTGCATGGCCTGCACGCTCCCGTAGTTGGTGAAGAGCAGCAGCAGGCTGCGCTGGTGCAGCTCGCGGCGCACGGCCATGTAGAGCGCTTCGAAGTCGGTCTCCTTGTAGTCGGTGCCCTGGGCGTAGAGCGCTTGGAGGATGTGCTGCATATGGCCGCGCTGCCGGCTGGCGCGCACGAAATCGTGCGGGGTGCTGCTGAAGGTGAGCAGCCCGGCGCGGTCCTCCTTTCGCATGGCGATGCTGCTGATCACCAGTGCGGCATTGATCGCGTAGTCGAGCAGGCTCAGGCCCTCGAAGGGCATCTTCATCACCCGGCCGGTGTCGATCAGCGAGAAGACCTGTTGCGCCTTCTCGTCCTGGTACTGGTTCACCATCAATCGGCCGCGGCGCGCGCTGGCCTTCCAGTTCACGGTGCGTCGGTCGTCGCCCGGCACGTATTCCTTGATCCGCTCGAATTCGCTCTGGTGGGCCACGCGGCGGATGCGCTTGATGCCCGCGAGCGTGAGCCGGTTGCTGATCGCGAGCAGTTCGTACTTGCGCAGCTGCAGGTAGCTCGGGTAGACGGCCACTTCCTTATCCGCATCGAGCACGAATCGCCGCTCCATCAGCCCGAGCACGCTGCTCACCAGGACGTTGATGGCGCCGTAGCGGTACAAGCCCCGCTGCACGGGCCGCACATGGTAAATGAACTCCCGCTTCGCCCACGCGCCGATGCCGCCCTGGAACACCAGGTCGCGCTTCTGGAACTGGTGCGGGAGCTCGTCCATCACGCGCAGCCTCATGGCTATGCCGTAACCGCTCTCGAGCTCGATGGTCACCGGGTTCTGGTCGCCGTTGCTCCAGCGGTCGTACGTCCGTCGCGCACCGTGCAGGCCGGAGCGCGGGCCGAAGAGGAGGAAGAGCTCGGCAACCAGCGCGAGCGTGAAGGCCAGCGCACAGAGCTTCGCTGTCACCAGCAGTGGATCCCACGCCCAGCCCAGCACGAAGAGCAGCACCAGGGCCCAGCCGATCCCGAAGAAGCGGCGGGTGAGGAAGATGCTGCGCAGCTGACGGGTCATAGTCAGCGCGGCACTTCGATCTGCTTCACGAGCTGCTGCACCACCTGGTCAGGGCTGAGCCCTTCCATCTCGCGCTCGGGCGTGAGCTGCACGCGGTGACGGAGCACATGGGGGGCCATGGCCTGCACATCTTCGGGGGTAACGAAATCGCGGCCGGCGACGGCAGCGCTGGAGCGCGAGGCACTGAGGATGGCGAGCGATGCGCGCGGCGATGCGCCGAGCATCAAGGAGCCATCGTGGCGCGTGCGGTCGACGATGGCGGCGATGTAGCGCAAGAGCTTCTCCTCGCATCGCACCTGGCGCGTGAGCCAGCGTGCACGCTCCAGTTCCTCGGGGCCGATCACCGGGATGATGGCATCGGCGCTGAGCAGCTCACGGCCCTGCTGTGCGCGCATCAGGATCGCGGTCTCATCCTCCACCGTCGGATAGCCGACATTCAGCTTGAAGAGGAAGCGGTCGAGCTGCGCTTCCGGCAAGCGGTAGGTGCCTTCCTGCTCGATGGGGTTCTGCGTGGCCACTACCATGAAGGGCGGTGCCAATGGATAGGTGCGGCCATCCACGGTGACCTGGCGTTCCTCCATCGCCTCGAAGAGCGCGCTCTGCGTCTTGGCAGGCGCGCGATTGATCTCATCCACGAGCACGATGTTGCTGAAGATGGGGCCTGGACGGAACTCGAAAGCGGTGGTGCGCGGGTCGAATACGCTGGTGCCGATCAGGTCGCTGGGCATGAGGTCCGGGGTGAACTGCACGCGCGAGAAACCGGTGCGCACGCAGCGAGCGAGCAGCTTCGCCATGAGCGTCTTGGCCAGTCCTGGCGCGCCCTCGATGAGCACATGGCCATCGCTGAGCAGCGCGACCAGCAGCAGTTCGACGACTTCTTCCTGGCCCACGATCACCTTGCGCACCTCCTGGCGCAAGCGTTCGGTAGCGAGCTGCAATTCGGTGAGCGGCACATGCGGCACGAAGCCGCCGTGGTCCGGCGCGGCGTCGCTTGGGGGAGGGATGTGGCCGGGGGCCGCGGGCGGCATGTAGGGGGTGTGTTCGTCGGTCATGGATCAGGGGATGCGTTGGCGCAGGTCGTGAAGTTCGTTGCTGAGCGCGAGCAGCTCGGCCTCGCTCAGGCGCGGCGCCGCTTCAATGCGTTCGAGGTTCCGGAGGCGGCGGCTCATCTCGTCAGTGGGCATGCCGGCTTTGGTGGCGAGGTGCCTGATGGTCTCGTCGTCGTACGCGAACGAGCGCAGGTACGCGCGTGCGCGAGCATCCTCCTTGAAATGCTGGATGAGCGTGCGTGCGATGCCGGCATGATCGCCCTTGTGCCAGTACAGGCGGCCGATGGTATCGGCGAGCTCACGGCTGGCGTTGCGCGGAGGCTCCATCACTGGAATGGCACGCTGCTGGCGCCTCACGTAGACCAAGGTGAAGAGCACGAGCAGCGATTCCGCGAGGTAGAGCGCCCATTTCAGCGCAGGCTGGCTCAGCACGAAGCGGAAGAAGGAGGTGTTCTCCATGCGGCCGGCCTTCTGGTACTCATCCCACCAGAGCGGACGCGGCGGCAACAGGCTCAGCGCCGCAGCGGCGAACTGCGCATTCCGGTCCTTCAGCAGATTGTAATTGGTGAAGGCCAGGGGCGCGCTGCAAAGCACGATGCGGCCATCGCCCCAGCGCATGTGCAGCAGCACGGGACGTGCGGCACCATCAACGGCCACCACGCGCGTGCGGGCGGTGTCGTAACGGGTGAAGAAGGCGCCAGGAAACCCTCGCGCGAAGCGGAAAACGCCGTTGGCCATGCGTTGCTCGCCCACGAAGCGGATATCGCAGGTGTCTTCCTGCACGTTGAAATCCTGCTGCACCGTGATATTGAGCGTATCAGCCAGGTCGTTGCCGAACCAATGCGCGGACAGGAAGGCGTGATCGCCCATGGCCACCAGGGCGAGCAGTTGCTCTGCCGCATATCCATCGAGCGAAAGGTGATGGTTGATGAGCACGTGGTTCACCGGTTCCGACAAGGCGAGCTCGTCATAGAGGCGCTCGCCCGCAGTGGTCGTGATCGGGTCGGTGACGGCGCGCACCTCGGGGAAGAGCTCGGGCAGGCGCTCGTAGAAGTACTTGGCGCCGTAAGGCGTTTTGTGGTGGCGCGAGAACGACCACGACCAATCCATCGGCTTCGGCGCGAGTGATTCCAGCACGGCCAGCAGCACGATCAGCAGGCCAAGCCCTATCAGCAGGCGCTTCTCGAATCGGTTCATCGCGCCGGGGCTTGCTCGAATTCAAGGAAGGGGCGCTGGAACGAGGAGTAGCGCGCGCGGTCCACTTCGGCGTGGCCGTACCAGACCCATTGGAAGATGAGCGCGGCATTCGTGAAGCGCGCGCGCATCGCAGGGTCCTTCAATTGCCGCATGTAGTCGCGGTCGGTGCGCTCAGGGCTCCAGGAGAGCAGCCCTTGGTCCACCAGTTTGCGCAGCACGAGCAGGTAGTGCAATCGGATGGCGCCGCGCCAGTCGCCTGCGGCTTCGGCCTGCGCGATGAGCGATGGGATATCCATGGCGCGGATATCCTCTTCGGCCGTGATCACTTGCCCCACGCTGCGCGGTGCGCCATGGAAGATGTTGCGCAGGCCGTTGCGGCTCAGCACCACGATGGCGAGCAGGATCGCGAGGAAGCTGATGAGGTAGATGAGGTTGTCCACCACGAAGCCCCCGGCGCGCGAGCCGAGGATGCGCTGCAGCCAATAGAAGAGCCATTGCTTGAAGCGGTCCCACAGGCTCGGTGCCCGGCGCAGGTCCCTGTCGTAGTCGAGGTCGGCGCGCAACTGGTCGATGCGGTCTGAATTGAACGCGCGCACGGAAGGGCGCTCATCGGGGGCGAGGCTGTCGGAAGGCGCGCTGGTGAAGGCCGGAGCAGCCGCCAGCAAGAGCGCGAAGAGCAGCAGAAGCCTTCCCATTCCTACGCTTGGTCGAAGCCCGCGATCTTCTCCTTGAGCCCGATGCCCTCGGTCTCTTCCACGCGGCTGAAGTACTTCATCACGTAGGCCACCGCCACCAAGGGATAGGTGAGCATCTGGGCGCACCATTGCACGGCGGTGCTGATGGCATTGAAGACGCTGATCCACGCTGGCAATTCCAGCGGGCCGCCCTCCATGGCCGATTCCAGTCCCGCATTCACGCCGATCACCAGGCCCGCGATGGTGAAGGGCAGGACGATGACCTGGTCGATGATGCCCTTCACGATGAGCATCACGATCGATAATCCGAGCGTGGGCCAGAAGTCTCCGCTCACCAAATTGTTGGAGCGCCCCAATGCGCCCGCGCCGCCCGTGCGCTCGATGGCATGCGCCGCCAGCGCCAGCGAGAGCACGGTTGCCGGATAGATCGCAGGCAGAACGCAAAGAAGGAGCCCGAGCAGCACCAGCAATCCGCTCAGGAAGGAGGCGCCGAAGTAGGGGCCGATCTGTGCGAAGCCGCGCTTGATGATGTCCCCGGATTGGAGCAGATGGTGCTCGCCGAGGTGGTACGCCCGCAGGTATTCGTGCACCATGGCGACCACGAGCGACCACGCGACCAATAGGAGCAGCATGCCGGGCACCAGGCCGATCATGCTGGATCCGAGCAGTGCCAGAGCGCCTTCGGGGTCGCCATCAGCCCGGATCTGGAACTGCTGCACGCCTGCGAGCGCGTCACCGGAAAGGAAGCCGCCGATCAGCCCGGCCGGCAATCCCACAAGCGCGATGGCCCGGATCAAAGGCCGCCACTCCTGCCGCAGGAAGGCGAAGGTGTCCGAGAAGATCTGTCCGAAATCACGCGCTTTGCGCAGCTGAACGGGTTCGTCGGTGTGCATGGTAGGGGAGGATGATGAAGTACCAGATCACCCAAGCGAGTGATCCGAGTATGATGGTGCTGGCCACCCAAGGCCTTAGCGTGAGCGCGTGACGGGTGACGAAGCTCTCGAGGAATCCGGCCAGGATGAAGACAGGCACCAGCCCCAGCACCACTTTCAGGCCTGTCTTGGCGCCGCGCCTGAAGCTCTCACCTCGCGAGTAGGTGCCCGGGAAGAGCCATGCATTGCCGATGCACAGCCCAGCGCCGCCCGCGATGACGATGGCCGAGATCTCCAAGGTGCCATGCACCCAGATGGTGAGCACGCTCTCACGCAGCACCCCTTGCTCGTGGAAGAACCACTGGAATGCGCCGACCATGATGCCATTGCGCACCAGGATGTAGATGGCGCCGATGCTAAGGAAGATGCCCGCCACGAAAGCTGTGAGCGCCACCTTGATGTTGTTGATGGTGATGCGCAGGAACATGAAGGTCCCATCCTCATCGGCGTACACATGCATGGGGCGGCCCTGGCGGATGTTGTCAAGGGTCATGTCAACATAATAGTCGCCCAGGATCAGGCGTGGGAAGGTCTCATCGTGCGCCGTGCTCACGGCTCCGATCAGCACTGCCACGGCGAACACCGCGAAGGAGAGCAGCAGATCGCGCCGCGCGGCGTAAACGGCCAAGGGCACCTCTTCCGTCCAGAAGGTGATGAAGCGCCCGCGCGGAACACGCTTGTTGCGGTAGATATGGTGGTGCAGGCGCAAGGCGAGGCCGTTGAGGTAGCCCACCACGGCGCTGCGCGGATAGAAGGTGCGCGCGTAGCTCAGGTCGTCGTTCAGCTCGATGTAGAGGGCGCTGGCCTCATCGCCGCTGAGCTGCGCAAGGCCTTCCACGCTCCGCTCTAGGCGCTGCCACTTCGCTTGGTTGCGCTTGATGAAGGCTGCTTCGCGCATGATTGGGCGAACATACGGGGGGAAAGGATCGAGGCTATGACCAGCTTGTTGCGCAGGGCGGACGGCATCGCGGTCGGCGCGTGGACCCGTCACCTACATTCGCGGCCCTGAAATCCGGGAAGTAGCCATGGCCTTGAAGTGCGGAATCGTCGGGCTGCCCAATGTGGGCAAGAGCACCTTGTTCAACTGCCTGAGCAACGCGAAGGCGCAGGCGGCCAATTTCCCCTTCTGCACCATCGAGCCCAACGTGGGCACCATCACCGTGCCCGATGCGCGCCTCAGCAAACTCGCCGAGTTGGTGAAGCCGCAGCGCGTGGTGCCCACCACGGTGGAGATCGTGGACATCGCCGGACTGGTGAAGGGCGCGAGCAAAGGGGAGGGGCTGGGCAATCAGTTCCTCGGCAATATCCGCGAGTGCGATGCCATCCTGCACGTGCTCCGCTGCTTCGACGACCCCAACGTGGTTCACGTGGATGGCAGCGTGGATCCCGTGCGCGACAAGGAGGTGATCGACATCGAGCTGCAGCTCAAGGACCTGGAGACCGTTGAGGCGCGGATCAAGAAGGTGGAGAAGCAGGCATCCATCGGGGAGAAAGAGGCCAAGCGCCGCTTCGACCTCCTGACACGCATCCGGACCGCGCTGCTCAAAGGAGAGAGCGCACGCACGGCCATCACCGCGAACGACGACCCCGCGCTGCTCAATGAGTTCCAGTTGCTCACCGCCAAGCCCGTGATGTACGTGTGCAACGTGGATGAGAAGAGCGCCGTGAAGGGCAATGAGCATGTGGAGCGGGTGAGAGCTGCCGTAGCGGGCGAGAACGCGGAAGTGATCTTCGTGACAGCGGCCATCGAGGCGGAGATCGCCAGCTTGGAGACCCCCGAAGAGCGAGAGATGTTCCTCAAGGACATCGGCTTGGAAGAGCCGGGCGTGAACAAGCTGATCCACGCCGCCTACCATCTGCTGAAACTCCAGACCTACTTCACCGCTGGTGTGCAAGAGGTGCGGGCATGGACCATTCACCAAGGTGATACCGGACCACAGGCTGCAGGCGTGATCCACAGCGATTTCGAGAAGGGATACATCCGCGCTGAAGTGATCGGCTACGACGACTTCACCACGCTTGGCAGCGAGGCCGCCTGCCGCTCAGCCGGTAAACTGCGGACGGAAGGCAAAGAGTACGTCGTGCGCGATGGCGACGTCATGCACTTCCTCTTCAACGTGTGAACCTGGAGGATCCCGGGGGGGTGAATGCGCTGGCATCCTGCCGGTTGATAACATCCGGGTCGTTGCAAACTGCCGGGCAGGGTCGGGGCCCGCATCCGGACGCGGTTATTTTTACCCCACGATGAAACGGCACGCACCAATCGGTCATGCCATTCCATCGGCAGATCATTGAACGATGGACTTTCCATGGGTGTACGGAGCGTTCGCCATGTTTCTGGCCTATCTCTGCGGAAGCATCCCTACCAGCGTTTGGTGGGGGCGCGCCTTCTTCGGCATTGATGTGCGCGAGCACGGCAGCCGCAATGCCGGCGCCACCAACACCTTCCGCGTGCTCGGTCCACGGGCAGCATTACCGGTGCTGCTCATCGATGTGCTCAAGGGCTTCGTTCCGGTCCGCGTGCTTCCCAATTTCACGGAATTGCAGCCCGATACGGCACCGTGGATGTGGTTCCGAGTGGCCCTGGTGATCGCCACGGTGCTCGGCCATCTCTATCCCGTGTTCGCGGGCTTCCGCGGAGGCAAGGGCGTGGCCACCAGTTTGGGCGGGGTGCTTGCGGTGCATCCTGGTGCGGCTGGGGTGTGCGTGGCGGTCTTCGCGATCGTCTTCCTCGCATCGCGCTACGTGTCGCTGAGCTCCTTGGTCGCCGCATTGGCCTTCCCGCTGGCGGTCGCCTTGGTTTGGGATGAGGAGAGCCGCATCAAGGTGGGCTTCGCCATCGTGCTTTGCGCCATGGTCTTCTACACGCACCGCGAGAACATCGGCCGCTTGCTGCGCGGCGAGGAGAACCGCCTGAGCCTCGCTGGGAAGAGCAGCGGAACACAGTGAAACCCAAGCACCTCGGTTGCGGTACAAGCGGCCACTCTCGGATAATGACCCGTACCTCGGGCATAGTTTGCGCTTTCCTCCTCCCTGTCCTGGCCCTTGGCCAAGGCGGTGACCAGCAAGTGCGTGCAAAGGCCGACCAGCTCTTTCAAGAGCAGCGGTTCGCTGAAGCCATGCCCTTGTATTCTCAGCTTGTCAGCCTGACGCCGTCCGATCGCACGCTCAACTACCGCTTCGGCGCATGCCTGCTGCATGGCAGTGCCGATAAGGAGCAGGCCATCGGCCACCTGAAGTTCGCCACGGATGCACCCACCACTGATCCGCTCGCGTGGTACTGGCTCGGCCGCGCCTATCACCTGAATTACCGCTTCAAGGAAGCCCAGACAGCCTATCAGCGCTTCCTGGGCACCGCCGATAAGAAGCTGCTCGCCGCCTACCCGGTGGAGGCGCTCCAGAAGCAATGCCGCAATGGCGAGAAGCTCCTGAGCAACCTCAAGGAGATCACCGTGCGCAGCAAGGTGGAAGTCGCGGACGCGGACTTCTTCCGGTTCTACGACCTCGCCGATATCGGCGGGCGCCTGGTCGTGCTCCCGGAGGAATTGAAGACCAGCCTCGACAAGAAGCGCAAGCACCGCAGCCTGGTGCATTTGCCTGAGCGCAACGGCCCCATCTACTTCAGCAGCTACGGGAAGGATGGCGCCACCGGCCTCGACATCTACCGTTCGGAGCTGCTGCCCGATGGCACGTACGCTGCGGCGGTGAAGCTCGCGGGCTACATCAACACCGAACAGGACGAGGACTTCCCCTTCATGCACCCAAGCGGGAAGACCTTCTATTTCAGCGGGAAAGGCCATAACAGCATGGGTGGTTACGATGTGTTCCGGGCCGGATACGACAAGGGCCTCGACGCATTCGGCCGACCGGAGAACCTCGATTTCGCCGTGAGCACGCCCGATGATGATATCCTGTACATCGTGGATGCCGAGCAGAAGGAAGCCTGCTTCGCCAGTGGCCGCAACAGCAAGCAGGGCATGCTGCACGTGTACCGCGTGGGCACAGCGCAGGCCCCGGTTAACATCACCGTATTCAAGGGCACCTATGCCAGCAGTCTTGACAAGGAGGACCGCAAGGCGAGCATCGTGGTGGAGGACATGCTCACGCAGGAGCAAGTGGCTGTCGTGCGAACGGACATCAACGGGAACTATGCCCTCAGCCTGCCGCGTGCCGGCCGGTACCGCTATCGCGTGGATTGCGGCCCCTCGGGCAAAACGCACACGGGCGTGGTGGATGTGCCCAAGGCCGAAGGCCCTCGCGCCTATCGCCAAGAGCTCATCCTCGACCGCAACGGGGACCTGGAGCGGCTCACCATCCGCAATTACTTCGACGACCCGCTCGGCGAGGACATGGTTGCGCTGGCCCTTGATGAGATCAAGCGCCGCGCGCGCCTCGATGTGAGCACGCGAGAGGTCGTTGCCGAGGTCCCCAAGCCAGTCGAGCAGCCAACGGGCGATCTGCTCACGCGCGCTGGCTTCACCGGCGACATCGACCAGGCCAGGGCGCTTCAGCTAGCCAGTGACGATGCGCGCGAGCGAGAGGCGCAGTCGCTGGAAGAGCAAGCCATGGCCGGAGAAGCCTTCGCCATCGCGCTGGATGCGACTCAGGAAGCCGAGAAGGCCGCGCTCAAGGCAGACGACCTGGTGAAACGCGCATCGGCCATCACCGATGATGAGCAACAGCGGAACGCGCTGATGACCGAGGCAGCGATTGAACGGCAACGCGCTCGAGAAGCCGCCATGCGGGCTCGAGCGGCGCAGTCAACGGGTGTTGCTTTGAGCACGGCCGCGCTCAACTCGCGCCAGCGGGCGGCAGAGGCCGATAAGCTCAGCAGCGACCTGAAAGGCGCCATTACTGCGAAGGATGATGAGAAGGCACTGGCCCATCTGCGAACGCTGAAGCTGCGCTTGGATGAGCGCGCGAAACCCGAATTGGCCCAGGAGCCGGCGGAACAAGCGCGGCGCAATGTGCAGGAGCAAGAGAAGGAAGCCGCTCGCCTGCTGGCGATGGCCAAGGCCAAGCGCGATGAAGAGAGCGAGCTGGCTGATGGCCTTGCGCGGTTGAAGCGTGAGCGCATCGAGTCGCGCGCGCGCTCGAAGCAGGAGGAACTCGATCGGCGAATCGCTGAACTGGAGCAGCAGCAGCAAGCCCTCCGCGACGAGACGCAAGCCGCCGTCCGTAGGGCAGAGATCGCTGAGCGACAGACCGCCGTGGTGCGAGGGCAAGCCTCGCTGACCCGGCACCTGACCCAGACCACCGAGCGCGGAGCCGGATCCGAACTCACTGCGGCGCAATCGGAGCAGCTCGGCATGCGCATCAGCAGCACCGATCAGCGCGTGGCGGCATTGCCCATTGATGAGCGCTTCGACGCCGCCGCCATGGCCCAGCGCTCGGAGGCGGAGACCCGCGCGTTCGATTGGGACCTCGCGAGCGCAGCACAGGCCATCGGCGAGCAACGCGACTCCACACGGACCGCCGAGCGCAATGCCGACAGGAATGAACGCCTGGAGGCTGCGCGCAACGCAGAATTGCCTGCGAGTGCAGCCGGTGATAAGAACGTGCGCAGCACGACTGCGGCACAAGCACCGCAGACCAGCGGCACCGAGGACCGTGGCTTGCCTGAGGATGCGCAGCGCGTTGCCAATCGAAGCACCACGCAGCCCTCGACCGGCACCACGGATCGCACGGTCCAGAGCGCCACCATCGCTCAAGTGACGCGGACCAGCGGCACCGAAGAACGTCTTGCGACCGAAGCCCAAGAAGCCGGGGAAGCCGAACTTGAGCAAAGCCAGGGGTTGAATGGCGTTGCTCCGGACGGAGCCTCGGACCAGCGCTTCGTGCTGGAGAATGAGCGCGCTGAATTGCAGCAGCTGGCAGGCGCCGAGCGCGACCGTGCCAAGCGCGAACAGATCCAGCAGCGGATCACGGCCATCGAAGAGAGCTTGGCACGATTGGATGCCCAAGCAGGCACTCCTGAGGCAGAGCCCGAAGTGCCTGCCGACATGAGCGTACCGGCGCTGGGCTTCAACAGCGCTGCTCGGGATGAGACCATCATCGCTGATCTGTACAAGGAATACGCATCCGATCTCCAGCGCGCGGAACGCCTGGTGGACCTTGACGCGCGCGCCGACGCCATCAATGGCATCGAGAGCATGCTCGCCGACAGCCTTCGTGCCGAGATGCAGCGCCAGGTGGCCGTGCTCAACATGGCCCCGCAACAGGCGGAGGCCGTGCTGCCGCGTGTTGACCGGTTGAGGCGCATGCGCGAAGAGCATCTGGCACGGGGTGAACAGGCCATCGCGCAGCGCCAAGCCGAACTGGCCGGAGGAGGGGGACAGGCCTCTGACGTGATCGCAGAGGCGGAGACATCGCATTACTCGCCGGGTCAGGATCCCATCAAGGATCGCTATGTCGCCATTGACCGATACGCCCGCGATGTCTTCAGCAGCAAGGTGGAGCACCGCAGCACCGCCAAGGGGATGAGTGATGCGATCGCCTTCCGCGATGCTGATGTGGCGCGCATGGATGATCTGTCCACGCGCATCGATTCCATGGAGAAGCAGCTCGCTGGCATGCCGCTGGGCAAAGAGAGCGACAAGCTGAGGAAGAAGACCGATCAGCTCATCGACGAGCGCTACATCATCCGCACCGATCTCGGTCAGCGCAGCGCCTTCCTCATGCGCGAGGAATGGAAGTCCACTGCCGATAGCCTGAAGCGGGTTGAAGCCCTTACGGCCAAGCGGGGCCTCGCTCCGGATGAGCCCCTGCTGGGCATGGCCCGCGAATTCGCAAGCGAAGCCAATGGCCTGAATGATCGGGCAGCGCAGTTGCGCAAACGCGCTGACCGCAGCGAGGACATCGTGCTCCGTGACAGCCTTTACCGCCGTGCTTATCGGGATGAGCTGCTCGCGCTGCAAGCTGCCGACAAGGCCATCACGGTGCAGAACTACCTGGCTGGCGAGAAGCACAGCCGTGGCGAGAAGATCAGCTATGAGGAAGTGGCCGCACGCGTGCTGGGCATACAGCCTGCTCCTGCCGAGCCCATGCTCACGCAGCAGGCCACGAAGCCGAGCCAGGAGGCGGCTGCACCTTCATCGGAAGCTGCGGCATCCGAGACGGGAGAGCATCCGGCCTTATCGGCCGCCGAGCCCCCTGCGCGCATCGGGGATCGAGAAGTGAGTCTGGAGGGAATCGCCGTTGCTCCGTCGCTTGAGAGCAAGGATGCCTTGTCCGATCGAGCTTCAACCGGTGAGGTTCAGCAGGCTGGAAGCGGCGCGCTTGCGGATTCCGTTTCGAGGAAGGCCGGCACTGGGCCCGTCAACTCCATTGCACCCTCAAGCGGCGCTTCGCAAGCCATTGCGCAGGCCGAGCGCCGACTCACTGATAAGGACAAGGTGCCCGCACGGCTGTATGAGAGTTTCATGAAGTCCGAGACCGTGACGCTGAACGCTGCGACGTTCGATCCGGAGAGCGACCCCGATTTGTTCGTGGTAAGGTCTGAGAGCAAGGCACGGGATGCCGCGGAGCTGGAGCAACGGTCACAGGAAGCTGCGGATCGCGCTGCCGCGTTGGCCGACAGCGCCACCACTGCCCGCAAGCGCGACCGGGACCGCTTGCAAGCCTTGGCCGTTCGCGAGCGCGCCATCTCCGATTCGCTTCACGCGGCATCGCTGCGGAGCGCGACGGAAAGTGCCGATCTGAGCAGCATGGCCGAGGAAGCAGTGAAGGCGAAGGCCTTGCGCGAGCGCTTGGTGAAGTTCTATTACCTCACCGCGGAAGAGCAGCGATTGGTGCTGCTGGAAGGTGATGCCAGCCGCTATTTCCAAGCGAAGGCGCTGGCCATGGAGCAGAGCGAGGCTGCTATGGACGCTGAAGGCGCAGCGAAGAGCAACCGCGAGGTCGCTGATCTGCTCCGCCAGCAAGCGCGATCCGCTGAGCGCGATGCCGTGGACGGCCGCATCACCGCAGCAGAAGCCAGCAGCCGAGCCCTCCTGCTCGATGCGCGCGCCGTGCAGCTTGAATTGAAGGCTGATTCGCTCAGCAATATCGCCTCGCGCCTGCGTGGCGCTGCCGGCATCAACGAGGCCCAGGCCGGCGTGATGCTGCAGGCCCTGCCGGAGGAGCGCAGCAGCGAGCTGATGGCCATCGAGCAGCGCGCGCGCCGGACGGAAGCATTGCTAGCGGAATCGCGCGGCCAGGCTGCTGCCGGGCGCGAGCTGACTGCGCAACCAGGATCGGCCCCTCAATCCGCGACCGCTCAATCTTCAAGCTCTCAACCTGCGTTGCCGGACCGAAGGGCCGACGCTGCTTCGGATGCGGCGGCGAACGGCGGCGCTCAACCGGCCATTCCCACAACCTCTCCGATCGCCGAAGCGCTTGGCGAAGGCGGTCAGCCCTCACCCCTCCAGCCATCGACCTTCCGCATGCCCGACGAGCTGGTTGAGGATTTCTTCGTGCTGAATGAGCCGACAGCTCGCCGGGAGGCAGCGATTCCGATGGATGTGGACCTGCCTTCGGGCATCGTGTTCAAAGTGCAGATCGGTGCATTCCGCAAGCCCATCCCGCAAGAGGCCTTCAGCGACATGACCCCTGTGATGGGTGAGACCGTGGGCAATGGGCTGGTGCGTTACACCGCGGGCCTCTTCACGGGTGCGCAAGGAGCGCTCGCAGCGAAGGACCTGGTGCGTGAGCGCGGCTACCGTGATGCTTTCGTGGTGGCCTACCGCGATGGCAAGCGGATCTCGCTCGGCGAGGCCATGCGTGCCACGCAACAAGGGGCCGAGCTTGCTGAAAGACCCATCCGGGTCCGTGGGGGATCCGAGGAACCTGCTGCACGCCTGGTGGAATCGCCAGTGCCCGCTGCGCCGCCGGCCATCGTGATCAAGCAGCCGGTGGCGGGCGTGCAGGCCAGCGAGCCTGCGGATGACGCTGCGATCCTCGCGCGCTATCCCGCCAGCGCGCAGCAGATCGTGGAATCCTTCGTTCCGAGCACCGAGGCTGCGGCCTACTACAATGTGCCGGGCGCAGCTCCTGCGAAGCAGGTGGAGACCATCAAGGGCCTCTTCTTCACCGTGCAGGTCGGCGTATACAGCCGTCCGGTGCCGCTCGACAAGCTCTTCAACATCACGCCGCTCAACAGCGAGCTCACCGAGAGCGCGAAAGTGCGCTACACCACGGGCCGCTACATGGACCTCGATGCTGCGCGCATCCGCAAGGATGAGGCGGTGCGCCTTGGCGTGAAGGACGCTTTCATCACGGCCTACCTCAACGGCAAGCGCATCCCAGTGCGTGAAGGCAGTGCGCTCCTCCAGCAATTCGGAGCGGCCATCCTGGCGCAGCCTTGAGCGCGATCCTGCGGATAGGCCGGTTCAGGCTTAAGCGCCTGCGTGCTTGACAGCCTCTTCCACCGGCAGGTAGCCCAAGAGCTGAAGCATGCGCTCAGCGCTCTGTTGCTCAGCGAAGACGGAATCGACAAGTGTGCCATCAGGCAGGCGGTCGATGAGCACGTGCTTGGGCTTGGGGATGAGGCAGTGCTGGATTCCGCCGAATCCGCCCAAGGTGTCTTGGTAGGCGCCGGTGTTGAAGTAGCCGATGTACTGTTTCTTCTCCTCGTTGTACTTGGGCAGGTAGATCGCGTTGACGTGCTGCTCGCTGTTGTAGTAGTCGTCGCTGTCGCAGGTCATGCCGCCGAGGAAGACGCGCTCGTACTCGTCGTGCCAGTTGTTCACGGGCAGCATGATGAAGCGCTTGCTGATGGCCCAGGTGTCGGGCAGGGTGGTCATGAAGCTGCCGTCGATCATGTCCCAGCGCTCCTTCTCGTTCTGCTTCTTCTGATAGACGATGCTGAAGAAGGTGGCGCCGCTGTCGCTCACGGTGAAGCTGCCGAACTCGCTGAAGATGTTGGGCTCCTGCACCTTGTTCTCCTCGCACACATCCTTGATGCGGCCCACGATCTCGCCGATCATGTAGTCGGTATCGAAGCTGAAGTTGAGGCTGTTCTTGATGGGCAGTCCGCCGCCGATGTCGAGCGTGTCCAGCGTGCGGCAGAGCTTCCAGAGGTCGCAGTACACGTTCACGCACTTGCTCAGCTCGTTCCAGTAGTAGGCGGTGTCGGTGATGCCGGTGTTGATGAAGAAGTGCATCAGCTTCAAGCGGAATTTCTTCTGCTTGCTGATGTTGCGCATGTAGAAGGGGATGATGTCCTTGTAGCCGATCCCCAGGCGGCTGGTGTAGAACTCGAACTTGGGCGCTTCCTCGGCGGCGATGCGGATGCCGATGTCGCAGTGGCCCTCGATCACCTCGTCCAGGGCGTAGATCTCGCCCATGTTGTCGATGATGGGCACCACCTTGAATCCGCGGTTGGCCAGGCGGCCGATGCCCTTGATGTAGCGCTCGTCCTTGAAGCCGTTGCAGAGGATGGTGCTGTCCTTGGTGATGCGGCCCCGCTCGATGAGCAGCTCGATCATCTCCAGGTCGTAGGCGCTGCTGGTCTCCAGGTTCACGCCCTTCTTCAGAACCTGGTCGATGACGTAGTGGAAGTGGTTGCTCTTGGTGCAGTAGAAGTACTCGTACTTCCCTTGGTAGTCGTGCGCGGCGAAGGCCTTGGCGAAGCTGCTCCGCGCCATCTCGATCTTCTCGCCGATCTTGGGCAGGTAGGTGATCCGCAGCGGGGTGCCGTGCTTCTTCAGCAGGTCAACCAGCGGCAGGTCGTTCCAGATTAGGTTCTCGCCGTCGAGCTTGAATTCGTCCTTCGGGAAGTCGAAGGTCTGCTCGATGAGGTCGACGTAGCGGGTCTTCATAGGTCAGCGGTAAGGGGGCAATGGCAAGCGCAGAAGGCCATGGTGACCGACTTTCTTGGAGCTTGCTTCCGATATGTGATGCATGGAAGTCCCTTGCGCGTGGGCGGCTGCGATGAGCCGGGGCACGGGGAGGGCGCGCGATTCCATCAGCGGAAAGCGGAGCGAGCGGCACCGGCAACAGCGATGAGCAGTGCCGACCAGCTAAGGCCGCAGATGCCGGAGATGCGGTTGAATGCCATGCGTTCGCGTGCAAAGTAAAGGAGCATAACGATGCGCGCTCACGCAATGGCGCATCGCGAAACGAGCGCAACCCTATGGTTCGGAGCTGCAGGCCTCCTCTAGGGCTCGAACATCGAGTTGCTCTCAGCACCGCGGATGCAGCGGCATGCGTATCCGTTGATGGAGGGATTGATACCGATCACACCAGAGCCTGGGGCCGAAGTGGAGATGGATGCGTAACGGAAGTAGGGGGTGATGAAATCCGGATCGACACGACTTGATGTCCAGAACAGGGCACCGTCGGGAATCGGTGTTGTCCCAATGAGTGCTGGATCCCATGATCCTATGTCGGCATGTATTGTTCCATAAGGGCCCGCGTTGAATCCGTCCGGGTCCGTCCACCCAAGACCCGCATACGCAGCGAACGTCATCAAAGCGCTCCATTCACTGGCCCGGGGCACCCGCCATCCTGCGGGGCAGAGAAGGCCAGGTTGATAGCCCATGTACAAATGGCCTGCGTACGAGCCCAAGGGGTTCGGGAAATACGCGATCGGAGGGTGGTTGAATCCACCGGATATGAACCAATCCGTATTCCACTCCATGCCCCATTGCTCCAAGGTGAGTGTGTCGCGCAAGGGAACGCCATTATTGTAGTGCGTCACGCGAAGGTTCTGCTTTGTCCAGCACTTGCCGCCTAGGTTGACGACGTCGTATTCGTTGCCATCGATATCGGTGACGGTGAGGGGGCAAGGGACATCGGCCGTGAACAGGAGGGGAGCGCCCACGCTGTAGTTGCAATCATCCAGGTTTGAGGCTATGACCTCTTGGGGCTCTGCGTGATCGCCCAAGACCCATGTGGCTTCTGCGATCCCTTGCGCGTCGGTGGCGTCGGTTGCCGTCACGCTGCCGCCTCCGGAGTTGACGACGAAGGCCACTACGTTGTCGTGGACCGGGTCTCCATTCTGATCCGTCACCTTCACCCGTAGAGGTTGAGACAGTGGTTGGAAGGAAACGCCGGCTTGTTCGTTGCCGGAGAATTCCGGAAACGCGAGATCGACAAGTCCGAAGTAGCCATTGAACTCCACATGTGGCGGAACGACTTCAATGCTCCCTGGGACTTCAGGTGTTGCTTCAACGCGTTGATGGTCCAGGCAATTTGTACCCAAGGTCCAATTCAAAGTGACGTATCCATTGGCATCCGAGATCGCCGTGGCGGCGCCGACCTGGCCGCCACCGAACACCTCGAAATTCACCGGTATGCCAGCGATTGGGTGGTCAAAATTGAATTGGATATTCCCGAAATCGCTCACAAGCTGCAGGGTCTTTTCTTCACACGCGGTACCGGGATCCGTAACGCAATTTGTGCTGGTCACTTCCAGCACACGCAATGGCCTGAACGTGGCCGTGAAATGGATGGGGCTTCCCTCCACATGGTTCCCTTCGGCATCGAGCAAATAAGCCACTACTTCCTGTTCCCCATCGGCGTAGCTCCCCAAGGTCCAGAGGCCATAACCGGAACCCGTTGCATCAGTCACCACTTCCGGGGTGATCATCTCCCCACCGCCGGAGACCACATCGAAGTCGACAGTGATATTCGGGACGGGGGCAAAAGGTGAAAGCGAGCCGACCACACGGAACTCCAGTCCTCCGGGCAGGTCCATGTTGGGCAGGCCTTGCTGGTTGTTTCCGCCGACCAGTTCTAGTCGCAGCGGCGAAGCCTCAGCAACCACAGAGAATGGACTTCCATCCACATGGTTGCCGTTGCCGTCCTTGAGGGAAACCACCATGCTTTGCGTGGAAACGCCGGGCTGTCCTTGACCAAGGGTCCAATTCCGCTGCGCGGTTCCATCCGCTTGCGTAGGCTCCTCAGCAGGTGCAACGGTGCCACAGGTGGCACACGGCTCGAACTTGACAAGATTACCAGCAGAAGGCCAATTGGCCAGTTCGGTGCCGCCTGCGACCAAGGTGCTAAGTGATCGGGCGATGATTGGCGCTGGCAACACGGTTTCCAAGGTTCCAACTTGATCCGAACCTGATACGTACTCGACCCGACCGGGGGCCTTCCACTCGACTACAGGGGGGTGTTGACCACGAACCCTCAATTGCCCATTCCTCGTCACCGTTCGTCAGACCAACGCCCAACGTGAGTTTGCCAGTCGTGGTTAATGCCACATGATGGCCTTCGGCGCTCCACGCAGTCTCCAATCGCAAGCTTGGCCCGATCTCGAGGTATCCTCCTACTGGGACACCTCCGATGAGCAGAGTCGCTTTAAGGATGCCATCCAGATCCGCACCAATGTTCACGTTAGCCGGACCGGAGTCCTGGACGACAATGGAAGGCGAGGACGCATGCATGTGGAAGAAGTGTTCGTTTCCGCTTTCTCCATGCTTGACCCCGCCGCTCACTGTGCCGTTCATGTTGAAGAGCGCATCGTACCCTGCTGCACCAGCGAAGCTCCCTTCGAGCGAAACCTGCGCGGTGAAATGCGCCAGAATCGGGATACCGAACGGGCCAGGCAACGCCACCGCCCCAAGGAACAGCGGAGGGGTTTCAACTGGAGGCCCATTCAAGGCTCCTTGGAGCGCTAATCTTCCTTGTGCCGCAATGCTGCCTTCTACTCCCCGCCAGACATCAACGAAACCTGTTGAGTTGATCCTTGCTCTTTCCAGGAAACCGAAATTGAGGCTGTTCGAAAAGTCGATGAGGCCACCTTGAATACCGAACCCAGAAGGGAGGGTAATAGAGAGCGGCCCGAAAGAGGCGCTTGCCGCATCTGAATTGACCTGCAACTCGTATTGCATTTCGCCTGATTCCACGATGTCCAAGAAGTTGCCCGGCACCGACTCGATGGTCACAGTATTGCCATCCAGAGTGACGTTGGAAACAACCCGGATCCATCCCCCAGCGGCATACACCACGAGCGTATGGCCGGCGGCGATTGTCGGCATTGGTCCTTGAATGTCGAACACCATCACGTTGCCACTATCCAGCTCGCTTTGGCCGTAGTCCAGCACCCATTCGGTGGAATCGACGAAGTGCACGTTCGGCTTGAATACCAGCGAATCATCCGGTATGTAATCCTCCCGCTCATCGGTGGGCACGTTCCCGCCTATCGCCACGAGCACTGGATCGCGATCGTTGCCTTGGCCCACGTACTGCACGCGGCTATCCAGGTTCACATCCGGGTTGGTGTATTGATCATGGGTCACTTCCGTCGGCACATTGCCGCCGATGTTCACGAGTATGGGGTCGCGGTCGTTGTCCTGCCCCACGTAGCGCACGGTGCCATCGAAGCTCACATCGCCGGGCCAGAGGCCCCAGAGCGTGCTGTCGGCATTCAGGGGTTGCAGGGCGTCCGTCCCACCGCGCGTGTTATTGGGGGCTTCGGCGTTACTGAAGTCAACAAGGACGGGGTTGCCATCGAGCAGCACCGAGCGGTTGGTGATCACGCCCAGGTGGTTCCGGTGCCGTACTGCCACTTGGTAGCGGCCAGCATCCACGCAGAACGACAGCGGCTGCCCATTCGCGGCGATCACCTCGCCGTTGCGCTTCAGGAGCGCGCTCTTCGTTGCTATGCGTTTGCCGGGGTCGTTGGGATGCCGCACCTCCACCACCACCCAGTCAACGATGGCATGCGGGCCGGTGATGTTGAGCAACGATGCATGCATGAGCTCTCCACCGCCGCCGCCCCGGTGCGTGTAGCCCAACGCGGCATAGGGTTCCGTCAAGGGCACCACGCCATGCACGCGCAGCGAATCGGACATCAGGGGCTCCGAGGCGGCAGGGTCGCACGCGCCGGCGAGGTTCAAGCGCAGCTCGAGTGGTTTGGGATCCGGGCATTGCGCGCGCAAAACGGCTGTGCTTGCGAAGGCAAGGACGCTGAGCGCGGCGAGTTGGCGGAGAAACTTTCGCATGGAGCGAGGAGTTGGTGCAGTTGATGTTCCGGTTGGAGATAGGCTTCGAGTGCGAGGGGTCATGGATCAAGACCTTGCCACATCGTTCATCTTCTTATCACGCGCGTGCTGCTCACCTGCGCGCCCGCAGTCCCGGTGCCGATGACGGAGTACACCCCGGCCGCCAACCCGCTTAGGTCCATCGTGGCCCGCGAGGCATCGCCGTTCACGCGCTCGCTGAGGAGCACGCGCCCGTGCGCATCCAGCACGCGCAGCTCGCGGATGCTTGATGCTTCCTCCTGCGCGTTCCATCGCACTTCCACGGGGCCATCGGTGGGGTTGGGCAGCACGATCAGTTCCACGCCCGCACGGCCGCAGGCTTCCAGCGGCAGCGCTGCCAACACCTCCTCGCGGCCATCGAGGTCCACCTGCCGCAAGCGGTAGTACACGGTGGAGAAGGGGAGGGGGGCGTCATCGCGCCACGCGTACTCGGTCACCTGCTGGCTGTGGCCAGCACCCGCCACGCGCCCGGCTTCCTCCCACTGCTCCGCATCACTGCTGCGCTCGATCACGAAGTGCGAATTGTCCTGCTCGGTGGCGGTGGCCCAGGTGAGCAAGGGTTTGCCCTTGTCGCAGGCGGCTTCCATCCAGAGCATCTCCACCGGCAGGATGATCATGGCAGGAAGACATGAGCTGGCATTTCCGGTACCCGTTCCTCCGCCGAATTGTGCAGCCGTGTTGGTGGCAAAGCAAATGAGGCAGCAGGCGCATTGGCGGAGCAGAGACACAACGTTGGGGAAACACGATCGATGCACACCAAGCCGATCCATGGGTCAAGGAATTGCGCGGCGCACCCCTCGTGTACCGCTGTCGGCATAGCGAAGCGTATTTACGACTGCGGCCATGGTGCGGTCCGAGACCCGCTGGTATTGTGCGATGGACGACCAACTCCCGCCCCTTAGACCGATTCCGTAGAAACCATCTGGCGGCCAACTCAACACGTTCATGGCGCCGTTCGGGGCGAGCAAACCATCGCCGTGCAGGATTCTCAGGCTCCACAACGAAAGGTAGCTGGCAGAGAAGGTGTACTCTGCGACATTTCCGCTCAGGTCAAGGATGCCATAGTAGGACGCACCGGCGGAAGCTCGGCTTGCACTTGGTTCGGCGAACATGCCGTTGCGGAATGGTCCTGCGATAGGTGCGAGTGAGCCGTAACTGGTGTTCGCTGGATCGTCAACTGATTCGGTGGCCGTGAATGCGCCTGCTTGTGCGGTTGGGAATACGATGGATGCCGTATTGCCGCCCCACGCATAGTCGCCGGCGATGGGAAACGTAGGGCCTCGGCAAGCCTTCTCAAACTCCATCTCCGACATCGGACGCAGCGCGCACCAGTCCAAGTAGGCCAGCGCGCTCGGTGCGTTCAGATAGTTGGCAGCGGTCCATTCACCATCATCCATCTCATTGCCGATCCCATCGCCGTCGGCATCGCACACGAAAGTCACAGGCAAGAGCGGATCCATGATGGCCGGGCATCGGATCGCGGATCGGTTCATCATCGCGGCCGTGTTGGTCATCACGTACCTGTTCACCACCGCGAACGTGCCTAACCCGATGTTCGTGGTGACCATGGCCGCCTGCTGTTCACGGGTCAGCTTGTTCAAGAAGGCCGCATACTCCCCTTGCGCAACTTCGTACTTCATGGAGTAGAACGCCTCATAGCCTTTCGGGAAGCCTCCGCCAAAGTCAGTTTGAAGACCTGCACCTCCATAGGACAAGGTCACATTGAAGGCAGTTGCGTAAACGATGTAGGCCTCTGAAGTGATATGTCGTGGGGTAGAGCCGCCGGAGCCGTTCCGGAAGGCGTTGGTGCCCGCGCCACCAACGTAGTAGCTGCCTGTGGGAACGAGCACCATCTCAAGGGCATGCACGCAGAGTTCCAATGGTGTACCGATCACGATCCCCTGACCGCCCAGCATCCAGGTGAGCGCGCAACCGGATGCCGTGAATGTGCCCGTCCCGTCCGCAGAACGATGGATGAACACGCCCACTCCAGGATTGGTGGATGAATAGGGCGGTCCGACCTCGGCACACCCGACGCTGATGGTCGCGCCGGGTGGGGCCAGATGGGTGCCGTTCGGCCCCAGTTGGGCATGTTCCCACACACGCACGGCGCGGACCGTGGCATTGCTCAGCGCCATCGTCGGGAAGGAAGTGGTGGTGAAGGTGGTGGTGGAGGTGACCGCGAGGACCTGGGTGAACATTGGGAAGGCGCCCGTTCCCCCCACCACATGCACAGGCATGCCGGGTCTAAGGCCCGATGTGCTGGCGACCGTGATCACATTGCCGGCGCTGTTCACGTTGGAAAGGACCGGATCGGACATCCCGGCCCTGAACTTCAAGAAGACCCATGCGGCGTCCCAGTTGTTCGGCGCCGTGCTCACCCGCCAACTGTTCTCCCAGCCGATATCGAACTGCACCTGGGCGGAACCATCGTTCGGATCGGCATCAACGAGAGTGGCTGGACCTACTTGGAGGTTGTTGGAACGCACAGAACAAATACCGGCGTGCAACACACAAAGACATGCCGCAATACGAACGCTGGAGATTGGGCGCATGTGGCCTTGCTATGGATGAACAAACCTCTTTGAGCCAAGGGCCATATACAATCATGGTAAACCATGAATCTCTTGTTCGGCCAACCTCGGGTGTAAATGCGGGATCCGGAAGCGCATGTCTTCCGGATCCCCGTTGCTGGCGGTGCACTGTGGTCACTGCGGTCCCCATGTCGGGTCGTCCGGTGTCCAATCGTCGCTGCCTCCCCCGCACTGCCTCCTCCACCACCAGTAGTTATTGCTGGGGTCGGGGTCTGGAGTGGTGCTGTATACATGCACGGAGAATGCGGGTGCACATTCGGGGTGTCGATAGGGTGATCGATCGACCTGGACCGCTAAGAAGTTCCCGCTGTACTTCGGGCAAAGCGAGTCGAGCCGCACGGTGAGCTGCCCTTGGCATTGCGCGTAGTGCAGGAAGCGCGCAGGGCGGTGCAGGGAGATCGCCAATACGTTTCTCACCTTGGTCTGCTGCGGAAGCGTGATGATCGCATAGGACTGATCGCTGTCCGCGCAGTTATTGCCGAGGTTCCTGATGCAGGTCTGGAACACATAACTCGTTTCGCCGAGCACGCGAACACCTGTGTATATCGGATCGATAAGGAGGTCTGCCGCATTCGGGCTCACGCTGTCCGGCTCAAGACCCTTTTGCGGCGCCAGGTTCGTCATGCCCGGTTCGTTCGGTGCATGCTCGCAGCAAATAGGAGCTTGGTTGCGCGGTGGACCGCAGGAAATGATGCACAAGGCAATGAGGGTTGAGGGCAGCAAGGTTCTCATGGTGTTCGTGGTTTGGCCCAATGGATCCGGGCGATACAAACCAGCGCACGTACCGACCTGTCGGCAATACTGGCAAACCATGAATGATCGTTGCACTACTCCACCACCACGCACTCCACGCTCACCGTGGTGCCCTTGCCTGGCGCGCTGTCAACCTGCACGTTAGCGCCGATGGCAGCGGCGCGGGATCGCACGTTGCTAAGCCCCATGCCGTTGCTGACCGTGCCGGGGTCGAAGCCCACGCCGTTGTCGCTCATCACCACGCTCAGACGGCCCGGCGCGCGCGTTACCCCGATGGTGACTTGATCGGCCTTCGCGTGCTTGAGCACGTTGCTCACCAGTTCCTGAACGATGCGGTACACGGCGATCTCCACACTGCGCTCCAAGCGTTGATCCAGCCCGAAGGTGTTCAGCTCGACCTGGAGCCGCCCGCTGATGTGGATGGTTTCGCGCAGGTCGTTCAAGGCCTTCTCCAGGCCGAAGCGGCTGAGGGTGGCGGCGGCCATGTCGTGGCTGATGTGGCGGAGCTCGCTCACCGTTTGATCCAGCAGGCGGGTCACCTTATGGTACTGCTGATCTTGCCGCATGGCCTCCACGCGGTCCTCGAGCGCGCTCATGTTCGCCTTGATGCCGCCGAGCATGCTGCCGAGCCTGTCGTGCAGGTCCTTGGCCATGCGGTCGCGCTCTTTCTCCTGTCCTTCGAGCATGGCATTGATGCTCTTGATCTCCTGCTGGCTCAGGAGCTGGTCCACCTGCTGGTCGTGCAGCGCTTTCTGCTGGCGGGCCATGCGCTGGCGGTGGCGCAGGAGAAGGAATAGGAGTAGGGCGATGAGCCCAAGCAGCGAACTGGCGCCGATGAACGCCTTCCGCTGGATGGATTTCCGGCGATCTTCAGCGGCGGCGATGGTCAGCGCCTGCTGCTGCTCGGCGATGCGGTGATCCTTCTTTTCCGCGCCGTAGAGGGCTTCCGATCGCGCGAGTTGCTCATCGTACCGCGCGCTCTGGAGCGAATCGCTGAGGGCCTTGTGCGCCTGCAGATGCCGGAGCGCTTCTGCGATGTTCCCTTGCTTGGCGTGCCAGTCATGCAGCTCCAAATGGGCTTCGGACATCAAGTCCGTCATGCCCAGTCGACCTGCCGCCGCCATCACTTCCTTCATGGTGCGAAACGCATCGGAATGCCGGCCAAGCTGCCAATAGGTGATGGCGACGCTCTGCAGCAGCTTGGCTTGATGGATGCTCTCGTTGGCCGGGTCGGTCAGGGCCAGTGCGCGCTGAAGCTCGGTGAGGGCCTGATCGAACCTGCCGTTGCGGCGGTGGATCACGCTTTTCTCATCGTGCAGCATCATCCTGAATTCAGGGCTCCGGTCGCCCAGTTCGTTGAGCAGGCTGTCGCATAACCGGAGGGCTTGTTCGTATCGGCCGTCCATCGTCGCGGTGATGCTGAGGTTGGCGACGGCATTCTGCATGAGCATCTCGGAGTCTGCGACGCGGGCCAGCCGAAGCGACTCGGTGAAATGGCTCCATGCTTCATCGTAGCGCGCCTGGTTGAGACGGATGAGGCCCATGCCGTTCTCGGATCCGCTATGTCCGGGCGCGAAGCCAACAGAGTCCGCCACGCGGGCAGTCCGTGCGAATTGATCATACGCGTCGTTCAACCCGTCCGGCAGGAACAGCTGTGCTTCGGCCTTCACGTTCATGAGCCCGATCCGTTCCCGCATGAAGCCGGTATCAGGCAGCAGGCGCAGGCCCGCTTCGGCTTCCTGTTTTCCTCGCTCCGGGTCGCCCAGCAGGGTCAACGCATTGGCCATGAGCCTCTGCGCGGTGCTCCGGATGGCGACCTCTGTGGCGGGCACTGTGCTTCGGATGCTGTCCAGGAGGTTCAAGGCAACGCGGTAGTCCTCAGAGCGCAGCTCGGCCGTGGCCAGTGCGAGGAGGCCCAGATGCCGTTCGCGTTGGTCCACTGAGGCTGACCAGTTCTTGGCCATGGACCGCAGCTCGTCCGCAGCGTTCTGCTGTGCGATTCGACGGTACTGCTCATAGGCCGGCCAATGCTGCGCGAGCATGGTGCCGATGACCAGCACCTGGAGAGCGGCTGTGCTCAAGATGCGCGACCAACTACGACTTGTTCTATCGAAGAGGTTCGGATGCAGCATGGTCGAATGCTGCTTCACTCCAATACCGGGGACTCCACGCTCACGGTGGTGCCCTTGCTCGGAGCGCTATCGACTTGCACGGTGGCACCGAGGGAAGCAGCGCGCGAGCGCACGTTGCTAAGTCCCATGCCGTTGCTGGCCGTGCTGGGGTCGAAGCCCACGCCATTGTCGCTCACCACCACGCTCAGGCGGCCCGGCGCGCGCGTCACCCCGATGGTGAGTTGATCGGCCTTCGCGTGCTTGAGCACGTTGCTCACCAGTTCCTGAACGATGCGGTAGACCGTGATCTCCACGCCGCGCTCGAGGCGTTGATCCAGCCCGAAGGTGTTCAACTCGACCTGGAGCCGCCCGCTGATGTGGATGGTATCGCGCAGGTCGTTCAAGGCCTTCTCCAGGCCGAAGCGGCTGAGGGTGGCGGCGGCCATGTCGTGGCTGATGTGGCGGAGCTCGCTCACCGTTTGATCCAGCAGGCGGGTCACCTTCTGGTACTGCTGGTCCTGCCGCATGGCCTCCACGCGGTCCTCCAGCGCGCTCATGTTCGCCTTGATGCCGCCGAGCATGCTGCCGAGCCGGTCGTGCAGGTCCTTGGCCATGCGGTCGCGCTCCTTCTCCTGTCCTTCAAGCATGGCGTTGATGCTCTTGATCTCCTGCTGGCTCAGGAGCTGGTCCACCTGCTGGTCGTGCAGCGCTTTCTGCTGGCGGGCCATGCGCTGGCGGTGGCGCAGCACACGGTAGAGGAGGAGGGCCACGAGCCCCAAGGCGATGGTGGCGCCGATGAGGGCATTGCGTTGGAGGGTGCGGCGTCGGCTCTCGGCCGTGCTGAGCGCTAGGGCTTGTTGCTGCTCGGCGATACGATGCTCCTTGCGCTCGGTCTCGAAGAGCATCTCCAAGCGCGCCATCTCCGTTGAGTGCTTGGAACGACCCAACGAGTCGGAGATCTGCGCGTATTGTGCTAAGTGCTCTGCTGACTCCTCGTGCCTCCCCAGCTCCTTGAGCAGTTCATACAGGTCGTAATGCGCGGCTTGCGCCCGTTCCAGCCAATTCAGGGAATCGAATGCGAGGAGGGCCGCCCTCATCTGCCCCTCGGCCATCGCCGCACCATGCAATGACCAGATGGCATAGGCCAGGTCATGCTGCGCGTCTGCGGCATTCCTGTGGTCGCCGATGCTATCGGCCAGCGCGATGGCTCTGCGGCAGCTCACGATGGCTTCATCATAGCGGCCTTGCTCCAAGCGGATGTAGCCTAGCTGGCCGTGCAGCCTCGCCCTGATCTCCGGGCTCTTGCGGCCCAGGATCCGGAGAAGGTTCTGGTAGATGGCTTCTGCTTCGGCAAAGCTGCCGAGCATGGTGGCCACGCCTCCGAGATTGCCAATGGCGGCTTGCGCGATGCGGTAGTGGCCCCCTTCCACAGCGATGCGGCTGGCTTCGGTGAAGTCAGCGCGGGCCTCCTCATAGCGGCCCTGCTTGTACCGGATCGATCCCATGGCCAGTCTGATCATGCTTGCACCTCGGTCCGACCTGGTCGTATCCGCGAGCGATTGGGCGGTCTCCAAGGCGTGCATGGCCTGCTCCAGCTTGTTCAACGCGATGAGCGCTTCCGCCTTCACCACCCAGGACGCCATGAGTTCCTCCTTGTAAGGCGTGTCCTGGAGGACTGCTATGCCGGCAGCCGCATCGGTCACCGCACGGTCATGCGCACCGAGGTTGCTGTAGGTCACCGATAGCAGGCGCAGCACGATGCCTTTCAGGAGAGGGGCGGTTCGGTCAGCACGCGCTTCCAGGTCGGTGAGCATGAATAGCGCGTTCTCCAGGTCATCACGCCGGAATGCGGCGGTGGCTCTTATCAGCTCGATGAAGTCCTGGTCGGCCGGATCGGAATCGGCAGCCAGCCTGCGCGCCAAGGCATCCAGCGAATCCGGTTCATTCCTGTCGAAGTGGCGCTTGTAATCCCCATAGGCGGGCCAATGCTGTGCCGCAGCATGCAGGTGGAAGAAGAGGAGTAGGATGAGCAGATTCCTGCAGCAACCCATGGCTGTGCGTTTACCGCCGCTTCACGGCCTCATCGCTCCGACCCTTGATGGGATCGAGGCGCTTCCGTGCCCGCCTCAGCATCCGTTCCAATCTCCTGGCATCCATCACGGTCGTGTTCCCTTTCCCGCTTTGGCGCTGCTTCTGTGAGCAGATATCCGGACGTGTTGCGCAAAGGGAGAACAGGTCCTCGATGAAGCTGGCGGCAGCGGATTCTACGGTCAATTCCAGCCTTGGGTCGTTGCACAGGAGATGGCTCTCATAAGCAATGCAGTTCAGCCCATTCGTGCAGGCGCCGCTTGGCCAGACTGCGGAGTCGTTGACTACCGGTTCGCATTCGGGCGATGACCAGCAACTGTCCGGGTAGTCGTTCTCCGTCATCGCGTTGCGGTCCATGAACAACGGGTCCAGGATCCCTTGGATCCTGCAGTCCATCGCCGGATAGCCCTTCACGGCCTCACGGCTGCATGTCGAACGCGCATGGCTGGCTTCCGTGTACACAGAGCGCAAGTAAGATTCGAACTGGCGCGCGATCCGGATGCGCATGCCCGCAGCTGCTTCGGCTCCGTAAAGAGCAGGCAAGGCGACGTGCGCGGCCCAGTGATCGGCCAGCGCCTCCGAACAGAAACTCCGTACCGTCGCCGAAGCTTCAAGTCCATGCCCGATCTCATGCAGGAGCATGAATGCGAGCAATTCATAACTCATGCCCGGGTGCCAGAGCAACGGCCTTGGAATCTCGATAAGCAGCCAATCCTCACTTCTCGTTTGGTCCTGCACGCGGCGGCTGTATACGCTCATGAATCGATGATCAGATGCATCGAGTACATCGACCTGCACGTGGAGTCCGCCTTGCTGACTGATTCCTGCGTTGGCATATGCCTCCAGTATTCCCAGAACTGCTCGTTCCGGGTAGCAGGGAGCCAGATCATTCACCCAGATGAGGGTGTCAGATAAGGCTTGCCCCTTGTTCACATCACCAGCGCGCTGAATACCGCGTATCAGAAATTGGCGATCGATCTTGCCAGCTGCAGCTGCAAGCTGAAACCCCAGGTAAGCGAATCTCTGCGCCGTGAATGCCTCGGGCGAATCAGCCGCCGCGCCCGGCAATACCGGCCTCGTGCGAATCGGGCACTCGCACCACCCATAATGCTCTCCGCTCCAGATGTGGACTTTGTTCTCAGCCGGTCGGTAGGTGTCGCAGAAATCCCGGACGCGCCATTCGTCGGTGCGGGAAAGGCCGCAAAGCGATTGTGCGCTCGCCCAGGAAGCCAGAGCGGCCTGGCAGACGGCTGCGGACAGCCGAAAGCTCATTTGCCGCTCAGGAATCGGCGGATCCGGTCCAGAATCGACGGTGCGACCTTCGGGCTGATCGGTCGCACGCGGGGGCCGCTCAGGACCACATGGCGCCCCTTGGCCGTCTCGAACACGTTCGGGGTCGTCTTTTTACCATCCGCGCCGCCCCCTCCTGACGTGGACAGCGTCACCGGCTTCCTCCTTCCATTGATCTCGCTCGGTTTTTCAGAAGGATCCGTATGGATCTGCAGGACCCAGGCTTCCGTTTCGTCATCGCCCTGCTTGAACTGGTCGAGATGCCAGTCGACAGTGTGGGAGTTGACAGTGTCCCGCTTCATGTAAAGGTTGATGAACATGAGGTGCTCCTCCTCATCCTCGCCGCGCGTGGTCTCGGGATAGTCGATGCTCCATCCACCCGGGTTGCTGTACGACGCGATGTACTCTTTACCGATCTCCGTGGGTCCAGGTCCTTCAATAATCCAGCTCATCGGCTAATGGTATTTGGTTGCTTCACTCCGCCCATCCCCGCTCCATGGCGTACTTCACCAGGCCGGCGATGTTGCGGCAGTCGAGTTTATGGAAAATGTTCCTTCGGTGGGTTTCCACCGTGGGGACGCTGAGGAAAAGGGCTTCGGCGATCTCCTGGGTGGTGCGTTCCTTCAGGATGAGCTTCACCACATCCACCTCACGGCTGGTGAGGGGCCCGTACTTGGTCTCTCCGTTCCGGTCGGCATGGCGGTCGGCTTCCTTCGCCAAGGCCCTGAGTTCCTTGGCGATGTATTGCCTCCCTTCGGCCACGGTTCGGATCGCTGCCATCAGTTCATCCTTGCTCGTGCTTTTCAACAGGTAGCCGCCCACGCCGCTATCGAGCAGTTCGAGCACGAACTCCCGATGGCCATACATGCTCAGCACGATCACCCGGGTCTCCGGGCTGGCCTTGCGCATGCGCTTGCTGGCTTCGATGCCGTCCATGCCCGGCATGTTGATGTCCATGAGCACCAGATCGGGCTTGTGCTCGGCCACTAGTTCCAAAGCGGCCCGGCCGTTGTGCGCCTTGCCGATCACATGTACTTCGGGCATGCGCTCCAGAAGGCTCTCGATGCCATCGAGGAAGATGCTCTGGTCATCAACCAGCACCAGGGAATATCGTTGCGTCACCATCGGGGCAAAAATGCCGGGGTCTCCAAGGTGCCACAATACTGGTAAACCATGATATGGACCGGGTCGCGGCTCGCGCCCCTCACAACCATCGCTTCCGCCGGAACCACGCCAGCATCACCAGCGCGATCACCAGCATCACGGCCATCACCGCGAAATAGCCGTAGTGCCAGCGCAGCTCGGGCATGTGATCGAAGTTCATCCCGTAGATGCCCACGATGAAGGTGAGCGGGATGAAGATGGTGCTGATGATGGTGAGCAGCTTCATCACCTGCGTCATGCGCAGGTTCTGGCCGGCGTGGTAGGTGTTCTCCACGCTCAGCAGCATCTCGCGGAAGGTGCCGATGGTCTCGGCGATGTACACCGTGTGGTCCTGCAGGTCATTGATGTAGCGCCGCGTGCTCTTGTCGATGAGCTCGCTCTGGATGGTGTTGAGGCGGCCTGCGAGCTCGCGCATGGGCGTCACGTACCGGTTCACGGTGATGAGCAGCCCGCGCAGTTCCTGGATGGTGTGCAGGTCCTCGTTGCCCGGGCGCGTGACCACCTTGCGTTCTAGCTGTTCGATGCGCTGGCCCAGGCGCTCCACGATGGCGAAGTACTCGTCCACGATCACATCGAGCAAGGCATAAAGGAGGTAGTCGCTGCCGCATCGGCGCACACGGCCCAGGTCCTTGCGCAGCCGCTCGCGGATGGGGTCCAGGACATCGCCGGGCGTCTCTTGGAAGGAGATCACCAGCCCTTTGCGCAGCACGAAGCAGATCTGCTCCTGCTGGATGCCGCCGGTCTCCTCATCGAGGCCGAGCATGCGGCTTACCACGAAAAGGCAGTCGCTGTACTCCTCCACCTTGGGCCGGTGGTCGGTGTTCAGGATGTCCTCCAGCAGCAGGGGGTGCAGGTTGAAGCGCTCGCCGATGCGCGCCAGCATGCGCTCGCTGTTCAATCCGTCGATGTTGAGCCAGCCGTTCCGGTCAGGCGCGAGGTCCGCGAATTCCTCGATGGACTTCAATCGCTGTTCACTCACCTCATTCGATGAATAGGTGAAGAGGTCGATCGTCGTCAATCGCGCCAGGTCGTCATCGCCCACATGCACGAGCGCGCCGGGAGGCAGGCCGGCCTTGCCAGATCGTGCACGGACCTTCTTCATGCGTTCCTCACGGTGATGGGGCCGCTCACATGAACGGTGCGCTGAGGGTAGGGGATGGTGATGCCTTCACGGTCGAAGCGCAATTTGATGCTCCGGTTCAGGTCGTAGTGCATCTGGCGCGAAGTGACCGGGTCCTTGGCCCAGACGTATGCGCGGAGCAGGAGCGCGCTATCCTCGATGCGCACCAGCCGCACCAGCGCTTTCGGTGCACCGCGCTTGGCTTCTTCTGGCGTGCGCTTGTCGAGGGCGTCGGCGTGGGCCTCGCATTCGGCCTGCATGGCGGCCATGGCCTTGTCCAGGTCGCTCTCGTAGCTGATGCCCACTTCAACGAACTCGCAGGTGGCCTCATCGTTGATGCTGCTGTTCACGATCACCTCATCGCTGATGACGGCGTTGGGGATGATGATGCGCCGGTTCTCGAAAGTGACGATCACGGTGTGCCGCAGGGTGATGTCCTCCACGATGCCGGCATCCACGCTGCCCACCTTGATGAGATCGCCGACGCGGAAGGGCTTGAAGCTGACGATGAAGATGCCGCTGATGATGTTGCTGAAGGCGCGCTGCGTGGCCAAGCCCAGGATGGCCACCAAGATGCCCGCGCCTGCAAAGAGCGTAACGGCCAGATGCTTGAAGGATGGGACCGTGTAGATGACGCCCGCCAGCGCTATCAGGCCCACGAGGAAGCGTGTGGCATTGCGGAAGAAACGGTAGCGCGTCCGGTCCTCAAAGCCCTGGCCGCTGCGCAGGTAGAGGCGGCGGAGCGCCTTCCGGATGAGCCGCTCCGCAACGAAGGCGCCCGCCACGATCAGCGCCACTTTCAGCAGCAGCAGCGCGCTGATCCCCATGTCGTTCAGGAACTCTTTCATGGCGGGCCGAAAGTAGGAGGGGTGAAGCGCTCAAGGCGGTCCTGCAATCACCCGCCGAACGTATTTGCCGTTGATGAAGATCCAGACCACCTCATAGCTGCCAGCGCCGTCGCTATTGCTCATGTGGATGTACACACGCTGCCGATCCAGTGATCGCACCGCATGGCAAGTCCAATAGAGGCCATCGGTTGAGTGTTGGCCGCAGAAATGAGGTTGATACAGGTCATTCCATGCTGAAGTGGGCAACTGAACCCGCATGGAGTCAATCGTGACAGTGACCCGCTTGATCGCGACGCGCGGAACAGCGCCATCGGTTCCCCGGAAAGGCCGACCATCGATCTCGCACAATGCCGGATAGCCGTTCGCCTCGAAGGTGAGCTTATGCTTCGTGCTATCGAATGGCGCAGAGGTGATGCGTACATCGACCCCATGCCCATTGAAGCTCGCCCAGCTTTCGCAATCCGATTTCCCCTTCAGGTGGAGCATCGCGGGTTTCGTCCCCGTGCCTTCATACTCCCAAACCCAATCGATGAACGAGATCACTTCCCGCTTGATCGTGGAACTGCGGATGGTGCTGTAACCCTCCTTCTCATCGCTCCATCGGCATTGCCCGGCGAGCTCACCGGTGAAGCCGATCAGCGCGCAAGCAGTGGCTGCGAGAAGTCGGTTCATGCCCCGGCCAGTGAGACCGGCAATTCCATCCCTCCCGCGAGCTCCTTCGCCGCTTGCCCGTGGCGGAACAATCTCATGCCGATGCCTTCCAGCATCATGGTGCTTCCATTCACCTGCAGCAGTGACCCTTCACGCAATCCGGCAACGGGCATCCCGGGGTGCACGGCCAGGAACTCGGCGATGCGCTGGTCGCGGCTCTCGCCGCCATGACCGGGTATCGTGGCCTCGGTATAGTGCGGGTTGATCTGGAAGGGCACCAAATGCAGCGCGCGCATGCTCGGCGGCTCCACGATGGGCATGTCGTTGGTGGTCATCACGGTAGGACAGGCCACGTTGGCGCCGGCGCTCCAGCCGACGTACGGCATACCGCTGCGCACCTTCTCAGCAATGGGCTTGATGAGGTTCTTGCGGTACAGCGCACGGATCAGCAGGAAGGTGTTGCCTCCGCCCACCGCCACGGCATCGGCGCTGGCGAGTGCCTTGGCGGGGTCGGTCTCGCGGTGCAGGCTGAAGAGTTCCTTGCCGAAGGAGGAGAACACCTCGGCCACGCGATCGGCATAGGCATCGTACTGCGCCTCAACGGCCGCAAAGGGCACGAAGGCGATGCGTGAGCGGCCAACGAGGAAGGACTGGGCATGCGCACGCGGCCACGTGAAGAAGGGCTCACCCGGCATAGTGGAGTTGGAGATGAGCAGGAGCTGCATGCGTGCGGGTTCTATAGATGGGCCGGAGAACTGGTCAACCGGCGGGATGCCGGTTCGACCTTCAATTCCCGGGCTTGTAATACTTCAGCGCCTCAGGCATGAAAGCCTCGAGGTCGCGCATGCGGGTCTCATCGCTGGGGTGGGTGCTGAGGATCTCCGGAGGCGCTTGACCGCCGCCTTGGCTCATGCGCTCCCAGAATTTCGGGGCCTCGCGTGGATCATAGCCCGCCATGGCCATGAACACGAGCCCGAGCTTATCGGCTTCGGTCTCGTGCTTGCGGCTGTAGGAGAGCATGCCCAAAGCACCGCCCACGCCGTACACCTGAAGGAACAGGTCGCGCGCCATGCCGGGGTTCTCACCGGTTAGCACCTCCAGCGCCACGCCGCCGAATTGCAGGGCCAGGCCCTGGCTCATGCGCTCGTTGCCATGACGGGCTATCGCATGCGAGACCTCGTGCCCCATCACCACCGCCAACCCGACTTCATCCTGCGTGACCGGGAGTATGCCGGTGTACACCACCACTTTACCGCCGGGCATGCACCATGCGTTCACGGTGTTGTCATTCACTACGTTGAATTGCCATTCGAAGCCTGCGACACGGCTCGACATGTTGTTCTCGTTCAAGAAGCGCGTGGCGGCCTCTGCGATGCGCTGGCCCACCTTGCGGGTCTGCTGCACGCGCGGGTCGTTATCGGGCATGGGCGGGTTCTCGTTGAGGAACTTCCCGTACTCGGCAACGCCCATGGCCATGAGCTGGCTCTCGTTGGCCAGGTTCAGTTGCCGACGGCCCGTGATGGGCACCTTGGCACAAGCGACGATGAGCGCGATGGCGGCGAGGGCGATCGCGGAACGCTTGATGATCTTCTTCATTGGATATCGGCGCTGAGGCCTTGATCGAGCAAGGCGGTGCATTTGGGTTCGAGCTGATCGAAGGTGCCGCGCTTCACGGAGCACTTGCCATTGTGATGCACGATCCAAGCGCATTGCTCCGCTTGTATCGGGTCGTGCCCGCAGATGGCCACGAGGCATTCGATCACATGGTCGAAGGTGTTCACGTCATCATTGTGCAGGACGATCTCGCGCAAGCGACCGGTCTCGAGTTGCACCTCTTCGAGGAGGGCTTCTTCCAAATCGTGCTGGATGCTCATGGCGGGCCGAAAATAAGGAGCCTCACCACCGCGCCACCGGTACGGTGTCCAGCGTGGCATGCTGGCCGGACAGGTGCGCGAAATGGCCGGCCATGGCCACCATGGCGGCATTGTCGGTGCAATAGGCGAAGGGCGGAAGGAAGAGCTCCCAGCCTTCTTCAGCCGCGAGCGCGGCCGCGCGCTCGCGCAAAGCCCTGTTGGCGCTGACGCCACCGCTGATGCCCACTTGGCGGATGCCGTGGGCATGGGCCGCTTTCCGCAATTTGGCCAGCAGTTCGCTCACGATCCTGTGCTGCAGAGCGGCGCACAGGTGCGGGAGCTCGCGCTCCATGAATGCGGGATCGGACGCTTGGCCTTTCCGCACGAGGTTCGCGAAAGCGGTCTTGATCCCCGAGAAGCTGAAATCGAGGCCGCTGATCACCGGCGAAGGGAGCGCGAAGCGCGATGGATCCCCGTGCTGCGCGCGGCGATCGATCAACGGGCCGCCGGGATAGGGGAGGCCCAGCACCTTGGCGCCTTTGTCGAAGGCTTCGCCGGCAGCGTCGTCGAGCGTGGTGCCGATGATGCGCATGCGGTCCGGGGCTTCCACCACGATCAGCTGGGTATGGCCGCCGCTCACGGTGAGGTTGAGGAAAGGGAAGGAGGGCACCGGGCGCGCTTCAGCATCACGTATGAAGTGCGCCAGGACATGGGCCTTCAAATGGTCCACGGCGATCAGCGGCTTGCCCAGGGCCTGCGCCATGCTGCGCGCGAAGCAGGCGCCCACGAGCAATGAGCCCATGAGCCCAGGGCCTTGCGTGAATGCGATGGCGTCGAGGTCCTCTGCACGCACGCTGGCCTCTCGAAGCGCTTGGTGCACCACGGGCACGATATGCTCCTGATGCGCACGGCTCGCCAATTCGGGCACCACGCCGCCCCAGAGCGCATGGGCTAGCTGGCCGGCCACCACATTGCTCCGCACAACGCCATCGGCCAGCACGGCTGCGGCGGTATCGTCGCAGCTGCTCTCGATTCCGAGTATCAGCAAGGGCTTCGGGGCGGTCATGCATGCCCCGGCTACTTTTGGCCGGAAGCGGCCTGGTAGTTGGCAGGGCGCGGCAAAGCTATCCGAGGGCTGAAGCGCGAGCGCACATACCGATTCATGAAAACCGCTCTGCGCTGGTTCGGCCGTGCGGTCCTGGTCCTGCTCGTCCTTTTGCTCGGCGCTTGCGCTTCTTTGTTCTTCCCGCGCGTGCAGACCGCCGTGGCGCGCTGGCTCGCAGCGGAACTGAGCGATCGCATGGGTGCCACCATCACCATCGACCGTGTAGCGCTCTCCATTGATGGCGCGGTGCGGCTCGAAGGGGTGTTCGTGGGCGACCTGCGCGGTGATACGCTCTTCCATGTACCGAGCCTCGGTGTGCGCGGGCTTCGCGTGAGCACCAGCGATCGGACCCTGACGGTGAGCAACCTGGCCCTGCGCGATGCGCGATTCAACCTGGTCACGGCCGAGGGCGATGCGAACAGCAACCTCACGCTGCTCTTGAACACGCTCGCCTCCGAGGACAGCTCGGCATCGGGCGGTGACTGGACCATCCAGTGCACGCGATTCGACATCAGCGGCTTCCATTTCAGCTTCCACGATGCCAACGCCGTGCAGGCGCCATTCGGGGTCGATTTCAAGCACATCGACATCCCCAATGCCACGGTTCAGGGCTATCGGTTCGAGGCCATCGGCGATTCGATCAGTGCGCTGCTGGATCGCGCTCATTTCACCGAGCGGTCGGGTTTGCGCGTCGAGGGCCTTACCGGTCTTGCGCATGTGAGCCCAAGCGGCGTTGTGGTGGAAGGAATGGACCTGCGAACGCCGATGAGCCGTGCGCGCGGTGAGCTGAAGCTGCTGAGCCAGGGCTGGGCGGACTTCAGCGACTTCACCACCAATGTGCAGTTGCGCGCCGACTTCGACAGCTCCTTGGTGGACATGGCCGATATCGCGTGGTTCGCCCCGGAGCTTGAAGGCATCCGCTTCCCGATGACCGTGAGGGGCCGTGTGCGCGGCACTGTGAGCGAGCTCAAGGGCCGCGATCTGCGCATCGGCTTCGGCCAAGGCTCTTGGTTCGAGGGGAGCGCTGAGCTCAGCGGCCTTCCCGACATCGCCGAGACCTTCATGCTCATTGATGTGGAGGACATGCACGCCGCGCTCGCCGACCTCAAGCAGGTGCCCATGCCGCCCTTCACCTCAGGCACCAGGCTCGAGCTGCCTCCAGAAGCCGATCTTCTCGGCGATGTTGATGTTCGCGGCCGCTTCACGGGATTCCTGCGTTCCTACACGGCAACCGGTCGGGCAAGCACCGCCTTGGGTGTCTTGCGAACCGATGTGTCCTACAACCGCGACACCATCACGCAGCGCCGGAGCATCAATGGCCGAATGGCAACCGAGGGCTTCCGCCTGGGGCCATTGCTCGGCACGAGCCTCATCGGCCCGCTTACCGCCAACGTGCAATTGAAGGCGAATGGCCGCGCGCTGCGCGACATGGAGGTGGACCTCGAGGGCGACTTCCCGCTTTTCACCATCAACAACCGCACGATCGGCGGCATCCATGCCAAGGGCCATCTGGCGCGCAACCTCTTCGATGGCGAGCTCGAGGCCGACGATCCCGACCTGCACTTGCGATTCAGTGGCCTTGCCGATTTCCGTGGCCGCTGGCCGAAGGTCGATTTCACGGCCAAGCTGCACAATGCCGACCTCTATCATCTGGGCTTCGTCACGGAGCCCGGCTACAGCTCGCTGAGCCTTGATGCCGCTGTCCGCGGTCGCCTATCGCCAGACAGCCTGCTTGGAGACCTCCATCTGAAAGGCATCACCTATTGCCGAGGCGATGATGAATTCGAATTGGGCGATGTGCACCTCAGCAGCGATCGCCGCGACGGTGAGAACCTCCTCCGGCTCGATGCCTCGTTCGCGGAAGCCGAAGTGATCGGGCCCTTCCTGCCCACCAAGCTGCCCGCTGCGCTGGGCCATGTGCTGCGCAGCGTCTTCCCTTCGCTGCTGGGCACGGTGAGCTACGCGCAGGATGAGCAGCGCTTCCGCTTCAATGTCCGCCTGCGTGATACCAAGGAGGTCCTGCGGCTCTTCCTGCCCGATGCGCAGATCGCCCCAGGCGCCACCTTCAGCGGCAGCTTCGATACGCGCACCTTCGACCTGGGCCTGCACGCGGTGATGCCCAGCGCGCGCTATGGCGCCACACGATTCGACTCGCTGGTGGTGATCGCCGATAAGACCCTGGACCTGCTCGCGTTCTCCGTGAAGAGCACGCGCCAGCACTTCGGCGATAGCCTCTGGTTCAGCGGCACGGGCGCAACCGGCAAGGCGTACCAGGACGAACTCGACATCGACCTCGGCTGGAATGCCAGCAGCGGCGGCACCAATGGCAATCTCTCCTTCACCGGCGAAGTGCTCGGCCCAAAGTCCGTGGCGCTGGAACTCTTGCCGTCTCGCCTCTTCTTCGGCCTTGGCGAATGGGCCAATACGGAGCGCGCAGGCATACGCATCGATTCCACCACGGTGCGCATCCACGAGCTCGACATGCGCAATGGAAGGCAGCGTGTCTCCCTCAACGGCACCATCGCGCGCGATCCGCAGCAGGCCCTGTCGTTCGAGCTCGATTCCCTGGAGCTGGCCAACTTCGCCCCATTGATCGATGGACCGGCGATCAACGGGACACTGAGCGCCGACGGCCGCCTCTTCGACCTTTACGGAACGCCGCACGCGGTGAGCGCGGCAAAGGCCGATAGCGTGCGCGTAGCGAAGACTCAGGTCGGTGATGTGGCACTTGCCGTTTCCTGGCTCGAAGGCCAGGGTGCGCTCGACCTGAATGGCCGCGTGGAACGGGGAACGATCAAGGCCCTTGACTTCACCGGTCGCCTCGGGCTGCGCGACCAGGGCGAGCTCGACATGCTGCTGCTGTTGGACCGCTTCGACCTGGGGCTGGCCAATCCGTATCTGCCGGAAGGGCTCAGCAGCCTCGCGGGCCACGCCACAGGGCAGGTGGCGCTCACCGGCACCTTGGCCAAGCCCGACCTCAATGGCGCGATCGACCTCACGGCTGCCTCCCTGCGCATCGATTACCTGAACACCCGCTATACCGGTGATGCGCGGGTGCGGATCGGTGATGAGCTATTCGCTGTTGACCGCGCGATCATGCGCGATGATGAGGGCCACATCGCCCGCGTCGGCGCCACGGTGGCGCACATCGGCCTGCGCGATTGGAGCTATGATATCTGGGGAGCCTTGGACCGCGTGCAGGTGCTCAACACCACCGAGGCCATGAACAGCCTTTATTATGGGACGGCATACGCCACAGGCGATTTCAACGTCAGCGGTTCCAAGGGCTCGCTGGAAGTGAGCGTGCAAGCGGCGACTGCGCCCGGCACCGATATCCATCTGCCCGTTGGTGGAAGCATGGAGGTGTCGCCGATCTCGTTCGTGCATTTCGGGCCGATCGATACCACCGGTGCCGAGGCCGATGTGGACCTTACCGGCGTTTCGCTGAGCATGGAGGTCACCGTGACCCCCGACGCGCGCTTCGAGCTGATCTTCGATCCCACGGTGGGCGACATCATGAGCGGCCGGGGCGAAGGCCTGGTGGAATTGGGCGTGACCAGCCGCGGCGACCTGAGCATGAGCGGCATGGTCACCCTCACTGAGGGCGATTACCTCTTCACCTTGCGCAATGTGGTGAACAAGCGCTTCGCCGTGCAGCCCGGCGGCCGCATCACCTGGTACGGCGACCCCTTCGATGCCCAGTTGGACCTGCAGGCCATCTACCGCTTGAAGGCCCCGCTGTATGACATTGTACCACCGGGCGAGCGCAACGACAGCCACCGCCAGCGGGTGCCCGTGGAAGTGGTGATGAAGCTGCGTGAGAAGATGATGAACCCGGAGATCGGCTTCGATGTGCGGTTGCAGCAGGTGGATGAGAACCTGAAGGCGCAAGTGGCCAGCGTGCTCAGCACCGACCAGGAGATGGGGCGCCAGGTGTTCGCATTGATCGTGCTCAACCGGTTCTTGGAGCCGCCCCTCTACGCCGGGGCTGGTGCGGCGGCGGCGGGCTCAACGGCAGGGAACACGGCGAGCACCGCGGCGAGCGAGCTTTTGAGCAATCAGGTGAGCAATTGGCTGAGCGGCCTCAGCAACGATTTCGACCTGGGCTTCAACTACCGGCCCGGCGATGCCATCACGCAGGACGAGCTCGAGGTGGCCTTCAGCAAGCAGTTCTTCAACGAGCGGCTGCTATTCAGCACCAACGTGGGCGTGCATTACGGAGCCACCAGCACCAACGCGAGCAGCGCGCTCATCGGCGATTTCCAGCTGGAGTACCTGATCACCCGCGAAGGCCGCTTCCGCGCGCGTGCTTTCTCGCTCACCAACGACCGCAACCTGATCCAGGCCGATCAGGCGCCTACCACCCAAGGCGCGGGCCTCGTTCTCCGGCGCGATTTCGATACGGTCGGCGAGCTGTTCCGGAGGAAGAAGAAGCACTGATCAGCCCTTGAGCCTGAGGTTGTGCCCGAGCTTCTCCTTCTTGGTGCGGAGGTAGCGCTCGTTGTGCGGGTTGGAGGCGATCTCGATGGCCACGTTCTCGACGATCTCAAGGCCATAGCCGATGAGGCCGGTGCGCTTGCGCGGGTTGTTGGTGAGCAGCCGCATCTTGCGAACGCCGAGGTCGTGCAGGATCTGAGCGCCCACGCCGTAATCGCGCGCATCCATGTCGAAGCCGAGCATCACGTTGGCCTCCACGGTATCAGCGCCTTGCTCCTGCAGCTTGTAGGCCTGCAGCTTGTTCAACAAGCCGATGCCGCGCCCTTCCTGCTGCATGTACACGATCACGCCACGGCCTTCGCGCTCCACCATCTCCATGGCGCGATGCAATTGCGGGCCGCAATCGCATCGGCAGCTTCCGAAGATGTCGCCGGTGACGCATGATGAGTGCACGCGGACCAGCACCGGCTCGTCGGGCTTCCATTCTCCCTTCACCAGGGCCAGGTGCTCCTCGCCGGTGGTGCTCTGCTTGTACGCGATGAGCTTGAAATCACCGTGCTCCGTGGGCAACTGCACATCGACCATGCGCTCAACGAGCCGCTCTGTCCGCATGCGGTAGGCCACCAGGTCCTCGATGCTGATCAGCTTGAGGCCGAATCGCTTGGCGATCTCCTGCAACTGCGGCAGGCGCGCCATGGTGCCATCCTCATTCAGGATCTCCACGATCAGTCCGGCCGGCTCGAATCCTGCCATGCGCGCCAGGTCAACGGCTGCTTCCGTATGCCCGGTGCGCCGGAGCACGCCGCCCTTGCGGGCCTTCAGCGGGAAGATGTGGCCGGGCCTTGCGAAGTCATGGGCCTGCATGGCGGGGTCGATCAGCGCGAGCATGGTCTTGCTGCGGTCGCTGGCGCTGATGCCGGTGGTGGTGCCGTGGCCCTTGAGGTCGACGCTCACCGTGAAGGGCGTTTCGTGCAGCGCGGTGTTGTCCTGCACCATCAGGTCGAGGCCGAGCTCCGCGCAGCGCTCCTCGGTGAGGGGCGCGCAGATGAGCCCGCGTCCATGCGTTGCCATGAAGTTGATCATGGCAGGCGTGGCATTGCGGGCTGCGGTAACGAAGTCGCCTTCATTCTCACGGTCCTCATCGTCAACGACGATGATGGCCTTTCCTGCACGCAGGTCGGCGATGGCTTCCTCGATCGGGTCGAACGCGTTGCTCATGGGCGGCAAAGGTGGCATATCCGGGACCCAGGGGCTTCAGCCCTCGGACTTCAGCGCGGCCATCTTCAGGACAGCCACCGCGCAATCGACGCCCTTATTGCCATGCTTGCCGCCGCTGCGGTCTCGGGCCTGCTGCAGGGTGTCGTCCGTGAGCACCCCGAAGATCACCGGCACGCTGAACTTGAGGCCCACGGCCATGATGCCTTGGGTGGTGCCCTGGCACACATAATCGAAGTGGGGGGTCTCGCCGCGCACGATGCTGCCCAGGCAGATCACGCCATGCAGCCCGCCGCGCTCAAGCAGGAATTGCGCTCCGGCCGCCAACTCGAAGCTTCCGGGCACCCAGCGCTCCACGATGTCGCTTTCGGCCACGCCATGCTTCATCAGCGTCTCACGGGCACCCTTCCGCAGCGCATCGGTCACCTCTTCATTCCATTCGCTCACCACCAAGGCGAAACGGCGACCGGCGCCACTGGGGACGCCGGCCGGGTCGTAATGCGAGAGGTGCTTCTCCGCCGTGGACATGGCGCTTGACTAGCCGCCCATGGCCTCAGCCAGCCCGGCATACTTGCGTGCCTGGCTGGCCTCGTTGCTGGTCGGGAATTCCTTGGCGATTCGCTCGAAGGCCTTGCGGGCATCCTTCCAGCTGCCGGCCTGTTGGTGCAGGATGCCAGCCTTCATCAAGTACATCGGCGTGGTGAAGTCGCTCCGCACCATGCCAGCGGCCTTCTCGAAGAGCTTCACGGCATCGGCGGCCTGGCCGAGTTCCACGAGTGCATCACCCTGGTTGCCCACGGCCATCACGCGCAGGACGTCGTCATCCAAATCGGCCTCCTTGTAGCTATCGAGCGCCATCTGGTACTGCTCCTGCTGCATGTAGATGGAACCGAGGTAGTAATGCGCCAGCTTCCCGCTCGGCGTGTCGCCGTAATCCGATGCGATGCTGATGAAGCCGGGGTAGATCTCGTCGCCGTTCAGCGCTTTGTTGAGTGAATCGATCTCGAAGTAGTACTGGGCCTTCCAGATCAGCTCCGCAGCCTCCGTGGCGCGCGGCTCTGCATAGAGCTTCTTGTACCCGAGGATCGCGGCGACCACGACCAGCAAGCCGATCGCCCCATACGTGATCGGCTTCTTGTTCTTCTCCAGGATGAGTTCGGTCCGGGTGTACACCTGCCCGAGGTCGATGTCTTGGCTCTGCGCCGCTTCGATGGTCTTCTTGCTCATTGCTGCTGGCCTTGGCGGATTGCCTTCCGCTGGCGGGGCGCAAATGTAGGATTCTGAGGCACTTGCGAAAGGCCGTTCAAGTAGGCTGCGCGGGACATTGCTCTGCTGCCCGCAGGCATATGCCCGAAACCGCCCCACGGCTACATTCGCCGCCCATTCGTTCACCCATGCGCATCGCCAAGAACTCCGTGGTCTCGTTCCACTACACCCTAAACGATGGCGATGGCCGTTTGCTCGATACGAGCGCGGGCCGGGATGCCTTCGCGTACATACACGGCAGCGGCATGATCGTGCCGGGGCTGGAAGCCGAGATGGAAGGCAAGGCCAAGGGCGACAGCATGAACGTGCAGGTGGAGCCGGCCAAAGGCTATGGCGAGGTGGACCCCAGCCTGATGCAGCGCGTTCCAGTGGAGAAATTCGGCGGTCAGACGGTAGAGGAAGGCATGCAGTTCCAGACCCCTGACCATCGCGTATGGAGCGTGCTGGAGGTGAAGGATGGGGAAGTGGTGCTCAATGGCAACCACCCGCTTGCCGGCGTCACACTGCACTTCAGCGTTGAAGTGACCGATGTGCGTGAGGCCACGGCAGAGGAGTTGGCCCACGGCCATGTGCATGGCGAGGGTGGCCATCACCATTGAGCCATGCGGAGCGGCTTGACGCGCATCTTGCGCTTCGGGGCGTTCTCCGTGCTGATGGCGGGAGCCTATCCATCCGGCGCCCAAGAGCCTTTCGTGCATAACGACACCACCTTCTTGCTGCGCGATTTCAGGACGGGCTACCACGCGGTTTTCATAGCAGCTGGGAATGACACGGTATGGCGCGCTCGCGTGGCCAGTGATCCCGGCGACATGGCCCAGCACAAGCACGTTCGGTTGCAAGCGCGGGCGCTGGAGGAATTGAACGTGCGCCCGGCCCCGATCCCAGCCGATCAGCGCGGAGGCCGGTTGGACCGGATCGGCGTTAAGCGTTTGAACGGCGCTTGGTCCCTGTATGCCCCGAGTGATTGGATACACCACCGGCAAATGCAGGTGAGCGGGAATTGGCTCGTGACCAACGAGACCGACGGGCCTTTGGCCCATGCGATCGTTGATCGCCCGGCACCTACCGACGGTGAGGCAATCCGCCTGCGCTGCGTGAGCCTTGTGAGCCATGCCATGGACCCGAAGCAGGATACCATTGAAGTGCGCGCCTGGCTGATTGACCCTGAGCGGGGAATCGAGCTCTGGGAATTCCGCGATGCCTATGGCGACTGCACCTACGATGCCATGGCGCCGCTCGAGGGATCCGGCATCCTGCCGGTTATCGTGAACCACCGGAGATCGGGCAAGGCGCGTGAATTCGCCTTCGAGGAGCCGGGCAGGCATTTGATCGCACCGTGATGATGCATAGGCCCATCCCTGCGCTGCTGATCGCTGCGCTGCTGATGACCTGCACCGCGCGTGCGCAGATGACTGATTCGCTTTCGGGCGGAATCCTGCGATTCATGGGCTATGTCGATGCCTACCATGCCTATGATTTCGGGCATAGCAAGGACGATGATCGCCCACCTTTCCTTTACCAGTACGATCGGCATAACGAAACCGACCTCAATCTCGGCCTGCTGCATCTCACATTCGAGAAGCCTCGCGTACGGGCGGCCTTCGGGCTGATGGCCGGCACCTACCCGCAGGCCAACCTCATTGCTGAACCTGAACTGCTCAGGAACATCAACGAAGCGCGGGTCGGAATCAAGCTGAGCCGGAACAGGGCCATTTGGCTCGATGCCGGCGTCTTCACCTCGCATATCGGCATGGAGTCGGCCATCGGCATCGACAACTGGACCCTCACGCGGAGCATCGTCGCGGAGAACTCACCATACTACCTCAGCGGCGCCCGGCTTACTTGGACGATCTCAAAGAAGATCGAGCTCGCCGCGCTCCACGTGAATGGCTGGCAGCGGATCAGGCGGATCCAGAACAACATCCCATGCTTCGGCACGCAGCTGCTGTGGACCCCGAGCAGCCGCGTGAAGCTCAACTGGAGCACCTTCGCTGGAAGCGACACCCCGGATAGCCTGGGGTTCTACAGGATCTTCAACAACCTCTGGTTCTCCTGGGAGAAAGGCGCTTGGGGCATTCAACTGTGCCTGGACGCAGGTCTGCAGCAGGCCGAAGGTGATTCCTGGAACGAGTGGGCCGGCGCGGTCTGCATCGTGAAACGGCGCATCGGAGAGCGCTTCGCCCCGTCCGGCCGAATCGAGTACTACACCGATCCGGGCCAGGTGATCGTGCCAACCGGAACACCGCATGGCTTGACCGCCTTCGGCTATTCACTGGGCCTGGACCTGCTGGTGGCGCCCGATGCATGGGTGCGCCTGGAAGGAAGGACCTTCCATGGCGTGGATGCGCTCTTCGAGAGCATCCACGGGACCACGCAGGACAACACAGCCATAACCGCATGCATGGCCGTTAGGTTCTGAACGGCCGAATGGCCAGCAGGCATTAGGTGAGGCCTCCACTGGTGCCCAACTCCCTTTCTTCGCATCGGCCATGCTCTTCAATTCCATCGCGTTCGCAGTCTTCCTCCCGGCGGTGTTCGCGCTGTACTGGTGGGTGTTCCGCGAAAGGCGCGTGCAGAATGCCTTCCTGCTGCTGGCCAGTTGGGCGTTCTATGCGTGGTGGGATTGGCGATTCCTAGGCCTGCTCTGGCTCAGCACAGCGGCTGACTACATTATCGCTGCGCGGCTTCACGCAGATGCCGGAGCCCGTCGGAGAAAGGCATGGTTGGTCCTGAGCATCGGCATCAACATCGGGCTGCTGTGCGCATTCAAGTACATGGGGTTCTTCGTGGAGAGCGCCGCCGAGCTCTTGCGGGCCATGGGCATGGATCCTCACTTGCCGGTCCTTCGGCTCGCGCTGCCTGTCGGCATCAGCTTCTACACCTTCCAGACGCTGAGCTATACCATCGATGTCTATCGTGGGCATTTCCAGCCAACACGCGACCCGATCGCGTTCGGGGCCTTCGTCGCGTTCTTCCCGCAGCTGGTGGCCGGCCCCATCGAGCGAGCGCGAGACCTGCTGCCGCAATTCGAGGCGCCCCGACGCTTCGATGCAGCGCTCGCCGCCGATGGGCTCCGACAGATGCTCTGGGGCTTCTTCAAGAAGTTGGCCGTGGCCGATCCCTTGGGCGCCATGGCCGATGCGGTCTTCGGCATGGACGCGAGCGCTACCAGCGGGGTCACCCTCTTCTTCGGTGCGCTGTGCTTCGCATTCCAGATCTACGGCGACTTCAGCGGCTATAGCGACATCGCCATCGGATGCGCGCGCCTATTCGGGTTCCGATTGAGCCGAAATTTCAACTACCCGTACTTCAGCCGGAGCATCGGTGAGTTCTGGCGGCGCTGGCACATGACCCTCAGCGGCTGGCTGCGCGATTACGTGTATTTGCCCTTGGGCGGCGCTCGCGCGAAGGCCGGAAGATTGCGCAACATCCTCATCACGTTCAGCGTGAGCGGGCTCTGGCACGGCGCCAATTGGACCTTCATCGGATGGGGCCTGCTCCATGGCGCGTATTACGCGCCGGAGGTGCTTTCCACGCGCCGCGCGCGCCTGCGGTCCGAGCCCACTTGGCGGGACATCCCGCGCATGGCCTTGGTGTTCCTGGCCGTACTGGCAGCGTGGGTCCTGTTCCGGGCACCGACCCTCGAAGGTGCCACGTCGCACCTGTACCACATCGCCGCCAACATCAACCTGCGCAGGCACGAACTCTCAGACTGGGCGCGATGGGCCATCTGGTGGCCCACCTTGCTCATGCTCGCCACCGAATGGCGCTCGAGGCGCGAACAGCATGGCCTGGCACGCATCGGCGGCCATCGTGCGCTCCGTTGGGCCGTGTACCTTTTCCTCATCATCGTCATTGGGCTGCGCATGCAGCTCTTCACCGAACATGCCTTCATCTACTTCCGCTTCTGACGCCTTGCGCTTCACGTTCCGCGCACTGCGATTCGCAGCGGTGCTCGGCGCAATGGTCATGGCGGCGATGCATTGGGGGCCGCCCGCCGCGCCATCTGACTACATGAGCAGCACCGTCCTGAAGAACGACCGGCTGCGTGCCATCGGCTCTCCCAAGGCCGTGCTGGTAGGTGGCAGCAACCTGGCCTATGGCGTGGACAGTGAGCGGCTCGGGCGCGCGCTGTGCATGCCGGTGGCGAACATGGGCCTCACCGCGTTGCTGGGCTTCCGCTTCATCGCCGATGAGGCGCTTGCCGCCACGGGTGAGGGTGACCTACTCCTCGTTTGCCTGGAGCGCGGCACCTACCAGCTGCCTGACCCTTCGCCCGATGCGCTCGCTACCGTGGTCGATTACCGGCCTGAGGCGCTCACCTTGGTGCCTTGGCGTCAACGTCCTCGATTGATCGCCAGCTTGGCCGCGCTGCACCTGCAAACCCTGCGCGATCATTGGGAGCACTGGCTGCTGCATGGCAAAGCACCCGGATACAACGACCGCCGGTTCCTGCCCAACGGCGATGTGGTGAATCACTTGAACGCTCCGCAGGTCGGATGGCCCGATCCGCAGCGCGATGTGCATGACACCCTCATCATCGCCCCATCGTTCTGGGAGCTTGCAGCGAACCTGGTGGATCGCGCGGAGGCCAAGGGCGCCCATGTGGCCTTCGGCTTCTCCAGCATGGCCGATACGATCTATAACCCCGCGGTGAACCAGCGCTTGAAGGATGAGCTGCTGGCCCATGGCCTCACGGTGATCGGCGATCCGGACCGGTACGCTTTCGCCGACTCGCTCTTCTACGATAGCTGGTACCACCTCCGCGGGCATGGACGTGCGCTGCGCACCGAACGCTTGATCGAGGACCTGTGCACGGCCATGCCAGAGCGGTGCTGCGGTTCGAGGTGATCACCTCTCCGCCACCAGCACGAAGATGTCCTCGTTGTCCCGCTTCATCAAATAGCGCTCCCGGGCGAACTTCTCCAGGAGTTCCTTGTCGCTGGCGATCTCGGCGAGCTGCTCTTTGGTGCGGGCCAGCTCTCGATCGTACCATTCGCGCTGGTCGCGCATGGAGCTGAGCGCGCGGTGGTTCTTCCACAGGGTCCAGATGTCGTTATCCGCGAAGAGGGTGATCCATGCGAGCATCAATGCCGCCACCAGGCCGTACCGGTTGCGGAATCGGGCTGGGATGCGGGAGACGAGCTTGCGGAGCATGGAGCGAAGGAATGGCGCTCATTGGAAGAACGCGGAGCGCAGCCCGGAGCGTATTTCCACGATCGCGTGTTAGATGAAGATCAGCCGCTGTTCCGGCTCAAGTGCGGAGCCTGTCGCCCACCTTCGCCCCATGAAGCTCTGGCTCGTCAGCACGGTCATCGCGGCCTACTTCGCCCTGCTGTATGCGATCTCGGTGATCACCTCGCGCGGCGCAGGCAACAGCGCCTTCTTCCTCGGCGAGCGCAAGAGCCCTTGGTACATCGTGGCCTTCGGCATGATCGGCGCCTCGCTCAGCGGGGTCACCTTCATCAGCGTGCCGGGCATGGTGGGCAACGAGCAGTTCAGTTACCTGCAGATGGTGCTAGGCTACCTGCCGGGCTATGCGGTGATCGCCTTTGTCCTCATGCCGCTTTATTACCGCCTGCAGCTCACCAGCATCTACGGCTACCTCGGCCAGCGCTTCGGTCGCAGCAGCTACCTCACCGGCGCGTGGTTCTTCCTGCTCAGCCGCAGCCTGGGCTCCGCAGCGCGGCTCTACCTGGTTGCCATTGTGCTGCAATACCTGCTGTTCGATGCGCTGCATGTGCCGTTCGTGCTCACTACCGTGCTCACCATCGCGCTCATCTGGCTGTACACGCACAAGGGCGGCATGCGCACCATCATCTGGACGGATACGCTGCAGACGCTCTTCATGCTCCTGGCGGTTGGGCTTACCGTGGCGTTGATCGGGGATAAGATGGGCTGGGGCATCGGCGAGTCATTGGCCCAGGTGAATGCCAGCGAACTGAGCCGCGTCTTCTTCTTCGATGACCCCAAGCCCGGCACCTATTTCTGGAAGCAATTCCTCGGCGGCATGTTCATCGCGATAGCCATGACGGGCCTTGACCAGGACATGATGCAGAAGAACCTGAGCTGCCGCAGCATCGGCGAAGCCCAGAAGAACATGGTCTCCTTCAGCTTGGTGCTGGTGGTTGTGAACCTGGTCTTCCTCACCCTCGGGGCCATGCTCTTCCTGTATGCCGATCGCTTCGGGATCGCGCTGCCCGCGAAGGCCGATCAGATTTATCCGATGATCGCCACGGGCGGCACCTTGCCCATTGCAGCGGGCCTGCTCTTCATCCTCGGCCTGATCGCCGCGGCATACTCCAGCGCCGACAGCGCGCTCACGGCCCTCACCACCAGCGTATGCGTGGATGTGCTGGAGATCGACAAGCGGCCGGAGGAGCAGCGCCTGGCCCTGCGCCGCCGCGTTCACCTGATCATGAGCGCTGTGATGGTGGTGCTCATCCTGCTCTTCAAGGCACTGAACGACGATAGCGTGATCAAGACCGTGTTCAAGGTGGCGGGCTACACGTACGGGCCGCTGCTCGGGCTCTTCGCCTTCGGGATGATGACGCGCTTCGCGGTGCGCGATGCGTGGGTGCCTCTGGTGGCCGTGCTCTCTCCTGTGATCACGTACTTGCTCGACCTCTATAGCAAGGAGCTCTTCGGAGGCTACAGCTTCGGCTTCGAGCTGCTGCTGGTGAATGGTGCGCTCACCTTCGCGGGACTGGCTCTCTGCGCGCGTCCGCGCGGCAATGCCTGATCCCGGATCCACTCGGGAACCGCAGGGCCACCCAACCGAGCGGCCGCGGTGATCGTGTAGTATGCACGAAGGGAATGATCCTTTCGCAAAACACAACCACGATGAGAACGCAGCAATTCGCAACGGCCCTGCTTGTGGCCGCAATCGCCCTGGTCGGCTGTAAGAAGGATGAGCCCGGCGCACCGTCGCCAACGCCGAGTGCTCCTGCGGTGAATGCGATGAGGGCGCTCTTTCATGGACATGTGGATGACGCCAAACAGACCTTCACGGTTCCGGCATCGGCCGGCGGGTATATCAACGGTTCTTCGGGTACCGGCATCTATTTCGCGCCGAATGCCTTCCGTACCGTTTCCGGCAGCGTGGTGTCAGGCATGGTGCAGGTGGAACTGGTAGAGGCCTTGACCCTTGGGCAGATGCTCTGGTTGAATAAGCAGACCCTGGGCAATGACAACGGGCAATTGGCGCTGCTGCGGAGCGGTGGCCAGTACTATCTGAATGCCACCCAAGGCGGTGAGCCGCTGAAGCTCGCTGAGAATGCCGGCCAGGTCTATGTCCCCGCGCCCAACGGGACGGATCCGACCATGTCGCTCTTCAGCGGTGTCCTGGCCTCCGACGGCACGATCGTCTGGAATCCGTTCGATAACACCCTTCCGCTGGGGCAGGACAGCACAGGCTATGGATTCCCGAATGATTCGCTGGGCTGGGTGAATGTCGATGCGTTCATGGGCATAGGTGCACAGACCACCCTGCAAGTGACCTGTCCTGACGGCCACGATGATTCGAACACGCTGATGTGGCTGGTGTTCCCGGACCAGAACTCAATCGCGTGCATGCCGGCATCGAACAGCAATGTGTTCAGCCTGGGCGGTTACTACACGGTCCCGGTCGGATTGAACATCAAGATCATCGCGCTATCGAACATCGGAGGTGTTTATTCCAGTTCGGTGACCGATGCGATGGCCGCTTTGGGCTTGAACTAGGCGATCACCTTCTCGTCGACAACGCTCAGCGAATTCGAGGCGATGGTGATGGCATTGTGATGAATGCGTGAGGGCGGGAGCTGCGTGAACAGCAGTTCCCGCCCATATGCTTCGGTGCTCAATCAAGGACCAATCGGAACGTGCGCGCGCCGCCGTGGTGCCGCAATCGGGCCAGGTAGGTGCCAGAGGCCAATGAACGCAGGTCCAATTCGGTGAGCCGGGCAGTCAGGGAGGTGCTTGAGACCAACCGGCCAAGCGGATCCAACAGCTCCAATTCCCCCGCTGTTCCAAGCGGCATCGTGATCCAGGCAACGCCATGCGCTGGATTCGGATGAATGCTGAAGGCATCGAAGGAATCCACTGCGGTGATGGATGTCGGGAAGCAGAAAAGGTCACGCATCCACGATGCGGCTTCCGCGAGCACCGCGACCGGGTCATGCACCGTGTGCTCGTTGCCGGTGTGCAGGTGGAAGTGATAGCGGTCCGCAGAGAATCCTAGGTGCTGCATCCGGAGATCAATGGTGCATGATCCCTGGAGCCATGGCTGCTGATCGGGCATGCCCAAGCCGATGCCCCAATAGGGCTGTTGCATGCTGCATCCCACGACGGGATCTCCGGTCTGGTGGTAGGAGAAGAGCGCTGGATCCTGCGTCGAACCGATGAATGCCGTGTCGAGCACCGCTCCGAAGAGATTCACTGCGCCGAGCACGCTCGCACTGTGCCCGTTCAGGTTCAGGTCGCCTTCCACGCCGCCCAGATCCGGGCGCGGGAAGAAGTTGAAGAAGTGCTGCACTTGACCGATGGTGCTGCAGCTCGCGGGCTTCTCACCGGGTTGGTCCAAGTACGCGGCGTGCATGGCGGTGATCGCGCCCGCGCTGGCACCGAGCAGGATCACGCTGGTGGTGCTGGTGCTATCGAGCGCGCTGCGTCCTTTCAGGAAGCGGATGGCGCCTTTGGCGTCTTGCATGGCGCGATAAGCAGCGCGGCGGAATTCATTCGGATCGTAGGCATAGGGCGCTTCGAGGATGCCGTTGCCGTAGTAGCCCAACCGATAGCTGATGGTAGCCGCCGCGTAGCCGTAGGAGGCCAGTTGATCGCAGAGCGCATTGAAGTCGTTGCGGTGCCCTTCGATCAGTCCGCCCCCGTGGATGAGCACCACCAGCGGGCGATCGGTCTGCCCATCGCCGACGGGCTTGTACAGATTGAGGCGAAGGCTGTCGGTGCCGCCGTTGAAGCGCGTGGCATTGCCGTACCAGATATCGCTCTCCACTTGCACGCCGAAGAGCGGCTCAGTGAAAGGGATGCTGCAATCCTGTGCGCGCGCGACGGTTGCGAGGAGCATGGGGATGAACAGGATGTTGCGCATGTTCCAAAAGTAGCAGAGAGACGGCCGGCCTCACTCCACCACGCCTTCCAGCACCAGTTCGAAGCGGAAAGGGTCGCCGTCGGTCTCCACGTACACGAGGCGCAGCAGCGGGCCGATGATCGCCCGGCCATTGAACGTGACCTCCACAACGGCGCTATCGCCGGGCGCCAGCGTCCGATCGGGCAGTTCGGCGGTCGTGCATCCGCAATCGGCATCGGCCCTCAGCAGCTTCATGGGCGTTGATCCGGTGTTCACCAGCGTGTAGGGCACCGTGCGCACTTCATCCTGCCGCAGCATGCCCACGTGCTTCGCGATCCGCACGCCCATGTTCGTCGCCGTGCGCGTCTCCATGCCGATGCCCACCACTTCGATGCGGCGCTCGGCCATTGCGGCCACGCTGTGGACGCTTCGCCGCGTATCGCGGAGGTCGTCGCTCACGCCCGTGGCCGAGCGCTCCTCGCCGAAGGGCAGCTCCTTCACCGTAAGCCGTGCACCATTGGCTGCCGAACCTTCGAGATAAGGGATGAATCGGCCGCCATCCACCGCGCGCAGGTGGTTGCGCAGGCTCTCGATGCGGCGCATGCTCAGGTTCCGGTTGTAGTCGGTTCGTGCCAGCGGGCTGGCGTGGCCGCGCACTTCGAGCGTGATGCTGCGGCCTTCCTCCAGCACGGGGTAGATGATGCCTTCCAACTCGGCCAGCGCGCGCCACCCGCCATCGACTTCCTCTGCATAGAAGCGCTGCACGCCTGCGGAATCCGCGGACTGAAGCTCGTACTCAGCCATCAACTCCTTGTAGCGCGCATAACAAGCATCGTAGGTCTGTTCGGTGGTGGTGGCCCAGGAGCGCGGCTCCGGATCGTCGTTGTGGAAGTACAGCTTCACCGGGAAGGCGCGCGCGAAGGAGATGAGCTTCTCCGCCGGCGATTCCGGTTCAGGGTCGGCGTTCACTTCTAGCGCTATTGGCGTATCCGATGGCTCGCGCTCCGCAGGCAGGCGGAAACGATAGAGGTCGTTGCAGCAGGTCTCGCCCTTGTTGGCGAAGGATCCCTTGCGGTTGCTGGTGAGCCAGAATTCACCGAGAGTTCGGTAGTTGGCGGGATAGAGGTCGTTGGCCGGGCTGTTGATCGGCAGGCCGGCATGGATCGGATGGCTGAACACATCGGCGCCCCAGGTGCTGCGGAAGATGTCGTAGCCGCCGAGGCCGGGATGGAAATCACTGCTGAACCAGAGCGTGCGCGCGGCCTCATCGTACCAAGGGCAGCGCTCGTTGCCTGGCGAATTCACGAATCGATCCAGCGCTGACAGGTTTCTCACGCTTCCGTCGTGGAACTCGGCCATCCAGATGTCCCATCCGCCCGCGCCACCTGCCCGATCGCTGGCGAAGAGCAGCATCTCGCGCTCATCCCACCACGCGATCATGGGCTGCGTGCTGCTCACCTCGTCACCGATGCCGGGCAGCACGCTTGCTTCGCCGATGCGTCCTGAAGAATCGATTCGTGCGATGTGGATGCGGCATCGGGCTTCGCAGCGCGTGAAGAGGACCCATTGCCCATCGCGGCTCCAGGCGATGTTCGCGTTCTCGCCCGGGCCGTTCACCGAACCCGACAAGGGCTCCGGCCCTTTCGAGCCGTTGCGCATGATCACGGTGCGGTACGCGGCGGTGTCCTCCACTTCACCCTTCTTGTTCAGCTGGCCGCGCAGGCTGGCGAAGTGCAGCGCGGAATCCGGGCCGATGCGCGCCCCGAATTCACTGTCGTAGGTATTCACGGGCTGCGGCAGGTGCTCCAATGCGATCAGGCTGTCCGGCCTCAAGGTGCGGGACAGCCCGCAACCGATGAGCGCATTCTCGGCGCGCTTGGCGAGCACTGAGGATTTATCCTTCTCCTTCTGCAGCACCTTGTTCCAGGTGCGCTCGGCGGCTTCGTAGTCGCCCATGCTCAGTTGCATCTCGCCGAGCCAGTGCAGCGCGTCCTTGTAGGTGCGGCCCTGGTCCTTCTTCTGCACGCGCTCATAGAAGGCGGCGGCGCGGTCGTACTGGTGGCTCAATCGGCACGCTTCCGCTTGCTTCCATTGCAGGCCCATGCGTCCGCCGTCGATCGCGAGCGCTCCGTCGTAGAAGCGTGTGGCGCCGTAATGCTCGCCGCGCGCCATGGCGGCATCGCCCCATTTCGTCCATTGCTCGATGCTCTGCGCATCCACGCGGATAGCTGCACAGAGTAGGACGATGCAGGCCAATGATCTCTTCATCACGCTGTTTGCCAAAGTCCTATCCGCGTTCATCGGTGTCCATCCGTGGTTCAATCGGCGCCGCGCATCAGTGGTTCATCACAATTGCTCGGGACAAGCCTTGAAGCGCACCGGCACCGGCGGACGTTTCTTCCAGATGCGGATCGCCGTGAACTCGATGGCGCCGCGGTTCCGGCTGGCGGGCACCAGGTCGCTGGTGTTGATGTCGTAGCTCATGCCGAAGGTCCAGTCGTCGCGCTCCAGGCCGGCGAAGATGAAGCCGGCGTCGCGTGCGCGCAGGTGAACGCCTGCAAGGAGGGCGCGCTTCAGGCCGTAGCGCTCGAGCAGGATGTACCGCGCATTGGCGCCGAGGTCGAATTCGCGGAAGGTGCCCTGCGCCATCCACCGGATCGCAGGCAGCACGTCGATGTCGTCATGCACACGAACGGAAAGGAGGGCGTGCAGGTCCGCGCGGCGGTCGAGCGGGATGCTGGGCTCGTTGAGGAAGCCGACGCCGGGCTTGGTGAGGTTGTAGAGTCCGAAGCCCGCTTGCAGCCAGTTGCGCGGCGAGTGGACGAAGCGATAGACGATGCCGGCATGGATATCCTCGTGCAGCAGCCCATAGCGCTGGAAGTCCTCGCCGTTGTCGCGGCTGGGATCGTAGGTGAAGCCGTTGTACTGCGCGTCGAAGCTCAGACCGCTGTTGTCGATGGTGAGCGAGGTGAGGCCGAACTGCGCGCCGACCGTGAGCGAGTGGCGATCGCGCGCATCGAGGGTCTCGGTCCAGCTGCCGCCGAGGCTGAAGTGGAATTGGTTCATGCGGCTGTCGCCCGCGCGGTCGTTGAAGAGCCAGGCACCGAGGCCAAGGCCCTTGACGCCATTGAAGTCGCGCGCATCACCACCCAGCCCGAAGGTGCGGTAGGGCACCGTGACCGATCGCCATTGCTGACGGAAGACGCCATGCGCGCGGTAGTCACCATCGAACTGCCCGATCGCCCCGGGATTCAATCCCATGGGCACGTTGAAGAACTGCGAGAAGTGGATGTCCTGGGCGGACGTGTTCTGCGCTGTCATCAGCAACGAGAAGAGCAATACGATCCAAGCGCTCTGCGAGTGGTGAGTGGTGAGTGGTGAGTGGGGCGCACCCAGCACAGAAGCTGCGCCCCACTCACCACTCACCACTTGGTACTCACCACTCGCGCGTTTCATCGCACCACGGTCACATTGCCCTTCGTGAAGTACTCCTGACCATCGATGCACCAGACCTTCAGGTGGTACACGAAGACGGCCGGATCCACCAGCTTTCCCTTGTACTCGCCGTTCCAGCCGAAGGAGGGATCCGTGCTCTCGAAGACCTTCTCGCCCCAGCGGTCGAAGACCTTGAATTCCATGCGTTCGATGTGGCGGCCGCGCACGAAGAGCACGTCGTTCGCGCCATCGCCGTTGGGCGTGAAGGTGTTCGGCACGAAGATGTCCGGCTCCTCGCAGCGCAATTCGTACACCCTGACGGTGACCGGAATGGAGCGCGTGCAGGTGCCATCGCTCACGGTGGCGGTGAAGGTGGTGGTCTGCTGAATGACCGCTGTGGGGTTCGCGATGGCGGGATCGCTCACAGCGCCGGCGGGCTGCCATGAATAGGTCACGCCCGCGCTCGGAGTGGCCAGCAATTGCACGGTGGTGCCCGGAAGCACGAGCGTTTGATCCGCCGTTGCGGTTACCGTGTTCCCGAAGAGCGGCGAGACATTCACGGTGACGGTGCCAGACCACGAACAGCCGAGCGGAGAGCTCACGCTAACGCCGTAGGTGGTCGCTTCCACCGGCGCGACAAGGGCCGATGCGGTGCCTTGCCCGTTGATGATGTCCTCTGCAGGTGACCAAGCGATGCTGGAGCCGGGGTCGGCGCCGCTCACCGTGAGCACGGCGGTATCGCCCGCGCAGATCCCTTGCTCACCGCTCACGGCGATGGCTCCGAGTGAAATGGTGACCTGCACACTGTCGCGCGCGGTACAGATGGAGCCATTGCTCACGCGGATGTGATAGGTGCCGCTCACGGCGGGCGCAACGGTGCCGGTGCTGTCTGAGAAGGTGCTGTTCAGGATGTCAGTGAACTGCGCGTTGCTGCTCCAATGCCAGGTGTTCGCCGTGCCGAAGCTGGTGGCGATGAGATCGAATGAAGCGATCGGCCCGCAGATGAGCGTGTCGTTCATGGCCTGCAGCGATGGGCCCGCGGCGGCGATGGTCACCGTGCGCGTGGTGACGTCCTGACCGTTGCAGGTAACGGGACTCGTGGCCGTGAGGGTCACGGTGTAGGTGCCAGGCTGCGCATAGCTGTGCGTGGGGCTGAACGCCGTGGAGGTCTGGCTGTCGCCGAAATCCCACAGGTAGCTCGTGGCGCCGCTGCTCAGGTTGGTGAAGGCGACGCTCAAGGGCGCGCACACGGTATCGGGGGCGAGGAAGGCCGCGATGGTGAGCGGTGCATCGAAATCGAACTTGAGGACGCCGTTGTTGCAGCCGCTGCTGTTGTTGGTGGCGCTCCAGGCCCCTGGCGTAGTGGGGAAATCGTCGTTGTTCTGGCAGCCGGCGCACACGCTCTGGTACACGCGCCCGCGCCGGTCGAAGCGGCTTGTGCCGCCATCGACATGCTCGGGGCTCTGCGCACCGCCGTAGTATGTGGCGTAGTCGAGCGCGGTCATGTCGATGTCGAAAACCGCGAGGTAGAGGTCGTGGCCGGCCGTGGTGCCTTGGTGCGCATCGGCGGTGACGGGCAGGCCCGTGGTGGTGAGGCCGCCGCCCAGTCCGCCCGCGCTGCTGCCCCACCCGCTCGTGTAGATCTTGTCGCAGACATCCACGAGGAAGGCCGTGGGCGAGATGTCCGGCGTGCCATCGCCTGCGCCCACGCGAGAGCTCAGCAGCACATTGCTCAGATTGGGATCGAGCTTGGTGATGAATTGCCCGCCGCCGGGAATGTTGTACGGCGCATTCTGGATCAGCTGACCGTTGGGCGCGTTGGTTTGCCCGAAGAGGAAGGCATTGCCGGGCTGGTCCAGCTCGATGAAATAGGCTTGATCATACCCGCTGCTTCCCCAGTAGGTGAGCCGTTCGATGATGCCGCCATCGGCACTGAAGCGTGCCGCGAAGGCATCCGCAGGCCCGCCGTTGAAAGCCCCCTGCACCGCGCCGCTGCTCACCGGCAGATCGCTGCTCACCGTTCCGCCGCACACATACAAGCGGCCTTGCGCGTCGAGGTCGCCGTTGTAGCACGCATCGGCTCCGCTGCCGCCGAGGTAGCTGCCGAACTGCAATTGCGTGAGCTGCGGATTGAAGCGCGCCACATAGCCATCGTGGCTGCCGCCGCCGAAGGCGCCCTGCGCTGAACCGGCGGTGGTGGGCATGTTCTGGGTCTGCGTGCAGCTCACCACCCACACGCGGCCCTGGGGGTCGAGGAGCACTTCGCCGCGGACCTCATCCGCGTAGTTGAATTTCAGTCCGGTGGCGGTATTGAGGCCATCGTTCGCGGCGCCGCCGAGGTAGGTGCTGCCGATCAGCGCGCTGCCATCGGCGCTGAGGCGCGCCACCACCATGTCGCTGCCGTTCGGGTATGAGATGCCCAGGCCTGCAGGGGTCACGGCGCTGCCGCCGCCGAAGCTGTTGTCGTAGGTGGTGGCCGGCGTGGGGAAATCCGTGGAGCCGGTTGTTCCGAGCACGACGAGCTGATCGTTGCCATCAACGAACAGGCTGTGCGGCATCTCATCGCCGTTGCCGCCGAGGTAGGTGCTCCACACGAGGAAGGTGCCCGTGGTGTCGTACTTGGTGATCGCGATGTCGGTGCCGCCGTTCTGCTGGCCCGCACCGCCGGCCCATTGCGTCTGATAGGCGCCGGTGGTCACGGGGAACTGGTTGCCGAAAGCCGTGCTGCCGGCATAAAGGAAGCCGAGCTGATCGAAGCTGGCCGTGTAGCCGAAGTTGTTGCTGAAGGACCCCGAGTAGGTGGCGAAGCGCAAGGTGGGGTCGATGATGAGGGGGTGGCGCTTGTCGTAGTCGCCGGGCTTGAAGCCGACGATCCCATCACGCAGCGTGTAGCGGCAATGCACCGTTCGCCGTTCGCCATCGATCTCCTGGTAGGCGATGGGGATGCGCTCCGTGAGCCTGCCGAGCGAGGTGTGCACCACGAGCGCCGCGCCGCGCAGCTCCACCTTGTCGGCGCCCTCGAAGGCGATGCGGATGGCCGCGGGATCAGCGCCCGGGGCGACCACCAGATCGTACTTCGCGCCGCTGCGCCCTGCGCGGAACACGGCATCGCAACCGGGTGCTATCGCCCTCAGGCTCATTTCGGCGAAGGCGCGCGCACCGCCCGCCCATCGTTTCGGATCGCGGCCCAGGAAATAGCTGTGGAGGCCCGTGAGCCTTTGCGCGGCATCGGCCCTGCCTCCGGCTGTGGCGCTCACGAAGCGCATACACACGGCGTGGTGACGCAGCGTCTCCGGCAGCGGGTCCTTCACATTGGCATGAGCATCGTGCAGGGCCTTGGCGTCGAATAGGTCGAAGAGCACGGCATCGTCCTGCGCCCAGAGCACCACGCCATCGAGCTCGGCCCTGTAGCGGACGGCATCGGGCCATTGCCCCTTGTTCTCGATGAAGCGGGCCTGACCGGAACAGGCGACCGCCGCGATCGCTGCGAGGAAAGAGAGGAGTCCGTTGCGCACCTGCATCATGCCCGGCCGAATGTAGCGCCGCGCGTGGTGGAAGATGGACGCTTGGCGCGTGGGCGGCGTGGCCCGGTGGTTCTTGGATGACCAAGCTCAGCATGCTCGCAGGTCGCATCCGCAGAGCGCCGGTGCAGGCGAAAGAGGAGCACGGCTGCATCGGTGGCATAGGAGCGCCATGGTGAACCCTGCATTCGAAGAGGACGGTGCCGCAGGGTCCGCCCCGCCCGCCCGCTTGCCTTACGCGGCGAGACCCATCGGAGGCAGGGGAATGGTTACTTTCGGCGAAGACCCTGCAGAGATGAAATTCAACTCACGATGAATGATTGAGTACATCACATACTTTGTCTATCACCGCGCCTCCATTCACGCCGAAAGAACAGGTGTCGATGTGCAATCCAGTAGCGCCTTGTTCGACGCAGCAATATGGCTAGCGCTCATCGTGCTCGTGAATCTGGCATTCTTGGCGCTATGTACTCTGACCATGATATCAACAAGTGCACTAGAAGGAATCCCTGACATTCCTTACACGACCAAGTACAAAGCAGGCTTGTGCATAACGATATTTATGTTGTTGTGCGAGTATCTTGCATACCGAAGGTTCAAGAGTCGGGTTCATACATATTTCCACACATTTGAGCATGAGTCCGCCGCAAGAAGAAAGGAGCGAATGCTCGCGAACAAGTGGATCTATCGCGTTACGACAGTACTTGGCTGCCTTGCTTTGTGTTGTGTGCTTTTTAACCGATGGCGGCATGCGGGAACAATACTCTGAGTACAGTATACACCGATGCCGCCACCAACAAGTACCGCAGCTGTAGGCTTCCCCTGTTTTCGGGCCGATCATTACAAGAGGCACCAGGGGCATGGTGTTAGTCTTGGATGGCCGCTGGCAGCCGGTACCCGAGCCAGATTCACGGCGATTCACCCATTGGTAAAATGAGGCGCTGGAACTCTGAATGCTGAGGGCCTAATTGCTCTACCGCTTCGCGCCGAATTCCACGCGCACGGCATCGCCCTCGTGCAGGCCCAGCAGCTTTGAAGCTTTTGCCCACGCAGGGTCTTCGCCGATCGCCCGCCCACGCGCGAATACCTCCGCATGGGTCTCGCCGCGCATTGAATGGTGCGCGAGCGAGGCGGACCCTGCGGGACCGGAGCCGCAATTTCCGACTGTAGGCTTACCCTGTTTTCGGGCCGATCATAACAATAGGCACCAAGGGCATGGTGTGAGACTTGGATGGCCGCTGGCAGCCGGTACCCGAGCCAGAACCACGGCGATTCCTCCTTCGGTAAACCGAGGCGCTGGAATTCTGAACGCTTAGGGGCTAATTGCTCTACCGCTTCGCGCCGAACTCCACGCGAACGGCATCGCCCTCGTGCAGGCCCAGCAGCTTGGAATCGCCGCCGCCGTTGCCATCGCTGCCCTTGTTCACGGCGATCTCCAAGTGCCCGCTGGCATTGAAGAAGGCCAGGCACACGCCGTTGGGCACATCGCCGTAGGTGGAATGGATCTTCGTGAGGTCGTTGGCGGTGCGGCCGAAGCGGATGCGGAACGTGCGCCCGCCGTGCATCTCGTCGAAGAGCGCGCGCTTGATGTTGGTCATCACGTTGCCGTAATGGTCAACGTAGGTGGCGCGGCCCACGATGGCGTTCTCCTGGATCGAGGGCGCGAAGCCGATGAGCTCGCGCAGCGCCGTCATCTTGCGCCCGATGGTCTCTGCCGTGCCGCCGCGCGCCAGGTGGCAGGCCGCTTTCACGAACACCGAGCGCGTAGGGAATGCGGCATGGTGGTCGTCGAGCTTCATGGTGAGCTCGAAGGCCTCGTAGGGCTTGCCCTCGAAGACCAGCGGCAGGATCCCATTGTCGGCGGTGATGAAGTGGTGCCCCTCATGGCGCGCCACCACGTGCGCGGTGATGGCATCGGCCTCAGGGTTCACGCCGATGATGTGGATGCTGCCGGACGGGAAGGCGGGGAAGGCGTTGCGGGCCACATGCGCCGCCATGGCCGTGTGGAAGGGCTTCACCTCGTGCGTGATGTCCACCACCGTTGCGCCCGGCTCCTGCTGCATGATCGCCGCCTTCACCACGGCCACATAATGGTCCTTGGTGCCCATGTCGGTGGTGAGGGTGATGATCGCCATCGCGCGTGGTGGATAGCCTCTACCTTCGGGCGGTCAAAACTAGAGGGCGGTGAAACGCCATTCCGGGAAGTTCTCAACACACCGCCGCTGAACCTTGAGCGAGAAGCTGATCACCATCACGGGCGTTGATCCCGTGGATATCCTCGGCGCCAACGACGCCAACCTGCGGATCATCCGCAGCCTCTTCCCCAAGCTCAGCCTCGTGGCGCGCGGCGACACCGTGAAGGTGAGCGGCGCCCCCGAGGACATCGCGCTCTTCGACGCGCGCTTCGCGGAGCTGCTGGGCCATGTGGCCAAGTACAACGAGCTGCCGCGCAAGGTGCTCGACGATATCATGGGCGGCGGCGATGCCCCCCGCGATGGCGGAGACGGTGAGGACGGCGTGCTCGTGTTCGGCAACGCCGGCTTGCGCGTGAAGGCCCGCACGCCCAATCAGCAGCGCTTGGTGGAGGCCGTGCGCGAGAGCGACATGGTGTTCGCCATCGGCCCGGCCGGAACCGGCAAGACCTACACGGCGGTGGCCCTCGCGGTGAAGGCGCTGAAGGAGCGCAGCGTGCGCCGCATCATCCTGACACGTCCTGCGGTGGAGGCGGGGGAGAACCTCGGCTTCCTGCCCGGCGACCTGCGCGAGAAGCTCGATCCTTACCTGCAGCCCCTGTATGATGCGCTGAAGGACATGCTCCCGGCAGCGCGCCTGAGCGAATACCTGGAGGAAGGCGTGATCCAGATCGCGCCGCTGGCTTTCATGCGCGGCCGCACGCTCGACAATGCCTTCGTGATCCTCGATGAAGCGCAGAACGCCACGCTCCCGCAGGTGAAGATGTTCCTCACGCGCATGGGCCGCAACGCCAAGTTCGTCATCACCGGCGATGTGACCCAGGTGGACCTGCCTGACCGGCAGCCCAGCGGATTGATGCCGGCGGTTGATATGCTTCGGCAGGTGCCGGGCATCGCCATCATTGAGCTCGATGTGCGCGACGTGATCCGGCACGAGCTTGTGACGCGCGTGCTGGGCGCGTTCGCGGAGCATGAGCGGAAGGGGGAGGGATGAGGGGAGGGAATTTGAATGAAGAATGAAGAATGAAGAATGTAGAATGAAGAATGGAGAATGTAAAATGGAGAATGGAGAATGAAGAATGGAGAATGAAGAATGAAGAACGAAGAAGGGGACTAGCATGACCACGACCGATACCACGCTCATCCGCAGCGAACTGAGCCACCCGTTGATCCAGAAGGTCTATCGCGGCAAGGTGCGCGATGTGTATACCCTGAGCGATGGCCGCATCATCCTGGTGGCCAGTGACCGCATCAGCGCATTCGATGTGGTGCTGCCGCGCGGCATCCCGCACAAGGGCCAGGTGCTGAGCCAGCTCAGCTGGCATATGCTGAAGGCCACGGCTGCCATCGCTCCGAATTGGGCCACCGCCCAGCCCGATCCCAACGTGGTGATCGGCCACGCCTGCGAGACGGTGAAGGTGGAGATGGTGGTGCGCGGCTTCCTTGCTGGCCATGCCTGGCGCACCTATGCCGAAGGCAAGCGCATGCTCTGCGGTGCCCCGCTCCCGGAAGGATTGAAGGAGAGCGATCGCCTGCCCGGGCCGATCATCACCCCCAGCACCAAGGCCGACGAGGGCCACGATGAGGACATCACGCCCGATGAGATCCTCTCGCGCGGACTGTGCACCTCCGAGGAATGGTCAACCATGAGCCGCTATGCCCTGGCGCTCTTCGCGGAGGGATCACGCATGGCCGAGGAGCGCGGCCTGCTGCTCGTTGATACCAAGTACGAATTCGGCCGCGCAGCCGATGGCCGCATCCTGCTCATTGATGAGGTGCATACGCCCGACAGCTCGCGCTACTTCCATGCCGATGGCTTTGCTGAACGGCAGGCCAAGGGCGAGCGGCAGAAGCAATTGAGCAAGGAGTTCGTGCGCGAGTGGCTCATCGCCGGCGGCTTCATGGGCAAAGAGGGCCAGCAGGTGCCGGTGATGGACGATGCGTTCGTGCAGAGCGTCACGGACCGCTATGTGGAATTGTATGAGCGGATCACGGGCAAAGCGTTCGTGCCCGCGGATACCAGCGACATCAATGCGCGCATCCAGCATGCGCTGAATGAGCACCTCGGCTGATCGCGGCTGGCATCCACGCGCACCTGCCAACGTCTTCAACCGCCATCTTCGCCCCAATCCATTCGCATGCCCGTTTCACTCGTCACCGGAGGCGCCGGCTTCATGGGCGCCCATGTCGTCAAGGAATTGCTGTCGCTAGGACACACTGTTGTGGCGCTCGATGACCTCAGCGGCGGCTTCGCCGATCAGGTGGATCCGCGCGCCGTCTTCGTGCAAGGCAGCATCACCGACCATGACCTGGTCGAGCGCCTCTTCGCCGAGCACCGCTTCGATTACGTGTACCACCTGGCCGCTTATGCCGCCGAGGGCCTCAGCCATTTCATCCGCCGCTTCAACTACACCAACAACCTCATCGGCAGCATCAACCTGATCAATGCCAGCGTGCGCCACGGGGTGAAGTGCTTCGTGTTCACCAGCAGCATCGCCGTGTACGGGGCATTGCCGCCGCCCATGCGCGAGGACATGGTGCCCAAGCCCGAGGACCCCTATGGCGTAGCCAAGTATGCCGTGGAGATGGACCTCTACGCCGCCCGGCACATGTTCGGGCTGGAGTACGTGGTGGTCCGCCCGCACAACGTCTATGGCGAGTACCAGAACCTCGGCGACCGCTACCGCAACGTGGTGGGCATCTTCATGAACCAGTTGATGCAGGGCCAGCCCATGACCGTGTTCGGCGATGGCGAGCAGAAGCGCGCCTTCACCTACATCGGCGATATCGCGCCGATCATCGCCACGGCGGCGCTCACGCCCTCGGCCTTCGGTGAGGTCTTCAACGTGGGCGCCGACACGCCTTGCACCGTGAACCAATTGGCCACGCTGGTGCAGGAGGCGATGGGGATCAAGGGTGAAGTGAGACACCTCGACGCCCGCAATGAGGTCGTCTTCGCCTTCAGCGACCACAGTAAGGTGGAGCGCATCTTCGGCAAGCGACGGGAGACCACATTGGCCGAAGGACTTGCGCGCATGGCGCCCTGGGCCAGGGCAACCGGCGCCCGCGAGAGCAGCCGATTCAGCCACATCGAGATCGAACAAGGCCTGCCGCCGAGCTGGATGGTGAAATAGGCCCCGGCTATCTTCGGCCGCCCATCCGATGCCCTCGATCCTCTTCGTGGCGCCGCACCGCGCGGGCCGCAATCCCAGCCAGCGCTTCCGGTTCGAGCAGTACATGCCGCATCTGGAGGCCCAGGGCTACCGCTGCGAGCTGAGCTATCTGGTGGGTCCCAGCGACGACGCCTACTTCTATGCCCCCGGCCATTTCCTCAAGAAGCTGCGCTTCGTGGCCAAGTGCTTCATGCACCGTCAGCGCGACCTGGCCAGGCTCAAGGAATTCGACATCGTCTTCATCCAGCGCGAGGCCTTGATGACCCGCAGCACCTGGTTCGAGCGCCAATGCCGGAAGCTCGGCGCGCGCATCGTATTCGATTTCGACGACAGCATCTGGCTCAGCAACGTGAGCGCCGCCAACCGCCGCTGGCGCTGGGTGAAGGACGCGGGCAAGACCAGCAAGCTCATCGCCCTGGCCGACCGCGTTTTCGCCGGCAACGATTACCTGGCCGATTACGCCCGGCAATTCAATGCCAACGTGCACGTGGTGCCCACCACCATCGACACCGATGAATACACACCGCGCACGAGCCGTTCTCCCGGTCCCGTGTGCATCGGCTGGAGCGGCAGCATCACCACCATCCAGCATTTCCAGTACGCCATTCCGGCGCTGAAGGCCATCCACGAGCGTTTCGGCGATCAGGTCTGCTTCCGCGTGGTGGGCGACGGCAGCTTTCGCGTGCCGGAACTGGGCATCACTGGCCTGCCCTGGCGGAAGGACACCGAACTCGATGACCTGCGTGCCATGGACATCGGCATCATGCCACTCCCAGATGACGAATGGGCGCGCGGCAAATGCGGCCTCAAGGGCCTGCAATACATGGCCCTCGGGATCCCCACCCTCATGAGCCCGGTTGGGGTGAACTCCGAGATCATCCAGAACGGCGTGAACGGATACTTGCCGCGGACCACCGAGGAATGGGTGGACAGCATCGCACGCTTGATCGCTGATGCCGACCTTCGCCGCCGCATGGGGGAAGAGGCACGGCGCACGGTGGAAGCACGCTATTCGACCCGCGCCTGGCGCGACCGCTACCTCCAGCACTTCAACGAAATCCTGCAACGCACATGAGCGAGACCACCACCGAATTGAAGCGCACCGCGCTCACCAGCATCCACGAATCGCTCGGCGCCAAGATGGTGCCCTTCGCAGGCTACCTGATGCCTGTGCAGTACAGCGGCGTCATCGATGAGCACAGCACCGTGCGCAATAGCGTTGGCGTATTCGATGTCAGCCACATGGGCGAATTCATCGTGCGCGGCCCGGGCGCCTTGGACCTGATCCAGAAGGTGACCAGCAACGATGCCAGCAAGCTCACCGTTGGCAAGGTGCAGTACAGTTGCTTGCCCAACGCTACGGGTGGCATCGTTGACGACCTTCTGGTGTACCGCATGCAGCATCAGGACGATCACCATTACGTGCTGGTGGTGAATGCCAGCAACATCGAGAAGGACTGGAATTGGATCAACAGCCTCAACACCTTCGATGCGAAGCTGGAGAACATCAGCGATCACATGAGCCTGTTGGCCGTGCAAGGGCCCAAGGCCGTGGACACGCTCAAGGGATTCTTCACGGAGGACATCGCGAGCATGCCCTATTACACGGCCATGTACGCCGAGATGAAAGGCGTGGGCCTGGTGCTCATCAGCACCACAGGCTACACCGGTGCAGGCGGCTACGAAGTGTACATGCCGAACCCGCTGGCGGAGAAGGCCTGGCACGCGATCATGGAAGCGGGCAAGCCATTCGGCATCAAGCCCACCGGCCTTGCCGCGCGCGACACCCTGCGCCTCGAGATGGGCTTCTGCCTCTATGGCAACGACATCGACGACACGACCTCGCCGATCGAAGCCGGACTGGGCTGGATCACCAAGTTCACCAAGGACTTCACCAACAGCGCGGCCATAAAGGCGCACAAGGACAATGGCACCTCCCGCAAGCTCGTGGGCTTCGAGCTCATTGACCGTGGCATCCCGCGCCATGGCATGAACGTGGTGGACGCGTCCGGAGCCGCGATCGGCGTGGTCACCAGCGGCACCATGAGCCCCACCCTCAACAAGCCCATCGGCATGGCTTACGTGCCCTCGGCGCTGAGCGCGCCCGGCTCTGCCATCAGCATCGATGCGCGCGGCAAGCAGCTCAAGGGCGTGGTGATGAAGATGCCCTTCCTCACTCAGGGCTGATCATCGGCGTTCTCCCACGGGCGCCTTCGTTCACGCTTGATTGCGTATCTCTGTGGGGACTTCTCCGCATGCAGGAACCCATCGTCAATAGCGAGTACAAGTACCGTGTGGAGGCGTGCTTCGTGCCCACGCAGTACCCGCTCTACGCGCAGGACATGGGCATCGTGGTGGTGATCGATGTGCTGCGCGCCACCAGCGCCATGGTGGCTGCCTTCGAGCATGGCGTTGACCGCATCATCCCGGTGAGCACCATCGAAGAGGCCCGTCAATACATCGGCCGGCCGGGCTACATCGCCGCGGCCGAGCGCAACGGCGAAGTGGTTGAAGGCTTCCAGTACGGCAATTCGCCGCTCGCATACGTGGGGCAGGACCTGCGCGGGAAGACCATCGTGATGACTACTACCAACGGCACCAAGGCCATCAACCTGGCCAAGGATGCCCGCAAACTGGTGATCGGATCATTCCTCAACCTCAGCGCGCTGAGCGAATGGCTGGTGAAGCAGAATGAGAACATCCTGCTGCTCTGCTCCGGCTGGAAGGACAAATTCAACCTGGAGGACAGCGTATATGCCGGTGCCGTGATGGAACGCCTGCTCGACAGCGGGAAATTCGGCGTGGAAGAGGACAGCAGCATCGCCGCCAAGTACATGTTCATGGCCGCGCGCGACAATTTCCTCAGCATCCTGAAAGCCGCGCCGCGTCGGCGTCGCATCGAGCAGCTTCACCTGCTCCCCGATGCCAAGTACTGCCTCACGCCCGATCAGAGCCGTGTGATCCCCATGCTCCGCGACGGGGAACTCGTGCGCATGCCGCCTGAATCCATATGATCCGCCGCACCCTCATCTGCTTGCTCCTCCTCGGCGCCGTGGCACTGCTGCTGGCACCTGGCACAGCGCCCACCGCCAACGCTTGGGGCTTCTATGGCCACAAGCGCATCAACCGCATGGCCTGCTACACGCTGCCGCCCGAGCTCTTCCCTTTCTTCAAGCGCCACATCGATTTCATCAGCGACCACGCCGTGGATCCCGACCGTCGCCGCTATGCCGTTGCCGGTGAGGCCGAGCGCCACTACATCGACATCGACCATTATGCCAAGGGCGGCCAGGATCCCTTCGCCGCGATGCCCCGTAAATGGAACGATGCCGTGGCCAAGTACAGCGAGGATACCCTGAAGGCCTACGGCATTGTGCCATGGCACGTCGAAGTGATGCACGGCCGGTTGGTGAGAGCCTTCATGCGCGGCGATGTGGACCGCATCCTCCGTTATGCCGCCGATATCGGCCATTACATCGGCGATGCGCACGTGCCCTTGCACACCACCGAGAACTACAACGGCCAGCTCACCGGCCAGCACGGCATCCACGCCTTCTGGGAGAGCCGAATACCCGAGTTGAGCGCCGAGAACTATGATCACCTCGTGGGCCGGGCCGAATACGTGAAGGATCCGCTCTCTGCAGCTTGGGAGGCCGTGTTCGTGAGCCACCAGTTGCTCGATAGCGTGCTGGGCATCGAGAAGCGCCTGAGCCAGGAATTCCCCGAGGACCGTCGCTACACCTTTGAGGACCGTGGACGCGGCGGCATGCGCCTCTACTCCCGTGAGTATGCCGAAGCGTATGAGGACAAGATGCAAGGAATGGTCGAGCGCCGCATGAACGCCAGCATTGCCGCGGTGGGCAGCTTCTGGTACACGGCATGGGTCGATGCCGGCCAGCCCGACCTCGACCGATTCGAGCAGAAGGACGTGAGCGACTCACTCAAGGCGGTGCTGCGCGCGGAGGAGGAGTTGTGGAAGGAGCGGCAACAGGGCTATGGCCGCGATCATGAATAGGCATGCCCACCGACATCGACCGGTACATCCGTGATGGGCTTGAATTGAAGAAGCACGGCCGCACCGGCGCGCAAGTGCGCGAGTGGTTGGCGGCGGAAGGCCTGGGGCCGGATCAAATGGCCTTCATCCTGCAGCAGATCGGCAAGGCTGAGCTGAAGGTGCATGCGCAGAAGGATCCCGGCAGCTACAGTTACTTGAAGGGCTTCATCGGCGCACTGCTCATTGCCGCAGGCGCTTGGTCGACCTTCATCTTGTGGAAGAACGGTGCCATGCTGTCCATGGCCGGTGCCGTGCCGATCATGTTGATGGTCGGCGGTGCCATGATGCTGGGATCGCGGAAATGAATCGCTGGCGAAAATCATCGCATCGGCCCCGCCATGCCCTTACATTCGTCCCACTGTTCTTTCCATCGCACTATCGAGCATCACATCGGCCATCAGGCCGTCAACGCGAAGCCCGCATAGTCCAGCTGTTCATCGGAACCAACAATTTCCATCAGGGACTGCACCCTGGGTGGCGTACGGCGGGCCTCAGCCGCTTTCGGGCGGATGCCTTAGGGCACAAGAGGATTACGGAAACCATCATCGCGGTCCCGCCCATGTGATTCCATGGGTTCCTTGAACCTGGCGCTGTGCGGGCTTTTCTTTTCCCTTCGCAGCAAGAGCGGCCCGCTGCTCAAATGGCCAGGTCCGCAACGGCCCGTTCCGGGTCCTTCGCCCCCTCCACGTATCCAAGCACCTTCAGCATCACGCGGTCAAGCAGCGTGTCCGGGCAACTGGCGCCGCTGGTAATGATGATGGTGAGCGGGCGCTTCGCGGGCAGCCAGTTACGCGTGCTCTCCATGGCGTGCGCGGGGTAGTTGAAGTGCTGGATCGATTCCGCGCTGAGGATCTCGCTCTCGTCCTGGATGAAATAGGTGGGGAACTTCTGCTCCAGCAGTTCAACCAGATGGCTGGTGTTGCTGCTGTTGTAGCCGCCCACCACGAGGGCGAGGTCGGCATCGGCCTTCAGCAATTCGTAGGTAGCGTCCTGATTGTCGTTGGTGGCGTAACAGAGCGTGTCGCGCGTGTCGGCGAAGTGGTTCTTCAGTCCGGCTTCTCCATGCTTCGCGGCCATCACTTGCTTCAAATGGTCGGCGATGGCCTGTGTCTCCGTGGCCAGCATGGTGGTCTGATTCACTACTCCGATGCGCTGCAGGTCCTTGGCCGGGTCGAAGCCCGGTGTGCAGCGCGTACCGAACAACTCGTGGAAGCGTGAAGCAGGAAGTTCACCGCTGATGATGCGGCCGAGCTCCTGCGCCTCAGCCATGTCCTTCACGATCACCGCGGGCGCTCCGGCGGCGGTGTGGCTGAAGGTGGCGCGCGTCTCTTCGTGCCTGGCCTTGCCATGGATCACCACGGTGTACTGCTTCTCGCCGAGCTGCGCGCTGCGGTTCCACACCTTCTCCACGAAGGGGCAGGTGGTGTTGTGCTTCAGCGGGTCGATGCCGATGGCCTTGAGCCGCGCTTCGGTCTCGAGCGTGGTTCCGAAGGCGGGGATGATCACGATGTCGTCGGCGGTGAGCTCGCTCCAGTCCATGAGCATCTGGCCATGCGTGTCCTGGATGAAGCGCATGCCGCGCGCGGTGAGGTCATCGTTCACCGCGGGGTTGTGGATCATCTGGCTGAGCAGGAATATCCGCTTCCCGGGGTTCTCTTCCAGCGCCTTGTAGCTGATCTCGATGGCATTCTCCACGCCATAGCAGAAGCCGAAGTGGCGGGCGAAGACGAAGCGGACAGGACCCAGGTCGAGCAGTGAAGGAGAGAGGTCGCGCTTGCGCGGGTCCTGTGCTTTACGGTGGGCCTTGAGCCTGCCGACCAGATTGCTGCGGTAGTGCGTAGGGATGGTAAAGGCGCGCATGCGGGTGCTTCAGCGTTCGGCGGTGAACGCCAAAGGTACCGGTGCGGTTCGGGCAGCAGCGATGCGCTACTTCTTGCCCAGCACCACCTTGTCCTTGTGCTCCTGGCGCAGCTTGCCGTGGAAGAACCAATCCATGATGCCGTAGTGCAGGCCCTTCAGCTTGCCGCTGCGGTGCTTGCCCAGCACGGCGCGGCGGCCGCTGAGCTTCTGCAAGGTGCGCGTGAGCTTCACCTCCACGCCGGCCTTATTGGTCTTGGGCTCGTTCTTCTTGGCCCACGCGATGCTGTGCGCAAGCAATTCCTGCTTCGTGAGCAGTCGGTTGGCGCCGGTCACCGCGGCCACGATCATGTTGTCCCAGCTGTTCAAGCGGTAACCGCCCACAACGCGGCGTTTCTTCGGACGGCCGAGCTTGCGGCGCCTGCCCTTGCCGCTGCCGGGCGGGCGGCCCGGACCGCGCTTGGGTGCTTCGCCATCGGCCGGTGCTGCCTCGTTCAGTGCCTTGCTCGCGCGAAGGGTCTTCAGTTCACTGATCGCCTTGCGCACGCGGTCGAGCTTGTACATGAGCAAGCGCCGCTCGCCGAAGAGTTCGCCCAGCAAGCGGTCGAGCTCTTCTTTCTTCAATCGTTCCCGAGCCATGATTCAATAGTTAAGTGGATGGTGTGCCTGTGCGGCGAAGCTAGGTGCGTTCCCTAAAACACGGCCGCTATGACACCAGCACCCATGGGCCGTCGACCTGCTCTCGAAGAAGGCCGATGAGTGAGGCGGGCGTGCCATGCGAAGCGCAGATGGCTGCAACGGCCTCTACGGTCTCTTCGGAAGCAGAGATCAACAAGCCGCCGCTGGTCTGCGGGTCGCTCAAGAGCATCATGCGCTCCATCGCACCGGCGCCTTCCACCTTGGTACTATATGATTTCCAATTGCGGAACGCACCATCGGGATAGCAGCCTTGCTGCAGGTAGCTGCGCGCTTCGGGGATCACCGGTACCCGATCGAGGTCGATCGTTGCGCGCAGGCCGCTTCCCTCGCAGATTTCCAGAAGGTGGCCGAGGAGGCCGAAGCCGGTGACGTCGGTCATGGCATGCACCCCGGGCAATGCACCGAGCGCTTCACCCGCCCTGTTCAGCTGAACCATGACATCGGTGCCGATGCCCGCATGCTCCGGCTTCAAGGCCCCGCGCTTCATGGCCGTTGCCATGATGCCTAGTCCGATGGGCTTGGTCAGCAGGAGCGCATCGCCCGCTTGGGCCGTGTTGTTGCGCTTGACATGCGCGATCGGCGCTTCGCCCGTCACGGCCAAGCCGAAGAAGGGCTCGGGCGCATCGATGCTGTGGCCGCCGGCGAGCGCGATGCCGGCTTGATGGCAGGCGGTGCGTCCGCCATCCAGCACGCGCGCGGCCAGTTCTGCAGGCAGCCTCTCCACCGGCCAGCCGAGTATGGCGACGGCAAGCAATGGCCTTCCGCCCATGGCGTACACATCGCTGAGCGCGTTGGTGGCGGCGATGCGGCCGAAGTCGAAGGCATCATCGACGATGGGCGAGAAGAAGTCGGTTGTGCTGATCAAGGCGCGTCCACCGCCGATGTCGTACACCGCGGCATCGTCCTTCGAGCCATAGCCCACGAGCAGCCTCGTGTCCGGGAAAGTGCCGAGCTCACTATTAAGGACCTGGTCGAGCACGGCGGGCGCGATCTTGCATCCGCAACCGGCACCGTGGCTGAATTGGGTGAGGCGGAAGGGTTCAGGTGGCATGGGCCAGGGTGATGGCGCGTTGCGCAAGGCCGCGAAGGTCGGTTGCGGTGGCGGGCAAGCGGAGCACGCGCGAAGGGTCGCGCTGCGAAGCGCCGCGCGCATAGGTCTTGTCGTAGTAGGTGAGCATGATCAAGGCCACGGTGCGCAAGTCGCCGGCAGCAAGCGCTTCGATCGCGGCCTTGCAGTGCTGCGGACCAAGGCGCTTCTCGATGCGCTTCACCGCTGCGGCCAGATCGTTGGGGTCAAAGCGGCCATAATCCTCCACCAGCCGGTCAGCGCGTTCGCCTTGCGGCATCTCCGCGAAATAGAGCATCGCCGTGCGCATGCTGTTGAAGAAGGCATCAGGGATCTTGCAACGGCCGATCATGATGCTCTCGTCCTCCACCCAGATGGGCTTATGCGCTTTGCGGCTGCTCAAGGCCAGCCAGAGCAGGTTCTCGAATTGTTCAGTCGTAGGCTGCGGCGATTCGCCCAAGGCGCCGAACGAAGAACCCTTGTGGTGCGCCAGCGCTTCGAGATCGATGACCTGCTCGCCGAGTTCGCGCAGATGCCGCAGTGTTTCGGTCTTGCCCGTGCCGGTGTAACCGCCCAGCACTCGCAGGTCCACCTCTTCCGCGAACGAAGCAAGGAGGTGATTCCGGAAGGCCTTGTAGCCGCCGCGCAGGGTGCTCACTTCGGCGAAGCCGGCTCTGTCCAGCAGCCAGGCCACGCTGGCGCTGCGTTCGCCGCCCCGCCAGCAGTGCACGCGGATGCGCCCATCCGGCGCCAAGGCACGCGACTGCTCAACGATGGGGGCCAGTTTTGGGCCCACGATCCGCAAGCCTTCGAGCACGGCGGCCTCGCGGCCGACCTGTTTGTACAAGGTGCCCACAATGGCACGCTCTTCATCGGTGAATAGCGGAATGGAGCTAGCGCCCGGGATGTTCCCTTGCGCGAATTCCTTCGGTGAGCGAACGTCGATGATGGGCGCGGTGAGCCCGAGGAAATCAGGCGGGCCAAGGGCGCGGAGCATGGAGCGGGAGGGGAAGCAGTGGGCGGCAGGCAGCGCGCAATCGGGGACCGCCTTCTGTCAACCGCTGACGGTGTTCATGTGATCGGATTGAGCATCACGCTGAACACGGTGATGCTGTTGGGGTCGCGGTCGTAGAATAGCTTATCGAGGGCCTCGAGCACATTCTTGGCGCGGAAGTAAGAGGTCTGCAGGCCGTTGTCGCCGCGGGCGCTCCATTGCACGGTGTAGCTGCTCGTTCGCTCCTTGTAGGTCTTCACGTAGTCGAGCATCTCGCGAAGCGCATCCACCTTGTCGCTGCCGGTGGTGGCGTGGAAAAGGAAGCTCTGGTTGTGGTTCGGGTTCACCGTGATCAGGTGCAGCTGCGACTTCTTGCCCTTTGCGGAGAAGCTGAAGACGAGGCTGTCCTTGCCCAAGCCGATGTAGTTGCCGATCTCCTTCTGCAGGCGGGCGGTTTCCAGGTTGCGGTCCTTGGTCATTGCTGGTGATTGGGTCGCCGAAGTTACCAGCGGCTGCGGCTGCGGATGCAAGCTCCGGGTATCTTGGCCGCAAACCGATGGCGATGGAACAGAAGGCTCCGATGCTGCGCGATGGCGCGCTCAATGGCATGGTGGTGGTGATCACGGGCGGTGGGACGGGCCTGGGACGGAGCATGGCCGAGCAATGCCTGCGCTTGGGCGCACGCGTGGCCATCACCAGCCGAAAGCAGGTATCGCTCGACAAGGCGACCAACGAGATGGCGGCCCTCGGTGAGGTGATGTCCGTGGCCTGCGATGTGCGCGAAGCCGATCAGGTTGACGCCATGCGCGATGCAGTGCTGGCCCGTTGGGGAAGGATCGACGCGCTCGTGAACAACGCGGCGGGCAATTTCATCAGCCCCACAGAGCGGCTCAGCCCGAAGGCCTTCCGCACCATCATCGACATCGTTCTCATCGGCACGGTGAATTGCTCGCTCAGCTTCGGCAAGCATTGGATCGCGAAAGGGGAGAAGGACAGGTGCATGCTGAACGTGGTGACCACGTACGCATGGACCGGCTCGGGCTACGTGGTGCCCAGTGCGTGCGCGAAGGCGGGCGTGCTGGCGCTCACGCGATCGCTCGCTGCCGAGTGGGGGCGCCATGGCATCCGCACCAATGCAGTGGCGCCGGGGCCATTCCCCACCAAGGGTGCTTGGAGCCGCCTGCTGCCCGGCGAGCTGGTGGAGAAGTTCGACATGCGCAAGAAGGTGCCGCTTGGCCGCTTGGGCGAGCATCACGAGCTGGCCGATCTCATCACCTATCTGCTCTCGCCTTACAGCGCCTACATCAACGGCGAAGTGGTCACCATCGATGGCGGCGAATGGCTGAAGGGCGCAGGCCAGTTCAATCTGCTGGAGCAGATCGAACCGGGCATGTGGGACGCGATCGAGCTGCTGGTGCGCGGCACGAAAGGGAGCTGAACCGCTCCTTATTCAACCACCACCACCAGGTACTTGCTCACGCTCCAGAACGCGTTGGCATCGGTGATCACGAGTCTCTCCCCGTTCTCGATCCGGTAGCTGCCAGCCGGATGCGTGGTGGCCAGCTTGGCTTTCTTGGCCGCCAGCGTGATCTCTTGCGTGCGGGTGATGTCGATCTGCGTGAAGTAGTCCTTCGGCAGGTTCTCCGCGTTCAGCTTGTTCACCGAACCGATGCCGGCCACGCCGCCCTCCTTGGTGAGCACGCCGTTGGAACGCAGCTCTTTAGCGGTACCGATGGCGTAATAGGCCGTGTTCAGGTCCATCCGCTGCATGTCGCTCAGCTGGCTCTTGTCGCGGTACATCTCGATCAAGGTGGCCAATGAGCTGTTGGAGCTGGCGAGCTGCTCCTTCAATGAACCGATCTCCTCATCCTTCTCGGCAATGCTGCCTTCGAGCCCGGCGATGGTCTTTTCCAGCTCGCCGATGCTGGCAGCTGACGCCTTCGCCTGCTTGCGCAAGCGGGCGATCAGCTCTTTGTTCTCGCTGATCAAACCATCGATGCTTCCGAGGTCCTCCATGATGCGCTGCTCCAGATCAGCTTTCTCCACGCCATCAGCGGGCTGTCCGAGCTGCCCCTGCTTGGCGCGTATGGTGCGCAGGTTGTCGCTGATGCGGTTGATGGTGCCGAACAACGCATTGATGGTGCTGTCCCGCTCAGCCACTTGAACCTGGGCCCGGCTGGCGTCCTCGGCAAGTTGCTGGTACTGCGGGTTCTCCGTGGGGTCGCCTTCACAGGCGGCGAGGATGGCAAGGGCCGGGAAAAGGCGGAAGGCGGTGCGCATGGCAGTGGATTATTGGGCAGAACGCTGTTCGGCGGCTGTTTCGTTCAAGGCCGCGAAGGTATTCGGCCATTGGGCAACAGGCAGGGCACGGAGTGCGTATCAACGCCGACCGGTGGGAACTGCGGGTGCTTCCTTGGGAGTGCCGTGTTCGACCCGGGTACCTTCGGCCAGTCCCCATGCGGATCGCGCTCCTCGTCCCTTTCGTGCTTGCTGCTTGGGCCGCTCGTGCCCAACCCGAGCAGAGCCTCACGCCGGAGTTCGCTGGCATGAGCGCGAAGGAGCGGGCCCGTGTGGCCAAGGCCGAACAAGAGAATGCCGCCAAGGACGTTCGTTTCCAGGGTGTCATGACCGAGGCGGAAGCCCTCTTTCAACAGCAACGTTTCGATGAAGCGCTGGAGAAATACAAGGAGGCGCGATCGCTGCGTCCGCTGAATGTGTTCCCGAAAGTGAAGATCCAGGACCTGCAAGCGCTGATTGCCAAGCGTGATGCGGAGGCCGCGAAGGCAAAGCTCGCTGAGCCCGAGCGAACGGCGCCGGAGGTGAAGGTTGAGCTTGACCCCGACCCTGGGACGAAACCGACTGCAACCGCTGCCGGATCGTTGCGTCCGCCTGTTATCGAGCAGAAGCAGGTGGTTGTCCCACCGGTCCGACACGAGATCAAGAACACAGCTCCGCAGGTGTCAGAGTCCGCAAGGGAACAAGCAGCCGCGAAGCCGGATGGCATACAAGAGCGCACGTATGTTGAAGGCAGGGCCGTGGTCTTGGAAAGGCGGGTGTCGCGGAACGGGGTGGAGATTGTCTACCGCAAGGTGACGCATCCTTGGGGCCAAGTCGTGCACTTCCGCGATGGCATTGCCATCAGTGAGCGGGAATGGGTCGAGGCGGCTTCCGGCCGGTAGGTCAAACGAGATCCTCCACCAGCTTCACCGGGAACTCCAGCAGGCTCCGGAAGTCGTTTCCGGCTTCTTTCATGTCCAGGTCGTCGGGTGCATGCCGCCATTCAAGCACGACTTTCGACTGGCCGCCAGCATGCATGTCCTCGAAGCGCTTGAGCAAGTCGAGCAGGTACTTGGCGGTGCTGGAATTGAAATAGGTGAGGCCGATCCGGATCACGGTGCGGGGGAGCGGGGCGCCAGCGTATGCCTCTACGGCATCGAAAAGGGGGTCGTAGACCCGCTGAGCATTCTCAGGAATTGAACAGCCGGTCAACTCCAGCAGGCCCGTGGCGGGTTCGAAGAGAATGGAAGGCGCCTTCTCCGTGGGGCCGGAACGGAAGGCTGGCAGGCTCGGCATTGGGGCGAAAGTAAAAGGATGAGGACTGTGCTTTCCGTGAATCCATCCGCCGCATACCTTTCAGCGGCCCATCCGACTACCCCATGAGCATCCGCACGATCGTCGTCCCTTACGATTTCTCTGACTGCGCCACGGACGCACTGCGTGTGGCCGCAACCATTGGCCGCGCTACCGGCGCCTGCATCGATGTGGTGCATGTGTATGAGCAGATGACCGATTTCCATCCGGAGAACCAGAAGCTCCGCGAGGACATCGAGGCCCGGCTCGACCGCGTGCCCGAATTGACCTTCCTGGATGGCCTCGAGCTGAAGAAGTTCATGCTGCGCCAGCTCTCCCTCACCGAAGTCTTCAAGAATGACCGGATCGCCGCCGCGGACCTGATCGTGATGGGCTCGCACGGCGCCACCGGGCTTCGCGGCATCGTTGGGTCCAACACCCAGCGGATCGTGCGCACCGCACCCATGCCCGTGCTCGTGATCAAGCAGCACGCCGAGGTCCTGCGGGTCGATGATCTTGTCTTCGCCAGCAATTTCAGCCCCGCGGATGTGGAGAAATTCGACGCTTTCAGGCCGGTGATCGAGGTCTGGAATCCGCGCATCCACCTCTTGAAGGTGAACACGCCGAAGTCCTTCGAGCGCAGCGAGGACAGCACTAGGGCCATCGACGCCTTCCTGCAACGGCACGAGCTCAGCAAGTACACGGCCACCATCTATAATGACCTCAGCATCGAAGAGGGAATCCTGAATTTCAGCCGGAGCATCGATGCCGACATGATTGCGATGGCCACCCACGGCCGCAAGGGCTTCTTCCATGTGGTGAACGGCAGCCTCACCGAAGACATCGTGAACCATACCAACTTCCCAGTGCTCAGCGTGAAGCTCTGAGCCCCACTATATTCGACCCCGAACAAGCAAGCGCCATGAAGTTCCTGCACAAGACCTTCGAACTGAAGAAGAAGGAGATCATCGAGGTTGACATCGATGTGGCCACCAAGGTGAAGTTCATGACCGGCCGCGATTTCAAGCACTACAAGCAGGGCAAGACCCACACCTACTACGGCGGCTTCTTCGAGGAATCGCCTGTGCGGTTCGTGGTGCCCTTCGAGTCCGTTTGGAATGTGGTGGTCGAGAAAGGGACCTTCCGCAATCCAATGGAGGTGAATGGCAAGTGCGGCGTTCTGCCGCCCAATAGCACGGTGCGCTCAACCGTAGCCAGTGACGCCCCTGAGCATGTGCGCCTGGCCGAGGCGGCTGAAGCCGAAGGCGCCGGCGAATTGCCTGAGCCCGAGCAGGGCCTGTGATGCCCACGAACTGATCGGCGACCGACAGCGTTATCCGTACGCAACAGAGATCGTACCGATGGCCACGAATACCGAGCGCGAGCGGCTGGAAAAGGTCCTCTTGGGACAAGCCAGCGTACTCCAAGAAGTGCATGAGCTGCTGGCTGATGAAGCTCACCGCGATGAACTGTTGCGCGCCTGTTTGCGCGCCTCACGAAGACCGATTCCGATTGATCTGCCGGTTGCCGAGCCTGAAAGGGTCTACTCGCTCAGTGCCATCCGTGCCCTCTGCATCAAGCATCGCCTTCGGTTCCTCGAAGGTGCCTATTACAAGGGGGCCATCCCGGGCCAAGCCATCTATGGCATGAGGCAGGTCGAGCGGCGCGTCGGACAAACCGTGACGAGTTACATGATCATGGCCCCGTCGGGGCAGTTCAAGCTCTGCGATAGCGAGGTCGATCCCTTGCTGTTCGTCCCGATTGGCGGTGATCAGTATTACTTGGTCGCGCGCTGGGGCGGCGACCTATCGCCAGTGCGGGCCTTCGCGTTCTGGGTGGTGCGAAAGCCGGTCAATCTGGCCTTGGCGGTGTTGGCGGCCTCTGTGCTGCTCGCTTCGCTCATGCCATCGAGCCTGATTGGCGATGCGGCTTATCCGCTAATGAACGGCAAACGGCTGCTGTTCCTTTTCTGGAGCTTCATGGTGATCAGTGGCTTCACCCTCTTCGGATGGTTCGCCTTCTTCGGGCAGTTCAGCAAGGACGCCTGGAACAGCCGCTATTTCAACTGATCACGGTTTTCGACCCAGTCCTGCGGACAGGGCTGGCCTGCAAACGCAAGCGGTGCGGAACCACCGCTTCAATTCTTCGCGCTCCTCCGGCAGTAAGCGCTTGAAGGCCTTGCGCAGCTCTTTCCTGAAGGTGCGATGGTCTGCGTGGCTGATCTTATCGAGGACCTCTTGGTAGTAGCTTACGGGGGCGCGCATGGATGTGGATTGCTTGGCCGATACGTCAGTGCTGGACGGCTTGTTTCGTCCCTCGCTTGTTCGGATGCTCAGCGATCGGCGCGGGCAGAAGCGCATCAACGCTTCTTGCTCCGAACAGGCTGGGCCTCAACGATCCAATTGCGCCCGGCTCGTTGGTGCACAACGAACCGGCGAACTCGGAACCCGAGCGGGGTGCAGGCCCGAAGGGTCCAGGTGCCAGTTCTGACTTCCGAAAGGTCGAAGTCCATCCGTTCAGAGGCTTCGAACTGTTCCACCACGTTGCCATTGGCATTGAGGAGGTCCACCCGGTAAGTGCCGGGTGGGAAACGCATTTCCACGATATCCGGGTCATTCGTCTCCAACATGGCGATTCGCTCATCGTCAGCGGTCATGGCCGGTGCCGTAATCGGCATGTAAGCCAGATCGCCTTGGGCTAATGCGCCTTTTGAGCTCGCGGCCAGCGCGAGCGCGAGGAATACGCTCCGTTGCATGGCGGCCTCATACGGCACGGGGCACCTTGCGGTTCGCCGATCCTTCGCAACTTCGCCCACCCCTCGGGGCTGTAGCTCAGCTGGCCAGAGCGCGTCGTTCGCAATGACGAGGTCGTGGGTTCGACTCCCATCAGCTCCACCCGAACTGGAAACGGTGCACCATGTCCACCATCATTGATGTGAGAACCCCTGAGGAATTCGCAGAGGGGAATGTGCCCGGCTCGGTGAATATCCCGCTCGATCTGCTCCCTCTGCGCATTGAGGAAATCCGACGCATGGAGCCGCCTATCGTTCTCTGCTGCCGCAGCGGCGCACGTAGCGGGGTTGCCTTGGGCATGCTGCAGGCTGCTGGTCTTGAACAGGCGGCCAATGGCGGTGGTTGGACGGCACTGCTCTAATGGTAAGCAACATGAAACACGCATTCCTCCTCGCCTTCAGCTCCCTGGTACTTTCGCCTTGCGCGCTCGCTCAAGTGCAAGCTCCGGTTCAATCCGCAGCGAAGGCGGCGCCGCAGGAGCTGCCCCCGTCCGAATTCCAGCGGCTTGCAGCTTTGGGCACCCACCAGTTGATTGATGTGCGGACGCCCCAGGAATTCAGCGGCGGCCACCTTGCCGGTGCCATCAACCTTGACTGGACAGCGGCGGACTATGAGGCCGCGTTCTCGCGCATTGACGCCAGCAGGCCCGTGCTCTTGTATTGTCACAGTGGAGGTCGCAGCGAACAGGCGTTGGAGCACTTGGTGGGCAAGGGCTATCGCGTGCAGCATCTCGAGGGGGGGATCGCTGCATGGCGCAAGGCCGGCTTGGTGGTGGTGAAGTAGGCCCGCTTCGAACGAGCAACGCCCCCTGATGCCAGGAGGCGTTGCGCGAGGAGATGGGCGCCTACTTATCGTCGTCGCCGAGATTGATCCCTATCGTGAGGCCGTAGGTGAGGTAACGGGAGCCGATGTCCTGAACCGTAGGATTATCACTGAAGACCCGGCTGAGTCCGAAGCTCACGCCCGGTTGCACGGTGAATAGTCCCATGTCGAAGCCCAAGGCGGCATCAAGGTTCAGGGAGCCCTTTGCGGTAATCGCCACGGTTGTACCCGATTTCGTCGTTGCGGTTGTCGACGCTGAGCAGCACGTCGTAAGTGGGTCCCACCATGAAGCGCAGGTCGAACTGGTAGCTATCGATGATCCGGTAGCCTACCAATGCATTCAGTTTCAGGTTGGTCCGAACCAGGTCGTCCTCGAAGAGGAGTGTGTCGTTGTTCAGCACTTTGTAAGCCGTTGAGCTGCGACCGAAATGCGCTCCAGGCTGGAAGAAAAGCCGGTTCCCGAAGCGCAGGTCGGCGCCGAGCTGCCAGCCCACATTGGCCTTGTATTCCAAGCCCAGGCCTGGATTCGTGATGTTCTGGAAGTTGACTCCCGCTTGCGGGTTGATCTGGACTTGGGCGGCCGCGTTCACGGTTAGCAGGGCGGCAGCAAGGACGACGAGTTGCTTTTTCATGGTTGGCCTTGTTTGGCAGCCGCGGTTTGCGAATCGCGTGCCAGCGAACCTGCTACCGGTCATTTGGGCGTTTGCCGTTGCTCAGAACCCACTACTTTGCAGCACCTTAACCAAACCATGAGATGAAGCACCACTACGCGGCAGCGCTGGCTTTGATCACGACCGGCGCCAGCTTTGGGCAGGAATGCGCGAACGGCAGGTATTCAACGGCCAATCTCTTCCCCGATGTCACCGTTACCAGCGCGGTAGTCTTCGGCAGTAACACCGGCGTGAGCGGCAGCAACCAGACCCTGCGGATGGATGTGTATGAGCCAACTGGTGATGCGCTGGCATTGCGTCCAGTGGTGATCTGCGCCTTCGGAGGCTCATTCGTCGGCGGTGCACGTGCCGATGTCGCCCCGATCTGTACCGATTTCGCGAAGCGCGGCTATGTGGCTGTGGCCAATGATTACCGCGTGGGCTTCTTCCTGCCCAACCAGACCACCACCACGCGTGCGGTGATGCGCGGCGCCCACGATATGCGGGCCTGCGTGCGCTACCTGCGCAAGAGCGTTGCGGAGCTTGGCAATCCCTATGGAATCGATACCACCCGCATCTTCATTGGCGGCGTTTCCGCCGGAGCGATCAGCGCGGTGCATGCCATGTACCTGGATGAAGAGAGCGAGGTGCCGGCGGTGATCGCGCCTGAAATGGCCAGTCTTGGCGGAATTGAAGGCAACAGCGGGAACCCCGGCTATTCAAGCAGGGCCTTGGCCTGCTACAGCTTCAGCGGCGCCATTGGCGATTCGAGTTGGATCAACGTCGGCGACCCGCCTCTTGCCAGCATCCACGAAGTGGGCGATGGCGTGGTGCCCTATTACACGGCGCCTGTTTATGTGGTGGGGCTTCCAACCGGGCTCACGGCCAGCGGCAGCCATGATATCCACCTGCGCGCCGACCACGTGGGAATGGTGAATTGCTTCAAGAGCTACCCTGGCACCGGTCACGTTGGCTATTTGAGCACCGACCAGGCCAACGCCTTGAATTGGACCGCACTCTTCCTCAGCGAGCTCGCGTGCAATCAGACCGTCACATGCGGGCTGAGCACAGATGTGGCCGAAGCACCGGAGAGCAGCAGCGCGCCATACCCGAATCCCACCCACGGCCCACTTCGATTCCATATGCCGTTGAATGGGATGGTGGAAGTGATTGACCTCGGTGGGCGCATTGTGCTGGCCGAGTGGCTTGGTGCCGGCATAGCCACCCTTGATCTGTCGGGCTTACCCGAAGGAGCTTATGTGGTGCGTTCTTCTGATTCGAGCATGCAGCCCTTCAAGGTGATGCGCTCGAACTAAAGAGCAACTTAAAATCATCAGTCGGGCTTCGCGAGGACCTTTGACGCCCATGCTTCGTTGCGGGAAGCCTCACGCAGCTGCGGCTAGGCTCTGTTTCTGCGCCTCATCTGGGCGCCAGACCCTCATCGCTCGCAACAAGAAAAAAATGGAAATGCCCTCTAGCGCACGAATCTCACCGCTCCCGGCACCGATTGCGGGCGGAGCAGATAGACGCCGCTTGGGAACGGGAAAGGGATGCTGACGCGCCCCCGGCATCATGCTGACCCGGAGGATCTCACGTCCGGTAGCGTCGATGATGCTCGCAGCGCTCTGCGTCAGTTGATACGAGCTGGTGATGACCAATTCATCGTCAATCACCTGGACACGCGCTTGAAGCCGCGCCATTTCACCCAAGCCGGCCTCGGGTCCCCAGATGGACGTGACCCATTCCGGGTGATCGATGTATGGATTGCGGTTGCCCTGTATCACATACACTGAATCGTTGCGAGCACGCTCTTTGGCGCTCACGGGATCCAGCGTGTGCCATGCAAGCAGCACGCTTTCCGCCCAGGGCAGGAACTCGCCTGTTGACAAGATAGGCGCAGGCCAGTTGGCGGATTCGTTCAAGTATCTCGTGAGCATGTATAGGTGCCCACGTGCCAGATCGCCTTTATAGGGGTCTATCGGCTCGAACACGGTGCCGCTGCAATCCGGCCACGAGCAAGGGCCGCGCTTGCCTCCGTTCTGGCTGGTCCAAGAGGCGGATGCCACCGTGCCATAAGGCAAATTGCCGCGTTGCTGGTTCACCCAGGCATCCGTTGGAAAGATGTGGTTCAGGTCGGTGTTCATCGGCAGGGCATCATTGAACCAGCTCACCGGGAAGGAGTGCTCCCGGTTGAAGCAATCACCCTCACCGTTGTACGTGCCGCACTGATCCGACACGAACTGATAACTGTAGGGCAGGGTACCGCCCGGGACATCGCTGTAAATGTCCCATACGCTCCCGTCCGGTCTCCGATCGGTTCGTGCAAAGGCCGACCAGAGCTGGCTGTAGGCGAGCACCGAATGAGGGCTGATGATCTCATTGAGCGCAGCGCGAAGGGCTTCGCCAGTGAGGCCTTGCGCGGAGTCGTAATAGCCGGGCGGTGGTTGCGCCGAAACCGTCAGTACCGGGGCAAGGAGTGCAAACGCATATCGGAACATGGCGTGCAAAGGAAAGCCGTTGCGCATGAAGCAGGCCTGCTACATTGCGGGCGCAGCACCCAGTTCAAGCCCCATCCGCATGGCATTGCATCGTCGCCGTTTCATCCAGCTTGGATTGGCTGGGTCAGCCGCTTACCTGGCCGGTTGCGGTGAACGAAGCGAAGGAGCGCTGCGGCAGAAGGTGCCTGGTGCGCGTGCCGATGGCCCTTTGGTGCTGAGCACTTGGGACCATGGACTGCCAGCGAACGAGAAGGCGTGGGAAGTGCTGCAGAATGGAGGAAGCGTGCTCGACGCCGTGGAGCAAGGGGTGATGGTCGTGGAGAGCGACTTCACCAATCGAAGCGTGGGGCTCGGCGGCAATCCCGATCGCGATGGCCATGTCACCTTGGACGCCTGCATCCAGGACCACGACGGAAGGGCGGGTGCCGTGGCGTTCGTGCAACGGTACGAGCATCCGGTCAGCATCGCGCGCGCAGTGATGGAGCGCACCCCGCACGTGATGCTCGTTGGCGCCGGCGCTCAGCAATGGGCAGCCGGGAATGGCTTCAGCCCCCGCGAGGTTGATCTGCCCGAAGTACGCGCCGCTTGGCAGGAGTGGTTGAAGACATCTGATTATTCCCCGGTGGCCAACATCGAGAACCACGACACCATCGGCATGGTGGCCATGGATGCGCAGGGCCGGTTAGCGGGTTCCTGCACCACCAGCGGAATGGCCTACAAGGTGCATGGTCGGGTGGGAGATAGTCCGATCATTGGTGCGGGCCTCTTCGTTGATGGTGAAGCGGGCGCTGCTTGCGCGACCGGTGTCGGTGAATTGGTGATCCGGATCGCAGGCAGCCACACCGTGGTTGAATTGATGCGCCAAGGCATGGAGCCTGAGGAAGCATGCCGCGAGGCGGTGCAACGGATCCGGCGCAAGCACAAGGACTTATCGAAGATGCAAGTAGGCTTCTTGGCCATCCGGGCAGATGGGGCCTTCGGTGCCTACGGCTTGCAACAGGGCTTCACCTTTGCTGTGCGAACCGCGCAAGGAAACAACCTGCTGCAGGCCAGCCATGGCTAGCTGGCGGATGGGCCGGTTTGGATCCCAGTGCTTTCTGCCCTAATTTCGCCTTCTCTTCCCAAGGGATGCTGTACCGAGCCCTGATACTCGCCGTTTTCCTAGCCAGCTTTTCAGCCTCTTCGGCGCGCGCCGATGGAGGTACTGGTTCCGGGCGCTTGCAAGTGCATTGCACCAAAGGGTCAGCCTTCGTCAGCATCCTGCTCGAGCATCACCATCGCATCGGAAAGGTGGTGCTTCAAATCCGCGACCAGCAGGGAAGGGTGATCTATCGCGAAGAGGGCAAGGCACTCACTGGCGAGTTGGTGAGGCGCCTCGACAAAGGCCAATTGCCTCGTGGCAAGCACACCTTGAGCGTGGAAGCCAAGGACCTGTTGCTCTCGCAGGAGTTCACGATCGAGTGAACCCGATGGACCCTCTCGGGTCCCTGATGGATCGGCTGCTCGCTCAGTCGGCCCCAGCTACTTTCGGCCCCGCATGAGCCTTACACCGGATCAATGGATCGTTGCTGGCACCGTGGCGGTTTCGCTCGCGCTCTTCATCAGCGAGAAGCTCAGCATCGACCTGGTGGCGCTGATGATCGCGGGTGCGCTGGTGGCCACCGGTGTGATTACTCCAGATGAGGGACTCTCCGGCTTCAGTGACCCGGCGACCATCACCGTGGCCTTCATGTTCGTGCTAAGCGCGGCCATCATGAAATCGGGTGCTCTGAGCACCGTAGGGCCGCGCCTCAGCGAGCAATTCCGCCGGAACAAGGCTGTGGGCCTGCTGATCTTCATGCTCCTGGTGGGTTGCATCAGCCCCTTCGTCAACAACACGCCCATCGTCGCGGTGTTCATACCGGTGGCCGTTCAGCTGGCTCGCGCGGCCAACATGCACCCTGGCCAGCTGCTCATTCCTTTGAGTTTCGCGACCATCTTCGGCGGAACAGTCACACTTATCGGAACGAGCACGAACATCGTGGTAAGCGGCCTCAGTGCCAAGCTCGGCGCAGGCGGGATCAGCATGTTCCAGTTGGCTCCGCTCGGCCTTGTCTTCCTCGTGGTAGGGATCGCGTACATGGTGCTTGTGGGGCGTAAGCTGCTGCCCGGCGGGAAAGGACAAGAGGACCTGCGGGAGAAATTCGGCATGGGCGGCTACCTCACGGAAGTGGAACTGTTGCCCGGTGCGCGTTTCGTGGGCAAGCGCATCATGGACAGTGCGCTGGTGCGTGAACTCGAGATGGACATCATTGAGATCGTCCGGGACGATCAGCGTTTCGTTCTGCCGCCCGGTGACATGGTGCTTGAAGCGGGCGACCTGCTGAAGGTTCGCTGTGACGTGGAGCGCATCCGGGCGCTGAAGGACCGCGCCAACATCTCGGTGAAGACCACCATGCACCTGGCTGGGGACGACTTGCGGACCCGCGGAACCAAGCTGGTCGAGCTGGTGATCACGGTGAACAGCCCGCTCAATGGCATCACGCTGCGCGAGGCCGATCTGATCCGCACCTATCGCGCGGTGCCACTGGCCGTGCGGCACCGGGAGGATGTGGTGCATGACCGGCTGCACGATACCGTGCTGCGCAGCGGTGATGTGATCCTAGCGGAAGTGAAATCGCACTACTTGGGCACGCTCAAGGAAATGGAGCGCTCCCCGGATTCGCCTTTCGCGATCCTGGCCGAGCAGGAAGGCATGGCCGAATTCGACAAGCGGCGCTTCTGGATCGCGGTCGCTGTGATCCTCGGTGTTGTGCTTGTGAGCAGCCTCACGGCAGTTCCCGTGGTCCTGGCAGCGCTGGTCGGCGTGATCCTGATCGTGCTCTCCGGGTGCCTCTCCATGAAGGAATTCTACGAGGCCATCGAATGGAAGGTGGTCTTCCTCATGGCCGGCGCTTTCAGCTTGGGGGCCGGAATGCACAAGTGCGGTCTCGATGCTCTGATCGCCGGCAAGGCCGTGATGGTCCTCAGCCCATTCGGGCCATTGGCCGTGCTGGCTGGGATCTATTTCCTCACCATGATGCTTACGGAGATCGTGAGCAATACGGCCACAGCCGCGTTGGTCACGCCCATCGCCATCGGCGTTGCCAATGAACTGGGGGTTTCCGCTACTCCGTTCATCATGGCGGTGTGCTTCGCCGCGAGCGCCAGCTTCATGACACCCATCGGCTACCAGACCAATGCCATGGTGTACACGGCCGGCCAATACAAGTACATCGATTTCATGCGCGTGGGCCTGCCCTTGAGCTTGATCTTCTTCGTCTTGGCGGTGCTGTTGATCCCGGTGGTCTACCCGTTCTGATCGGGGCTCCATCGGATCAGCCGGCGGTCATCGCTTGCACTGATCAGCGATTCGCCCTTCCAGCCGATCGTATTCACGCTGTGCGAATGGCCACCGGTCAAGCGCCTTTTCAGATCAAGGGTGCCCGCATCCCAGATGCCGATGGTTCTATCTCGGGAAGCGGTGGCGATCACGTCCCCTTGCTGCGCTATCGAATAGATGGCCCCGCGATGCGCAGGTGCTTCCACGACCTGCTCGCCAAGATGATCCATTCGCCATGCGCGCAAATGGCCATCCTTGCCGCCACTGAGGAGCACGGGCTTGTTAGCGTGAAAGGCCACGCAGAGCGCTCCGCCCGCGTGCGCGTGCCAAGCCCCAGCGGAATTCAGGTCCGAAGCGTGCAGCAGCTCAAGGCGCCCATCGCCGCAGGCCACAGCGAGCAATCGGCCATCCGGGCTCAAGGCGAGACCCCGGACCTTGCCTTCCGCGAGCGGAATGCGGCGCGAAGGAGCTTCGTGCTCCCGCTCATTCCCGGACCAGCGGGCCAAGCTCCCATCGCCGCCCACGCTGAGCACGCCTCCATCCGGAAGAGGCAGCAGGCCAAAGGTGCCACGCGGATGCGCTGCGATGCTGGTGAGCAGCTTGCGCTGGGCGTAATCGATCACGTGAAGGTCGCCGTTGCTGGTGCCGGCATGGACCAGCTGACGAAGAGAGTCGTGCGCCAAGCAATACACCGGGTGCTGGAAACGGGCGATGGCTGTTGTGCGCACGGGGGCATCGGGGGTCCAAGAGAGCAGGAAGCCATCGCCGCCAGCGGTCAGGATTTCGTCCCCGATCACCAAGAGCGCATAAATGGCACCGGTGTGGTCGCGGTGCAGGAGGCCATGGTTGCTGGCAGGCATGGCGGCCAAGCTATCGCTCGGAATCAGGGCCAACGCTTCCGGTCGCTCCAATCGAAGCTCCATTCCGGAGTCACTAGTCGATCGCCATCGATGGTGTACCAGGCGCCATAACGCTCAGTGGGGCAGCGCACGATGTGGATCTGCTGCGCCGGCATATAGCTCTGGGCTAGAAGGAAGAAGGTGCGGCCATCCTGCGCGCGTGCGGCATCCACCACGATCATGGCATGACCCGGGCTTCCGCCTTGGATGAAGACATCGCCGGGCGCGATCGGTGCATCGCTAGCATGCTTCAATTCTCGGCCAAGGCTCAGGGTGCCTGCATAGTTGAACACGCGATCGAGGAAACGCAGCAGCTCAGCATGCGACGAATCGGCCTTGGCGCCGCTCACCCAGCTGCACCGGTTGCCGCTGACCCTGATGCGCTCGCCTCGGCGCCAGCGCTTCCATTCTGCGCGGAAGCCATTGGTGAAATCGAAGGCGATTTCATCCTGTTGATCCGTGGTGAACAAGTGTTCCGCGCGGAGCCGCATCACGGCATCGGCGCATTGCTGCAGGTCGCGCTTGCCCACGGTTAAGTCGATCACAGCAGCATGAGCGTCCTGCCGGTGCTTCAACGTTCCATCGTAAAGGAGCACAGGGGCGTGGGTCTGGAGCAAAGGCAGATTCCGCAGATAGTGCGCGAAGCTGCCGGCAGGAGCGGGTACCCGGGCGGCTCCGGTGGGCGGGACGAAGCGTGAGCCTACGGACGGGCCTTGCTGGGCACAGACGCAGGACAGCAGCATGACTGAAGCTGCGGAAGCGAGCGCGCGCATGATGATACAATGCCCGCAGCGCCCCGGCGTAACGTTCAGGCCTTGGCGCCTTCCTGGATGGACTTGAACCCGAAGAGGCGGTTGTCCTTGATCATGTTGTCCACATAAGGGGGCACCAAGGCCTCCCAGCCCGGCTGCCCGGCGCGGATCATGTCGAGCACCTGCTTGCTGAAGATGTGGAGCACGTTCGGGTGGACGCTGGTGATATCGACGATGCGGCGGTTGAAGAGCAGGTAATCGTAGAGCGGGCGCATGCGCGGATGCACCGTCATGTTCCCGGTGGTCATGATCTCGGCCGTGGCATTCGGCCGGCTCGGGTACACATAGATCTTCAGGTCGCGGTGGAAGAGGATGCCGAAGGCCTCGAGCACGCCGCCGTTGATGTGGCGGTAGTACTTCTCATCGAACACCTCCACCAGGTTGGTGACACCCATGATCAGGCCCATCCGCGCCTTGGTGTACCGGCTGAAGTATTCCACCAGCTTGTAGTATTCCTGGTAATTGCTGATGAGCACGGTCTGTCCCAAGGAGCAAAGGATGTCAGCACGGTCGATGAAGTCCTTCTCGTCCACATCGCCGGTATCGCTCTTCAGGTTGCTGAGCGTGATCTCGAAGAGGACCTGGAGCTTCTGCCGGTCAACCTTGTTCTCCTTGATGAACATGTTGTACCCGTTCATGATCATGTCGATGTTGACCTTGGTCACGGGACGGAAGCTGCCGCGGATGGCGAGGATGTTCTTCTTGTAGAGGGTTTCGCTGGCCTGCAGGTTCTGGCCGTCCGGGCCGAAGAGCACCGCATCGGTGAAGCCGCGCTTGACCAATTGGAGGCTGAGCAGCCGGTTGTCCACATGCCGGAAAGCTGGCCCGTTCATCTGGATCATGTCGATCTCCATCACGTGCCGGCTCGCGTTGTCATAGAGCGAGTCCATCACGTGGCCCGGGTTCTCCCAATCCGTGAGGGCGCTGAACAGCAGGTTCACGCCGAGCACGCCGATGCACTCCTGCTGGAGGCTGATGTCCGGATCGTGCAGCCGGAAGTGGACGATGACATCGCTGGTGGGCTGGTCGGGGGCCGTCTGGAAGCGCACGCCCATCCACCCGTGCCCGCCGTGCGGGTTCTCGAAGGTGCTGGTGGTTACGGTGTTGGCGAAGGTGAAGAAGCGCTTCGTGGGATGCTCCTGTCGGTCCAGGCGGTCGATGATGAGGCCGTACTCATGTCGGAGCATGTTCTTCAACCGGCTCTCGCATACGAACCGATTGCCGGGCTCGGGCCCGTAAATGGCGTTGCTGAAGTCCTTGTCGTAGGCGCTCATCGCCTTCGCGATGGTCTGCGAAGCGCCCCCTGCGCGGAAGAAGTGGCGTACGGTCTCCTGCCCTGCGCCGATCTCGGCGAAGGTGCCATAGAAATCCGGGTTCAGGTTTATCCGCCGCGCCTTCTGGGCGGGGGTCAAGGGCACGTGCTTCGGGTCCTGCGCGAACATGATGGCGTTACGGTGCAAAGGTAGGCCCGAGTCGTGGTGCGCTATCTGCTCTTGGTCAGGTTGCCCGCACTGGGCCGGTCAATGACTGCCGGTGAACCCGACCCGCCGATGCGAGCCGTCGCAGAAAGGCTTCTTCGCCGAAGCCCCGCATCGGCAGAGCGCAGTCGGCCCATCGCGTTCTTCAGCCCGGCCATCGTCATGCACCAGGCTTATCCTGCCCTTCAGCAGCAAGGGCCCGTTGGCGCTCACTTCCACGCGAACGGCCGTATCCGAATTGCCTGAAGCCGCCGTTCCAGCATCATTCTTCCGGATGCTCAGCGCGCCGCTAGGGCATTGCTTCACCTGGTTGATGATGGCTTCAGTGCTCGCTCCTTCGGGCTGGATCCATGGACGCTGGCCCGGCTTGAACACGGAAGGCGAACCGCGCCAGCACTTGGTGCTGTGGCTGCACAGGTCCTTCTTCCAGACGATCGTGACCTCGCCGTTGGTGTATTCGTGCTCCTTGCTCATGGCTTCAGGGATCGGGTCAGGGTGATGGGGCTCTCCAGCGTGCGGTGCACTGGGCAGGCCCCCGCGATCTGCAACAGCCGCTCGCGCTGATCGGCGGGCACTTCCTTGCTGAAGGAGACCTCGAGGTGGATGCGGCTCTCGATCGTTCGGCCCTCCTGCGTTCGGTCGAGCGCAGCATGCACGCTGATGCCGCCGACGTCCCATTGCTTGCGGTCGGCGTACATGCGCAAGGTTATGGCCGTGCAACTCGCTAAGGCGCTCAGCAGCAACTCGTGCGGTCGAAGCCCGGCATCCTGACCGCCATGGTCCAAAGGCTCATCGGCGATAGCGGTGATGCCGCGTGCGCTTATCGTGGTCCGGTAGGGAAGGCCGCTCAACTCGGCGGTCACTTCGCGACGGGTGCTTTCCATGCCGCGAAGTTCGTGCAGGCCGAAGGTCAGAAATACAAGCCAACCACTACGATCGCGGTGATCACGCACACCAGATCCGCCAAGAGCATGATGCCGAGCGTGTACCTGATGTTCTTCACGCCCACGCTGCCGAAGTAGAGCGCCACCACATAGAAGGTGGTCTCAGCGGCGCCTTGGAAGAGGCACACGAGCTGGCCGGTGATGCTGTCCGGCCCGTAGGTCTTCATGGCATCCAGCAGGAAGCCGCGCGAGCCGCCCGCGCTGAAAGGGCGCATCAGGGCCACGGGAATGGCGTCGATGATCTCTTTGCTTACGCCCACTTGCGCCATGGCCCAGGAGAGGCCGTCCATCACCAGTCCCATGAGGCCGCTGTTGCGGAAGATGCTGAGCGCAGCGAGCATGGCCAGCATGTAAGGCAGCACGCGGAGGCCGGTGGTGAAGCCGTCCTTGGCGCCATGAACGAAACTGTCAAAGAGATTGGTGCCCTTCTCCTTGAAAAAGCGCTCCATGAGGAAAGCGTAGCCCACGATCAGGAATATGATCACCAGCAGCATGCCGTTGCTGAGGTTGTCAGTGAAATGGAATTTGGCCGCGCCAGCCAGCGATCCGATGTAGGCCATGAGTCCGCCGATGATCGCGGTGACGAGCAGCACACCACCCATCACCGGCACGTTCAGGAGATTAACGCGCTGCTTGGCCGCCACCATGAAGAGCGCGGCCAAGGTGCCCACGAAGCTGGTGATGATGAGCGGGATCATCACATCGGCGGGATTGGCGGCGCCCATGGCCGCGCGGTAGCCGATGATGCTGGTCGGCAGCAGGGTGAGGCCTGCCGCGTGCAGGCACAGGAACATGATCTGGCTATTGGTCGCGCGGTCCTTCTCGGCGTTGTCGTCCTGCATGCTCTCCATGGCTTTCAGGCCGAAGGGCGTGGCGGCGCTGTCGAGGCCGAGGAAGTTGGCGGCGAAATTCAAGGTCATGAAGCCATACGCCGGATGGTCCTTGCGCAGCTCGGGGAATACGCGGTGAAAGACGGGCGAGAGCACACGGGCCACCTTCTCCATGGCTCGCGAATCGATGAGCAGGTTGAGCAGGCCGCAGAAGAAGGTGAGGTAACCGATCAGCGGGAGCCAGAGGTCCATGATGGTATTTCGGCAGGTGGCGAAGAGGCCATCCGCCGGCTGCTTGCCGCGAGTGACCTTGATGATGCCGGTGCCGTTGAGCACGTAGCGGTCGCCATCGACCTCAACGCCGGCCTCGCCCGCCGAACGCATGTGCGCGAGCAGCGGAGTGCCTTGCAGCGCTGCGGTGTCGAGCTCATTCACCACGACCGCATCGCCCTGCTTGCCGTTCACGAGCATGCCCAGGCTGTATTGCCTGCCCACGCTGAGCATCACGATCACGTATGCGATGCTGAGGATGAGGATGAAGGTCCAGAAACGACTGAGCGCCATGCCCGCAAAGGAGCGAAGGCGCGCGTGCGAAGAGCAGGGCAGGAGCTGCCCTTGGCGAACAGGCGGGTGTGGACGGCCTCAGGCCTTGCGCATGGTCAGCCCATACACCATGGGCAACTTGCCTTCCATGCCCTTCACGCGGTACATCCCATCGGAGCCGCGCACGGTGTTCGTGAAGCTGTCATGCGGCGAGCCATCAAGCTCCATGAAGCGCTCCAGTACCAGGCCTTCGTTGATCAGTGCCGTGAGCACTTCGCCCAGGTCGTGGTTCCATCCGTAGGATGCGAGCTTGATCGGTGCATCGCGATCCGCGTAAGTGCCCTGTTCCTGCTCCACGATCACCTCCCGGTTGAAATAGGAGTACTGCACGTGCGTGAAGTCGTTGTCGAACATCCAAACCGCCGGATGGAACTCCACGAACACGAAACGGCCGCCTGGCTTGAGGTAGCGCTTGATATTGGCGGCCCATGGCTTCAGGTCGGGCAGCCAGCCGATGGTGCCGTAACTGGTGAAGACGATTTCGAATTCCCCATCGAGTTCGCGCACATGATCCACCACGTTGCTGAGCACCCAATCGGCCTTCGATCCGCATCGTGCTGCGAGTTTGCGCGCCTCTTCCAACGCGGCATCCGAGATGTCGAGCCCGGTGACCTCCGCACCCATGCGCGCAATGCTCAAGGTGTCCTGACCGAAGTGGCATTGCAGGTGAAGGATGCGCTTGCCGGTCACATCGCCGAGCAGATCGAGCTCGATGTCCGTAAGCGAGCTCTTGCCCGCCAAGAATCCATCTACGTCGTACATGCGTGACGCCAGGTGGTGCGGCACGCGGGCGTTCCAGAGCTGCCTGTTCGCCTCGAAGGCATCGCGGTCTTCCATGCGCCGAAACTAGCGGTCAGGGAAGTGTCGTGAGATCCGCTCCAGTGATCCATGCGATCATCATGGCATCGCCGAGCAACCTGCCTACGATCCGGTACCGCGAATGCGCCAACGGGTTGTTGCCTTCAAGCGGCTCGCTCATCACGCCCACCTCGCGCTGGTAGTAGTTGCTATGGATGAAGCGAGCCTGTCCATCGCGTACCACGATGAATCCCACGTGATTGTCCAGTCCAATCTTGTAGAGCCCATCGCCCTGCGAACGAAGCCAGGCTTCCACTTCGCCAACGGGCCTATTCCGGAACCGCTTGATCACGTGGCAGGTCTTCACCGTGATGGGTTCCGCCGCCATCTGCGACCACTTGATGCGCGGCAACCGGAAGCCCGCATCCTGCAGCACGGTGTTCACGAAGTAGCCGCAGGCGATGGTGCCTTGCCTCGGTGTGCGCGTCGTGCCGTTGAAGTCCCATTTGGTGCCGTGCCAGGCAGGGAGGATGTCGAGCGTGATGCGGTCGAACAGGTAGCTGCGCGCGTTGTCGACCACGCGGGCCTTGCCAAGGCTGTCGGTGGTGGAGTACTCATCATTGAAGGCCGATCTCTTGCTCTCGATGGATGCCTTGAGTTCCGAGTAGGGTGTGACAAGTGAAGTGGCAGCGAGCAGAAGGGCGAGCATGAGCGGTGATTTGACCGCTCAATGCACGCCACGTTGCCAGGTAACCGGTCAGAGCTTCAGTTCCTTCATGTCGCCCTTGTCCGTGATCCACACGTACTTCACGATGTCCTTCGCCTCCTTCTTGGGGAAGCCCTCGGGCAGCTGCACCTGCATGGTGAGGTTGTAGGTGTACTGCACCGGCGGCTCGGTGATCTCGGCGTGCAGGACTATGTCGAATTTGCCGTAGGGCACCTTGTTGTAGAAGAAGCTGCTGGGCTGGCGCACATCGTTCACCAACTGGCCCTTTCGACGGCTGTTCAAACTGGTCTGCACACGGCTCTTATAGGCCGCGTATCGGTCAAGCGGGAAATAGGCGCCGTTCTGCTCGGCGGCGAGGCGATGCCCTTCGCTCACCTTGAGCCCCAGCTTCGCGAAGTTGTCCAGCTTCTGCTGCAGCAGGCGATGGGCGAACAGGCGCAGCGTATCGTAGCAGGCGCTCTGCTTGGCCACGAAGAAGTCCACTTTCACGAGGTCGTAGATCTCTTCGATGGCCGCGGCGCTCACGAGCTTGTCGAGCATGCGTGCATCGGTGAAGCGCACATGGATGTTCTTCTGGATCTCGAAGCCGGCGGGCACCTCCTGGTAGGTCTTGCTGAAGAGCTTGCGCGTGGTCTCGATCTCGTACACGGGCACGAAGGAGAGCATGTCCATGAACACGTCGGATTCCTTCACGCCGTGCTTCTTCACACGCGCCGTGAATGCGGCGATGCGCGCGTTGATCAGGCTGTCGGCCTCCTGTGCGCTCTGGCCCAATTGCGTGATGTGGAAGATCGCGAGGTAGCTGTCGGCGGTGGCGTTCATCATGGCGTTCACCTCCAGCACCAGCATGTTGCCCTGGATGGTGGCCTTCACCGGCTGCTCGGCCTGTTGCAGCCACATGCGGCTGCTGGCCTCGTACATGAGATTGCCCATGGCCTGCGGGAAGATGGGTCGGGAAGCAGCTATTGCGACGAGGAGTGCGAGTGCGCGTGCGAGCATGGCGTTGATGATTTGGCCATGCGGTACACGCCCCGCGAAGAAGGGTTCACGCGCTCATTCAAAAAGCGCGCTTGGGATGGCGCCTTCGTGCCGCAGCAGCCACTGCTTCCGGAACAGGCCGCCAGCGTATCCGGTGAGCGCGCCGTCGCTTGCGATCACGCGATGGCAAGGCACCAGGATCAACAAGGGATTGGCGCCATTCGCGTGGCCAATGGCGCGCGCTGCCGTATTGCCGCCCAAATGGCCCGCGATGGACTGATAGCTCGTCGTCCGCCCGAACGGGATGGCGCGTACCGCTTCCCAAACGCACCGTTGAAATGGTGTCCCTGCCATTCGCAAGGGCAGGTCGAAAGCCTTGCGCTCACCTGCGAAGTATTCGCGCAATTGACGCTCGGCTTCATGATGCAGGTCCATGGTCGCTCCGATCGGCCCCGTCGTCTCTTGGAACGCGGTCCGGACGATGCGTTCACCATCGCTCTCGATGCACAGGGTGCCGAGAGGGGTCGTCATCGCTGAACGGTGCGTCAACTTGCCCATGCGTGGTGCCGTCCACGGATCAATGCCGCTTCTACCTTGGTCGCAAATCTCTGCCAATGGCCTGGTTCACGCCCGACTTCAACAAGTTCTTCAAGGACCTCGCGAAGAACAACAACAAGGAATGGTTCGACGCCAACCGGAAGCGTTACGAATCGAGTGTGAAGAAGCCCTTCGAGGCCTTCGTAGCGGAGGCGATCAAGCGCATCGCCAAGCACGACAAGGACGTCGCCATCGAGCCGAAGGAGGCGATCTTCCGCATCAACAAGGATATCCGCTTCAGCAAGGACAAGACGCCCTACAAGCTTGAGGCTTCAGCGATCATCTCGCCTGCTGGTCGCAAGGATCATTCAACACCGGGCATCTACTTCGCCCTTGGGCCGGAAGCGGTGAAGTTCTACGGTGGCTGCTATCAGCCGGAGAAGGACCAATTGAGCGCGATCCGCACGGCGATCATGCGCGATGGCAAGGGATTCCGGAAGGCGATCGGAGACAAGCCCTTCGTTGCGCTATTCAAGGAGGTGCAGGGCGAGGCGAACAAGGTGCTGCCGCCGGAGTTCAAGGCGCATGTTGCCAAGGAGCCGCTGATCGCGAACAAGCAGTTCTACGTGGCTGCCGAGCGGCCGGCCAAGCTTGTCACGGACCCGGAGCTCATGGAAGCCTTCATGGACCATTGGCTGGCCATGCGCCCTTTCAACCAATGGCTGGCGAAGGCGTTGAACTAGAGGCTATCCCAAGAATGCCTTTGGAAGCGAGCGAGAGGTATTTCGCGACCGGGCGAGGCGTGATAACCGAGCGTAGCCGTTTGCTCTGTGAGGCTTTCACAACAAAGCATGGGCGCGATAGGCCCTCGCGCAGCCCGAGCGGGTTATTGAGATAACCCCTAGCCCCAAAAGAGAAGCGCCCGCCTTGCGGCGAGCGCTCCCCTCTTTCACCAACCGGTTACTGGGCGGCCTTGCCGTTCAGTTCAACGGTCAGTTCGATGTTGTCGGCGAGGATCGCATCCTTCAAGTAGTGCTTCCAGGCCACGTTGTACTTCTGGCGGTCGAACACCAGCTTGCCACTGGCCTTCACGGTGCCATCGGGATTCTCCGTGATCACGATGTCGGGGCTGGTCTCCGCGTTCGTGGTGCCGCGGATGGTGAGGTCGGCCGTGGCCGTGTTTCCGCTGCCACCGGTAACGGTGAGCTTGGCGGTGGGGTGGTTCGCGCTGTCGAAGAAGTCAGGGGTGCTCAAGTGGCCGATGAGCTGGCTCTTGGTGCCCTGCTCGCTGCCTTCTGGCTGGTAGGCGTCGTCGGTCGGGTTGATCGAGGTCATGTTCACTTCGAAGGCCCCCTTGGTGAGAACGCCGCCCTGCACGGTGAAGGAACCGCTGTTGAAGGCGATGGTTCCGCTGTGGCCATAAGGGGCGGGGCCGGTGACCTTTGCGGCCCAATTGAGCACGCTCGCGGCAGGGTCGATGGTGTAGTTGTGCTCTGCAGCAGCGACAGCGGCAAGGCTGTCGGCAACGGCTTTCTCGCGTGCGGCTTGCTTTTCCGCCTCAGAAGGACCGCAAGCGACCAGCAAAGTGGCCATGGCGGCAATGGAAAGGACTGTGGATTTCATGATTGGTGTTGGTGAATTGGGCCGCGAAGAAAGCCAAATATTTTCCGTGGTAAATAAATGAATGCAAAAGTTTGTTTCGGGACCGGATCCAGGTCTGAATTCAGTGGAATCGCGTCCCGGCGCTGGCCAAGCGACGGAGCAGGGGAGAAGGGCGGTAGCGGTCTTCCCCGTACTCCGCTTGCAGGCGCTCGAGCACGTCCAGCCAATGCGCCGGGCCTTGTTCATCGCCCCAGGCCAGAAGGCCCTTCGGGTAATTCACGCCCTTGGTCATGGCCAGGTCGATGTCCTTCGCAGTCGCGATGCCCCAGAAAAGGGCGTCGGCGGCTTCGTTGATGAGCATGGCCAGCACGCGCTCCACGATGGTATTGCCCAGGACCATGTCCACATGCGCGCTGGGGATGGCTTCGCCATCGCCATAGCCGTAATAGCCCCTTCCGCTCTTGCGGCCCAAGCGCCCGCTCTCCACCTGGCGCTGCTGGGTCAGGCTCGGTTTGTAGCGCTGGTCGTAGTGGAAGGCCTCCCAAACTGTCTTCGTCACCGTGAAGTTGATGTCGTTGCCGATCAGGTCCATCAACTCGAAGGGGCCCATGCGGAAGCCGCCGTAGGTCTTCAACGCGGTATCGATCGAGGGCATGTCGGCGATGCCTTCCTCGAAGATGCGGATGCTCTCGCCGTAGTAAGGGCGTGCCACGCGGTTCACGATGAAGCCGGGCGTGTCCTTGCACAGCACGGGCACTTTGCCCCAGGCTTGCATTATATCCGTCATGCGCGCGCCAAGTCCTGGATCGGTGATCAGGCCGGGCACCACTTCGACCAAGGGCAGGATAGGAGCCGGATTGAAGAAGTGCAGGCCGATGACGCGCTCGGGCTTCGCGCAAGCCGCCGCTATCGCCGTTACGGAGAGCGATGAGGTGTTCGTTGCGAGCACAGCGCCCGGGGTCAAGATGCCCTCAAGCTCCGCGAAGAGCTTCTTCTTGATGGCCAGATCCTCGATGATGGCCTCGATCACCAGCCCGCTGCCCGCGAGTTCCTTCAGTTCGCTTGCCGGTGCGATGCGGCCATGGATGCCATTGGCCTGCTCCTTCGCGAGCTTGCCCTTCTCCACCAGCTTATCGAGCGTCTTGCGCAGCCCGTTGAGCGCCTTGTCCACCGCCTCGCGGCGCGCATCGTAGAGTACCACCTGGTGCCCAGCCTGCGCGGCTACCTGCGCGATGCCGCTGCCCATGGTGCCGGCGCCGATCACAGCGATCTTCTTCAATGCTTCCATAGCGTATCGATCTTCGATTGTCGGCCCGTATGGCCGATGGTGCTGGTGAATGGGATGGAGCTACTCGCCTTTGTATACGGGCTTCCGCTTCTCCAGGAATGCCGTTACCCCTTCGTTGTAATCGTAGCTGGCGCCGGCGATGGTCTGCAGCTCATTCTCGACGTCGAGCTGGGCATCAAGCGTGCTGCCCTGTGAGCGGTTCAGCGCTTCCTTCGTGAGGGCGATGGCCTTGGTGGGCATGGCGGCGAGCTTCTTCGCCAGACCCGTGGCCTCGCTCATCAATTCGGCATCGGGCACGGCCTTCCAGATCATGCCCAGCGATTCGGCCTCCTTCGCGCCCACCTTGGGCGCCAGGATCATGTGCCCGAAAGCGCGCTGCATGCCCACAAGCCTCGGGAGCGTGAAGGTGCCGCCGCTGTCGGGGATCAGGCCGATGTTGATGAAGCTCTGGATGAAGTTGGCGCTCTCGGCGGCGAGGGTGAGGTCGCAGGCGTAAGCGATGTTGGCCCCGGCACCGGCCGCTACGCCGTTCACCGCGGCGATCACCGGCTTCTTCAGCGCACGGATGCGCCGTACGATGGGGTTGTACTGGGTGGTGAGGATGTCCTCGATCTTGGTGCCGGGGGCAATGGCCTCGGCCAGGTCCTGCCCGGCGGAGAAAGCACGGCCAGCTCCGGTGATGAGCACAGCCCGCACGCTTGAATCCGCTGCACAGCCATCGAACGCGTGAATCACCTCCTCCGACATCTGACGGTCGAAGCTGTTGAGCTTGTCGGGGCGGTTGAGCGTGAGGGTGGCCACGCCATCGGTGAAGTTGTAGAGGAGCTTCTCGTAGGTCATGGGGCGAAAGTGATCAGAAGATCAGAGTATCAGGCGGTCAGAAAATGGCGGTTCGGGCCTCGATGCCCGTAGCGCACTTGAAATGCCCCTTCGGACAGGCCTTGTGCCCATGGAGCCCGCACGGCCGGCAATCGAGCTTCTCGCTGGTTTCCATCACGCGGCCGTTGGCGTGCAGCGGCCCGAAGCCGAAGGCCGGCACCGTGCTGCAGAAGATGGCTGTCACCGGCGCGTTCATGGCGCTGGCGATGTGCAGGGGCGCGCTGTCGTTCACGAAGTTCATGGTTGCGCCCTTCATCAGGGCGGCAGTGCCGAGCAGGGAGAGCTTGCCCGCCAGCACTTCACCGCGGCCAGCGCCTTTCGCGATGCGCTCGCAAAGCCCGGCATCACCGGGCGCACCGATGAGCAGCACGCGATCCTCCGGAGGCATGGCCTTGATCAACTCGGTCCACTTCTGCTCCGGCCACTGTTTCGTGAACCAAACTGAAGCGGGCGCAATGGTCACGTAACCCACATTTCCACCCTTGGTGCCCAGAGCGATCTCGGCCTTGAGATCATCGATCTCCCCCGGTTCGGGATGCAGGGCGGGCATCGGTCGCGATCCATCAGTCAGGTGCTCGATCAGTCCGTTCAATCGGTCCACCTCGTGCCGGCCATCGCCGATAACGTGCTTCACCTTGCGCGTGAACAGGAAGCTCAGCGGGTTCTTGTCGTAGCCGATCTTCTCCTTGCCACGGGCGAGGATGGTCATCAAGCCTGTGCTGAAGAAGCGCTGGCAGTTGATGATGTGGTCGTATTCGGTCTTGCGAAGCTCTCCGATCACGCGAAAGAGGCCGCGCGTCTTGCCCTGGCGCTTATCCCAGACGTGGATCCTGTTCAGGAACGGATGCCCGGTGAACAAGCCCTCGTTTCCCTTGCGCACCACAAGGTCGATGGAGGCATTGGGGAAGAAAGCGATGAGCTTCTCCAGCAGGGCTGTGGCCAGAACGGCATCGCCCAGGAAGGCGGTCTGGATCACCAGGAATCGCTTCACGGCGGGCAAGGTAGGCGGGGAGGGCAGGGCCTGAACGAAGAGGACCGCCAAGCCTTCGCTCGACGGTCCTCTGTTCAGATGCCGTATGGGCCTAGCTCTTCTGCTCGGCGAGGGCCTGGCGCTTCTCGGTGATGCGGGCGCTCTTGCCGCGACGATCACGCAGGTAGAATATGCGCGCGCGCCGCACATCGCCGCGCTTATTCACGTCGATCTTGTCGATGAAGGGGGAAGCCACCGGGAAGATGCGCTCCACGCCCACGTTATTGCTGATCTTGCGTACGGTGAAGGTGGCGGTGCTGCCGCTTCCCTTGCGCTGGATCACCACGCCTTGGAATTGCTGGATGCGCTCCTTGTTGCCTTCCACGATCTTGTAGTGGATGGTGAGCGTGTCGCCGGCCTTGAATGCAGGCATTTCCTTCAGTGGGGCGATCTCTTTCTCGAGTTGCTTGATGCGGTCCATGACCTTGGGTGTTAGCGGGTTGCCCAGCGGCCCTTGCGATGCAGGGGCATACGGTCCCGGAATTGGGCCGCAATAGTAAGGATCTTTCCGTCACGTTAACCCACTGGGTCTCCGCCTTCCGGCGGCAGCAGGCCCGGCCTGCGCTGCCGGGTGCGTTCCACGGCTTGGGCGTGCCGCCATTCATCAATTCGGGCTTCGTGGCCGCTGAGGAGAACATCGGGTACCTGCCATCCCTTGTATTCCGCCGGACGGGTGTAGGCGGGCGGAGCCACCAAGCCATCCTGGAAGCTGTCGCTCAGTGCCGAGGTCTCATCGCCGATCACCCCGGGGAGCAAGCGGATCACGGCATCGCAGAGCACGGCCGCAGCCAATTCCCCGCCGGTGAGCACGTAGTCGCCAATGCTCACCTCCCGTGTGACCAGATGCTGCCGAACCCGCTCATCGACGCCCTTGTAGTGCCCGCAGAGCAGGATCAGGTTGCCCTTGGTGCTCAATTGGTTCGCCAAGGGCTGGTCGAGCAGTTGGCCGTCCGGGCTCATGTAGATCACTTCATCGTATTCGCGCTCCGCCTTCAAGGCCGCAATAGCGCGGTCGATGGGCTCCACCTGCATCACCATCCCGGCGCCGCCTCCGAAAGGATAGTCATCCACCCGGCGGTGCTTGTCCAGGGTCCATGCGCGTAGGTCATGCACCTGAACGTCAACGACCCCCTTCTTCCGGGCGCGGTCAAGGATGCTCTCGCCTAACCAGCTGGTGAGCAGGTCGGGCAATGCCGTGAGGATGTCGATGCGCACGGGGCAAATGAAGCGCTAAGCAGGCCACTTTCGGTGCGTCGCGCTACCTTCGGCACATCGGTTGCCAAGCGGGCGCCATGCACAGCACCATGAAGAAGCTCTTGACCCTCACGGCCTTCGCACTCGCCTTTTCCGCACAAGCCCAGAAGCACGTTTACGAGGACCTGCTCGTGCTCTTCGTGGATGAGAAATACGAGAAGTGCATTTACAAGGCCGAGGGCTACACGCAAGGAGACGATACCAAGAAGGATGCACTCCCCTTCCTGTACGTGAGCATGTGCCTCTTCGAGATGAGCAAGCAGGAGAAGTACAACGCCGATTATCCCAAGGCCTCGCGCGATGCGATCAAATGGGCCGAGAAGTACCGCAAGAAGGACAAGGACAAGGAGTTCTTCAGCAACTACGAGGACTTCTGGGCGGAGCTCAACACCGTTTCCTTCACCGCCGGTGAGAACCTGCTCGATGACCCCAAGGGCGTGAGCAAGGCGAAGCAGATCTTCGATGGCATGGTCGGGTACTACCCCGAGAACCCTGGCCCGTGGCTCTTGCTGGCCATGTGCCAGTACAAGAGCAACCTGAACAAGGAAGGGGACCTCAGCGTGAAGGAGTTCGACAAGGTGCTGGCCGCTGCAGGCGATGTGGGCACGCTGCCACGCGATCAGAAGACGCAATTGAAGAACGCTTTGATCCGCTACGCGGACTACCTGGTCAGCAAAGGCCAGCGCGACCGGGCCAAGCAGTACGCGGCGCTCGGGAAGGACCACTTCATGGATCAGCCTGACTTCAAGGGCCTCTGGGATAGCCTTTGATCCTCTGTACTGAGCAGATCCTCATGGGAAGCCGCTCCACCGAGCGGCTTCTCCTTTTCAGGCCTGGATCCTACGTGCGCGGATCAAGGCAATGACAAGAACAGGCAGCAGAAGCAGGTCCGCAGCCAGCGCGAAGGCGAGCGTGCTGCTCACCAGCAAACCCATGTAGAACACGCTGGCGAAGCCGCTGAACACCAGTGAGACGAAGCCCGAGCAGAGCATGATGCTGGTGATGAGCACGGCCTTGCCCGTGGAGAGGAAGGCGCGCTTCATCGCCAATGGCACCGAACGCCCCTTGCGCAGCTCGATCCGGAGCTTGCCCAGCAGATGGATCGTGTCGTCCACAGCGATGCCGAAGGCGATGGTGAAGATGATGGCGGTGCTCACCTTGATGGCGATGCCCGAGAAGGCCATGAGCGCCGCAACCATGACCAGGGGAAGCACATTCGGCAAGAGCGCCACGATGGTCATGCGCGCGTCGCGGAACACCCAAGCCATGATCGCTGCGATCAGGACGAAAGCAATGCTCAATCCCATGAGCAGCTGGTTGCTGAGCTTCTCATTGTTCCGGTCGATCAGGAAAGCCATGCCGGTCTGCCACATGCGTGTCTCAGAGCTGTTCGCGCTGAGGAAATGGCTGAGCGCGGCATTGCGCTGGCGGAACACGTGGCCGCCCTCGTCCCGGACCCGTCCCGCGATCCGGGCACGAGTCCCCGTGCTGTCCACCAGAGAAGCAAGCAGAGCTGGGCCGAGCGCTGTCCGGGCCATGCGCGCCAGGCGGTGCGCAACCGCTTCGTCCTCGGGCAGCGTGAAGAATGCGGGATCGCCACCATTGGCCGCCTTGTTCATCGCCTTCATCAGCACCGATGGGGACATCACCGCGCTCACGCCGTATTCGCTTCGCAGGTACGATTCGGCGCGGTCCATCTCGCGCAAGGCAGCAAGGCTCCAGGCATCGCCCTTCGTGGCCTCCACTTCCAATTCGAAGGGCCGCACGCCGCCGAACCGCTCCTCGAACCAGAAGTAATCCTGCTTCTGCGGATCATCATCGGGCCAATCCTCGAGCAAGTGGTTGTCGACCTTCAGGAGCTGGATGGCAGGCAAGCAGGCGACGAAGAGGATGGCCGAGCCTGCCACGATCCATGCACGGCGCTTCAGCACGAACCGTAGGAGCCGGTGCAGCGGCCAATGCCAGGTGCTCGCCTCGATGCGCACGCCGGCCTGCACGGGCGTGGGCAGCAGCAGAAGCAGCGCCGGGAGCAAGGTGAAGGCCAATGAGAAGGCCACGAAAACGCCGATGCCCGTGAAGACGCCGAACTCGCGTATGGGCTGGATCCCGCTGGACACGAGCGTGGCGAAGCCGATGGCCGTGGTGAGCGATGTGAGGAACGTGGCGAGGCCCACTTCGTAGTAGGTGATCGCCAGCGCGCGGGCTTTCGCCTGGCCGCTGCGCAAGGCCTCGATGTAGCGCTGCAGGATGTGCACCACGTCGCTCATGCCCACCACGAACAGGATCGTCGGCAAGAGCATGGTCAGCACCGTGAGCGGTTTGCCCATGAGCGTCATGATCCCCACTTGCCAGAGCACCGAGAGGCCTACGACGGTGATGGGCACCACGACGCCCCACCAGGTGCGGAAGCCAGCCGCCAGGAAGATCGCGAGCAGCGCCACCGAGACCGAGAAGAAGAGCACCAGCTCGCGCTGCATCTTCTGGATGTACCAGTACTGGCCGTGGATGCGGCCGCCCATCCGCACGTTCTCCAAGCCGCTTGCTTCAACTGCGCTTTGCACAGCAAGGAACAGTGCATCGCTGCGCTCCTTGCTCAGGCCGGGCTCTGCGCGCAGCACCATGAGCATGGCTCCGGCGTCGGGCGCGAAATGGGCCTCGCGCAGCAACGGGTCATTCCACACGCGCGCGCTGTCGACCCTCAAAAGGCTATCCGCTTCCCAGCGCAGCCAAGGCACCGCGAAGAGCCCGACGGGCGTGAGCCGGGGCTCTTCCGAGTTCGTGACCGAGGTCACCTTGCGCACATGGTCCGCTTCACTGAGCGCATCGGCAAGCGCATCGAAGCGGGCCAGGAAGGCGCTGTCGAAGACCGATGGCGAATGCGCTGCGCCGATCAGCAGGAAGTCATCATCGCCGCCGAAACGCTCGCGGAAGCCGAGATAGCGGTCGAGTTCGGGGTCGTCGGTGGGGAAGAAGCGCTCGAAGTCGTGGTCGAGGCGGACATCGCGCAGCGCGACCCCGAAGGCCAAGGTGAGCAGCGCGAGCGTGACAAGGGCGAAACGCGCGTGGCGCGGAGTGAGCCACCGCTCGATGCTTCGTATTCGCGCTTCCATCAACACGTGCCGGTCGATCGCGGCGGACAAAGGTGCGGCATGGGGCCCCAGTGCCCGGGTAGCTTTGCCCGCCATGGGGTTCACTCCTTCGCGCTCAACGTTCGCGCTGGCGGCAACGCTCACACTGGCGCAAGTGTTCTCGGCACCCGTGGCATCGCCTTTCAGCAATCGGCTGAAGAAGGCCTTCGAAGCGCTGGAAGTGCATGATTATTTCCTCGCGCGCAAGCTCTTCCGCCAACAGGCCAAGCGCCACCCGGCAGCGGCCTGGTACGGCCTCAGCGTGATCAGCGGGCGCGCCAACAACCCGTTCCACGACGAGGATTCGTGCTACGCTTTCATCATGCGCGCCGATGCCGCGTTCACCGTGGCGCCCGATAAGGAGCGGGCACGCATCGCCAAGGCCGGGGTGAGCCATGCCGTGATCGAAGAGCAGAAGAACCATGCCTTCCGCCTCGGCTGGGAGCGTGCCAAGGGTGCCAACGACATCGCCGCCTACGAGCGTTACATCAACACCTACACGCAGAGCCCCTTCGTGGCAGAGGCTAAAGCCGTGCGCGATCATCTGGCGTTCCAAGCGGCGCGTGAAGCGAATCAGCGCAGGCCTACCTCGACTACCTGAACCGCTACCCGCAGGCGCGAGAGGTTTACGAGGCGCGCAGCCGCTACAACGAGGCCGTGTACCGGGAGCGCACGGCAAGCCGCGACCTCGCTTCATTCCGCGCCTTCCTGATCGAGCACCCCGATAACCCATGGGTGCAGCAGGCCGAGGACGAGGTGTTCCGCCTGAGCACGCCCGGCCGCACGATGGAAGAGTACGCGGCATTCATCCGTGAGAATCCGCGCAACCGCAGGGTGAACGATGCCTGGCGCGCCATCTATGAGCAGTACACGCGCGACCTCAGCACCGATGCCATCACGCGTTTCCTGCAGAAGTACCCCGACTACCCGTTCGTGGAGGAGCTCGTGGGCGACTACAAGACCGCGAGCCTTTTCCTGCTGCCGTTCCGCCGGGACAGCCTATGGGGCTATGTCGATGATGATGGCAATGAGCGCATCAAGGCCGATCTGGAATGGGCAGAGCCTTTCGCAGGCGCGCAAGCCCTGGTGGGCCGCGCCGGACGGACCGGCACCATCAACCGCAGCGGTCGCGTGGTGGTGCCCATCGAGTACGACGAGGTGTCGGACCCGGTGGAGGGCACCAGCACCGTGGAGCGCAGCGGCCGGGTGGGCGCTGTTGACCGCAACGGCGACCTGGTGGTGCCCATGACCTTCACGGATGTGGGCGAATTCAGCGGCGGGCTGGCTTACGCGCAGCGCGATGACGCTTACGGCTTCATCAACCCGCGCGGAGAGGTGGTGATCCCGTTCAGCTTCGTTTCGGCGGGTACTTTCCGGAATGGATTGGCCGTGGTGGAGCAAGAGGAAGGCTTCGGTGTCATCGATGCCAAGGGCGGGGTGGTTGTTCCGGCGGAATACGATTGGATCGAAGGGTTCGATGGAGCGGTGAGCCGCGCGCGGAAGGATGGCAGGACAGGCCTCATCAGCCCTTTCGGCGATGTGCTTGTCCCGCTGCGCTACGATCACATCGGACCTTTCCGCGACGGCCTCGCCTTGGTCGTTGAAGGGAAGCGCTGCGGCTATATCACGCCAACGGGCAGCATAGCGATCCCCCTTGAGTACGAGGCCACCGACGATGTGGCAGGGTGGGGCGATTTCACGAACGGCCTTGCAGAGGTGCAGAGCGCGGGCAAGCGGTGCCTGATCAACACGCGCAACGAACGCGTGCTGCCTTGCGTGTTCTCCGATATCGGCCCAGCCACCGGCGCCTTGATCCCTGTCCGCAAGAAGGGTAAATGGGGCTATTCGGACCGGAACGGAAACGTGCTCTTCGATAACCGCTACGAACAGGCGGGCGAAATGTCGGACGGCATCGCTCGCGTGCGGCAAGGCGCGCTCTTCGGCTTGATCGACAGCACCGGCAAGGAGATCGTGCCGCCGGGTTTCAGCAACCTTGTTGCAACGGACTTCGGCTTCTGGCTCGCCACCGGCACAGAGGGAACAGGCCTGCTTCGCGCCAACGGAAAGGTGGCCTTGGCGCTTCGTTACGATGGCGTGAAGCTCATGCGCGACGATATCGCGCGCGTTGAGCGCGATGGCCGCATCGGATACGTGCGCCTCACCGATGGCCGCGCGATCTGGAAGGAGGAGGGACTGGAGGTGCCGTGAGCGTCAGCGCAGCACATTCACGTGCCCGATCAGCTCTTCCGCCTTCGCGCCATCCTCGGCGCGCGCACGGTAGCGGATCTTCCACACGTAAACGCCATCGGGAACGGGGGCTCCACCTGCCGTGCAATCCCAAGTCTTGTCCGGGTGGTCGAGGCTGGCGATGCGCTCGCCCCAGCGGTCGAAGATCTCCAGCGTGAAATCGCGCATCGGGCCGTAATACGACGCGCCGAACACATCGTTCTTGCCGTCGTTGTTCGGCGTCACGGTATTGGGCACGTGAATGATGGGGCCGCAGATGCCCTCCACCACACGTATGCTCGCCGTGGCATCGATGCAATCGCTGGTGACCTCCACGGTATAAAGGCCGGCAGACGACACGGTGATGAATGACTCGGTGCTGCCTGTGCTCCATTCGTGCGCGGCATCCGGCAATCCGGTATCAAGCACCAAGGGCGCATCGGGGCAGAAGGTGCTATCAGTCCCGAGCGTGATCGCGTCGATGAAGTCGAGCACGGTCACCGGTACCTCGTCGGACGCCGAGCAGCCCTGGAGCGCGAGCGTGACCGAATAAGTGCCGCTGCTGCTCACGGTGATCGTATCGCCGGTGGCGCCGGTGCTCCACTGCACGCTTGCCGAAGATGGCGGAACGGAGAGTCGGATGCTGTCTCCTTCACAGAGCGTGATCGGTGCCCCGAGCTCAGGAGCACCAAGCGGCACAAAAGCCACCACCACGGTATCGGTGGCCACGCAGGCGGCCTGCGTCACGTTCACCCAATAGGTGCCGGCGCTGCTTGCGCTGATGCTTGCGGTCACAGCGCCATTGCTCCATTCGTATTGTCCGACGATGTTGGCCGCGAGCGTGGCGCTCTCGCCGGGGCAGAGCAACTGATCATCGCCGAGATCGAGCCCGACAGGGTCGAAGACGCTCACGTTGATCGCGTCGCTCGCCGTGCATCCGTTCAGGTCCACGCTCACGGTGTAGGTGCCGGCCGCATTCACCGAGATGGTGGACGTGCTCGCACCCGTGCTCCATGCGTAGGCGGCATTCGGCTGGGCAGCAGAGAGCGTGAGGCTTGCTCCTGAGCAAAGCGTGGTGTCATTTCCTAAGTTGACGACGGGCGCAGGCAGCGCGATCACGTTCGCGGAATCATCTTCAGAGCAACCCGTCACCGTCACGGTCACGCTCACTGGTCCCTCGCCATAGAGCGTGTAGGTGGGAGCCGTGCTGCCGTCCTGCCAGAGGTAGCTGGCGTTCGGCGTGGTGGCATCGAAGGTGGCCGCCGCACCCGGGCAGATGGACTGGTCAGGACCGATATCGAACACCGGCAAGGGCAGGAAGGTGACGGTCACGTCATCGCTCGCGCTGCACAAGCCAACGGTAGCGGTGACGCTATAGGTTCCGCTATCCGTCACGTCAAGGGTCGGCGTCGTTGCGCCCGTGCTCCATGCATACGTCGCATTGGGCAGGCTGGCATCCAGCAGGACGGTCTCTCCATCGCACGCTGAGATGGCCGGGCCCAATTCAATGGCGCCGGGGTCGAGCACCACCACGTCTACGGTATCCGATTCCACGCACGTTCCTTGGGTGATCTGCACCCAATAGCTTCCCGAGGCATTCACGGTGATCGTGGGCGCATTGCTGCCGGTGCTCCACAGATAGATGGCCCCGGCGATGCCCGGGTCGAAGGTGGCTTGGTCGCCTGCGCAGAGGCTCTGGTCAGGACCCAGATCGAATGCCTGTGGCACGGTGAAGGCCACATCGACGGCGTCCGTGGCCGTGCAGCCATTGAGGTCCACCACCACGCTGTAGCTGCCGCTTGCTTGCACCGTGATGCTCGAGCTGCTCTCTCCCGTGCTCCATTGATAGCTCGCCCCGGGCCAGGTCGCATCAAGGATCAAGGATTCGCCATCGCAGAGCTGCTGGTCGGGTGGCAACTGCACTTGGGGCATGGGGAGCACCGCGATGAGCACGGTATCGCTCACGCTGCACAGGCCTTGCGTGGCCTGCACCCAATAGGTGCCGGATGTGCTGGCGGTGATCGCCTCACTGGTGGCGCCAGTGCTCCAGAGGTAATTCGCGCCGGGCAGTGCAGCGCTCAGGATCGCCGACTCCCCATCGCAGAGCACCAGGTCCGGGCCCAGGTCGATCGCATCAGCCGTGGCTTCCACGATCGTGATCTGATCGGAGTAAGTGCATCCCGCCAGGTTCGTGAGGGTGACGCTGTACGCACCGCCAGTGGTCACCACGATGGATGAGGTGATGGCACCGGTGCTCCACGCGTAGCCCGCACCGGCCAACGATGCATCGAGGGTGACGGCATCGCCGGTGCAGATGGTCTGATCCGGGCCGAGGTCGATCACCGGCAAGGGCTGGGCGGTCACTTGAATGGCGTCTGAGACAGCACAGGTGCCTTGCGAAACCGTGACATCGTAATTGCCGGTGCTGGAAACGGTGATGGTGGGGGTGATCTCACCGGTGCTCCAGAGGTAGGCCGTTGCGCCCGGCGTAGTGGCATCCAGCAGGACCTGATCGCCTTGACAGATATCGGCATCCGGCCCGAGGTTCACTGGGAGCGGCGCTTGCACGGCCACGTTGATGGCATCCGTGGCCACGCAGCCATTCGCATCGGTTAGCTGCACGCTCACCACGCCAGCGCTTTGCGCCGTGTAGCTCGCGGCCGTGCTTCCATCGTGCCATAGGTAGCTGGCACCGGGCTGCGCCACATCCAGCAGCACCTGATCGCCGGGGCATAGCGTGAGGTCGGTTCCAAGATCCACTTGCGCGGCGGGGAATGCGCCGATGATGATCGCATCGCTCGCGCTGCAGCCATTGGCCGTCACCGTCACATCGTAGTTGCCCGGTCCCACCGTGATGCTCGGTGTCACACCGCCCGTGCTCCAAGCGTAGGTGCCGCCGGCTACCGTTGCATCCAAGGTGGCGTTTAGTCCGGGGCAAAGGCTGAGGTCGGGGCCGAGATCCACGAGTGGCAGGGGAGTTACCGTGAGCAGCACGCTATCGCGCACGGTGCAGCCGTTGGTGGTCACGTCGAGCCAGTAGATGCCTGCGTTGCCGGTGGTGATGGAATTCGCCGCGGATCCCGAGCTCCATTCATAGCTCGCTCCAGCCACGGTCGCGCTGAAGGTGGCGACATCGCCCGCGCAGATCGTCTGGTCAGGGCCGAGCGTGAACACGGGCAGGCTGAAGTTCACGAGGTCCAAGGCATCGCTCGCGCTGCACCCGTTCACCGTGACATCAACGCTGTAGGTGCCGGGCGCGCTCACCGTGATCGAAGGCGAACCGGAACCGTTGCTCCATGCATAAGCAGCGCCGGGTAATGTCGCATCCAGCGTGATGCTCGTTCCGGGGCAAACGGTCTGATCCGGTCCCAGATCCACCACGGGCAGCGGGATCACCACCAGGTCCATCGCATCGGAGGCGGAGCAGTTGTTCAGCGTCACCGTTACCGAATACGTTCCGGTTGATGCGGCCGTGAGCGTTGCGCCGGCCGATCCATCATTCCACAGATAGGTGGCGCCGGGCTCCGTGGCATCGAGCAGCACTTGCTGGCCCGCGCAGATCTGCTGGTCGGGACCGAGGTTCACCACCGGCAACGGATTGTAGTCCACCACCACTTCGTCGTAGGCCGAGCATCCGTTCACGGTGACCGTGACGCCGTAGATGCCATTGGCATTCACGCCGTGCGTGGCCCCGCTGCTGCCATCCATCCAGCTGTAGGTGGCGCCAGGCGTCGTGGCATCCACCACGGCTAAGTCGCCTGTGCACAATTGCAGGTCGGGGCCCAGGTCGAAGACCGGCAATGGGTTGTAGCCAATGGTGATGGCGTCAGTGGCCGTGCAGTTGTTGGCGGTGACCGTGACGCTGTAGTTCCCGGCGCTGCTCACCGTGTAGGTGGGATCGGTGCTCCCATCCTGCCAGAGATAGCTTCCTCCGGGCACGGTGGCATCGAGCACGAGGGTCTCGCCATCGCATAGTGTGACGTTCGGTCCAAGATCGAAGGCGGGGAGCGGTGTCACGAAGACCTCGACATCGTCGCTGAGGGTCACCGTGGCGCTGAGGCTCACGTCATCGAACCCGAAGTCGTTGCCGATGCCGTGTCCGCTGCTCACTTGCACGCAGAAATCGGCGCTCGTGACGCCAGCAGGAGCGGTCCAAGTGGTGCTGAATTGCTGCCAAACGCCTTGCTGGCTGGGCAGCTGCATGTCATCCCCGGTCCAGCTGCCATTCACGAACACGGCGAGGATCGGCGGGCCTTGCGTGGCCAGTGACATCGCTCGGAAGCTGATGGTGTAGGTCTGGCCGGGGCACACCGGATGGGTCTGGCACCAGAAGCGGAAGCCCGGGTGCATCCAGCCCGCGTTCACCATCAGGAAGGATCCATTGCCCGTGCCTTGCCACTGGTTGTGCAAGAGGTTGGCGTTGCTGCCGATCCAGTAATTGCCATCCGTGGTGAGCGGCTGGGCATAGTTGAACATGCTGGTGAATCCCGTATTGCCGCTGCTGAAATTGGGATTCACCGCGAGGTTTCCCGTGGGGTAGCTCACCGTGCAGGTGTACACCCCGGCGGCGCCTACCGTGGTGTTCTGCGTCGCGTCACCATTGCTCCAGCTGTAGGTCGGGAAGCCGGGCGGGCCGTTGAGCTGCACCGTTTCACCCTGGCAGATGGTCTCATCGGGACCCAGCACGATGGAGCAGGCCGGTGGCTGAGCCAGCAGCGGGCATGCTGAGGCGATCAGCGCCAGTGCGATGGTTATCCTGCTGATCATCCGAAGGTTCAGGCGGGCGGCCGATGGCAAAGGTCGGGCCGACGGGGCAACTGTCAATGGGGCTTGGCGGGCAGCTGTCAACGGGCGATGAACACCCTGTTGACGCCTTCGAGCCGCAATTCGTCCACCGAGCCGAAAACCCTTTTCAGATTGGCGAGCACCTTGTCGCACCGCGCCCCGCTCGGGGCGTCGTAATCCACGGTGTTGAAGCACAGGGTGCCGGAGCATCGGTCGCGCAGGGCGTGGGCGAAGCCGAGCGTGTCCGCACCGCGGGCCAGGTCCAGGTCATTGAAGAGGTCCACCACCACCAGGTCGAACCGCTGCTTGAGCGCATGCGCCTGCAGGATCGCATCACCTTCGATCACCGTGAGCGCTGACCATGACCGAAGTCCGAAATGCCGCTCGGCCACCGAGATCATGGCCGGGTCGATCTCCACAGCGGTAATGGGGCAGGAGAGCCCCCATTCACCCCGCAGGATGCTCGGCACGCTCCCCGCACCAAGCCCTAGGAGCAGCACCTCTCCCGGCGGTGCTCCCTGCACGCCTAGCCCGGTGAACACGGCTTTCCACACCCGATGCAAGCTCCCGAACGATTGGTTGCCCTGCGCGCTGTTCAGCACCAGGCGGCCCTCTTCGTAGCGGGCCTCCAACGGGCCGAACGCACCGGTGATGCGCTCCACCGGAACTGGCCAGATGTAACTCAGCAGACGTTGGAACTTCACCGGGCAAAGGTGCGCCACCATCTTTGCGTCATGCGCCACCTCATCCTGTCAACCGTGTTCGTGCTGATCGCCGCAGCCCTTTCCGGGCAAGTGGTGCACGATTACGCTTCCGTGGAATTCTCGCCGGGCATCCGCAAGCTCGGGGTCTTCGGCACCGGCATCCCGGCAAAGGTCACCGACCTGAAAGCGATCAACATGAGCAAGCGCGACCTCGACATGCTCAACTTCTTCCAAGAGGTTCAGGAACTGGAAAAGCAGGGCTGGGAGGTCACCGGCCAGGATGTGGTGGCGCTGGACAAAGGCGTGCACATGTATGTGTGGACCTTGCGGCGGCCGAAAGCGGCCAACCCCTGAGAATCTGCGCAGTCAGCCGAATCGAGTGATTCCGTAGCCTTGTGGCATGAGTGAAGTGGCCACCTACCAACTGCTCGATGGCCGTGCCTGCTCCGATGCGCTGAAGCAGCGGATCGCGCAAGAAGCCGCGGAAGTGCTGGCCAAGCGAGGCCGTGCGCCGCATCTGGCGGCCGTGCTCGTGGGCGATGATGGCGCGAGCCGCACTTATGTGGAAGCGAAGGTGAAGGCTTGTGAAGCGGTGGGCTTCAAGAGCTCCTTGATCCGCCTGCCGGCATCCACCACGCAGCAGGAACTCATCAAGCAGGTGCAGGCGCTCAACGCCGACGCTGATCTCGACGGCTTCATCGTGCAGCTGCCCTTGCCTGATCACCTCGATGCCGATGCGGTCACCCTGGCGATCGACCCCGCCAAGGATGTCGACGGTTTCCACCCGGTGAGCCTGGGCAACATGGTGCTGGGGCACGAGGGTTTCCTGCCCGCCACGCCCAGCGGCATCGTGGAGCTGCTGCGCCATTACCGCATCGCCACCAGCGGCAAGCACTGCGTGGTGGTGGGCCGCAGCAACATCGTGGGCACGCCCATGAGCATCCTCATGAGCCGCAACAGCGATCCCGGCAATTGCACGGTGACCCTGGCGCACAGCCGCACGCGCGACTTGGCCGCCGTGACGCGCGAGGCCGATATCCTCATCGTGGCTGCGGGCAAACCGGGGCTCATCGGTGCGGCCATGGTGAAGCAAGGCGCCGTGGTGGTCGATGTCGGCATCCACCGCGTCGACGACCCTTCGCGCAAGAGCGGATTCCGGCTCTTGGGCGATGTGCGTTTCGAGGAAGTGGCGCCCAAGTGCGCGTGGATCACGCCCGTGCCCGGCGGCGTGGGGCCCATGACCATCGCCAGCCTGCTGCTCAACACGCTCAAGGCGGCGAAGCGCTGAAATCGACTGTCATTGCGCCGTGGCACCGGTCCCGGTACATTCGCCACCATGCGCAGGCATCTCTGGAAGATCGCAGCCGTCTTGGCCATCGTGCTGGCAGTTGCAGGGTATTTCCGCTATTGGTGGGTGTTCGGCACGGGCGTGAAGGCCGGTGAGCTGAACTACGTCGTCCACAAGGGCGTGCTCTTCAAGACCTACGAGGGCAAGATGATCCAGACCGGCATCCGCAGCCAGGCAGGCACCTTGCAGAGCTTCGAGTTCCTGTTCTCGGTGGAGCACGACGCCGTGGCGCAGCAACTCATGGCCAACAGCGGCAAGCAATTCAACCTGCACTACCGGGAGTACCTCGCGGCCCTGCCCTGGCGCGGCCACAGCAAGTACGTGGTGGACAGCATCGTGAGCATGCAGGAGGTGAATCGCTGACCCACCACAGACACCAAGAGCGTGAGCGCTTCCGGATACCACGAGCCCAGCAGGCCCAGCAGCAGGAGCCGTTCAGGCCTCCGCCATCGATCGCGCGGCCGCGCGAAGCGCAAGGAACGCGAGCAAGGCTCGGCCTGGCATTGGTTCAAGCACGACCTGCGCGAAGCGATCGGCCGGTACAGCAAGCAGACCTCTGCCGCGCACAAGCGGTTCGCCGCGTTGCTGATCCTGGTGGGCGCGGCCTTGCGTGCCTGGCTCTTGAGCGAACCGGTGACGATCGATGAGGCCAGCATGTACGTCTCCTTCGGGACGCAATCGTTCACGGCCATCCTCACCGACTACAGCCTGCCGATCAACCACGTGCTGCACACCATGCTGGTGAAGGTGAGCACGAGCCTGTTCGGCCTGAGCACCTTCAGCCTGCGCATCCCGGCCTTCCTTGCCGGGGTGCTGGCCATGCCGCTGTTCTACATGCTCACCCGAAGCCTGTTCAACCGGTACATCGCGCTCATGACCCTTGCGATGGTGGCCGGCTGCCCGCCGCTGATCGAGCTGAGCGCCCTGGCCTTGGGCTACAGCCTCTCGTGGTGCGCCTTCCTTGCTGCCCTGCTCGTGGCGCGGCACCTGGTGCGCGAGAACAATCCATGGAGCGCGGCCATCATGGGCCTCTGCCTCGCGGTGGGCATGTGGAGCGTGACCACCACGGTGTTCACCGCCGCCATGGCCTTCCTCTGGGTGCTCTTCACGCTCATGGGCAAGTACCAGCGGTCATTGAACGAGCGCTTGACCATGCTCGGCCTCGCGGTGGTGGTCTTCATGCTGTCCACCGCGCTCCTGTACATGCCGGTGGTGATCGAGCATGGGGTCGATGGGCTCTTCATCCACCAGAGCGAAGGCGAGGACACCTGGGCGACCTTCAGTGCCGGCTATGCCGATCGCGTGATCGACTTCTGGATGTTCGCTGCCGACCCTTCCTACGATTGGCTGCTGCTCCTGGGCTTCTGCGGGGTGATGCACGCCACCTATGTCTCCGGCAAGTTCAGGGCGATCATCTTCTCCCTATTGCTGGGCGCCGTGCCGCTCGCCATCGCGCTCCAGGAGGATGGCCCGGCCTACCTGTGGGCGTACATGCTGTTCTTCTTCTGCATGGGCTCGGCCATCGCGCTCTTCTACCTGCTGAAGCTGATCCAGGAGAAACTGGTGAAGAGCATGGGCAAGCGCAGCCGGACCGCATGGGCCTCGGTGGCGCTCCTGGCCGTGTATGCCTCCGGTCTCGGCGAGGCCAAGGCCCGGATGGGCCATCAAGCGGAGACCCGGCCGGGGGCTGCACTGATCATCGCCAGCATGAGGGCCGACGACCGGCTCTGCTTCGATGCCCGCTGGGAGCGCATCGTCAGCTTCGAGTTGCTGGCGCAAGGCATGCCGATGGAGCGCTTGCATCAGATCATCTCCTACAAAGGGGAGATGCCCGTTGGCTCCACGCTGTGGCTGGCCTTGGGCAAGCGCGGCGGCCCCAGCCCCCCGGAGGCCATCTCCCGGTGCGGCTTGCAGGCCGGCAACTACGATCAGCCGGTGCTCTACAAAGAGTGGCCGCGATTGGAGATATTCGCGGCCCGAAAGCGCTAGGCTTTCCTTCGCTTCCCGTCGCGGTTGAGCAACCCTCAACCTGCCATGGATTCAACCTTCAACCCTCAACCTTTCCATCCATGTCCGAAGAAGGCCGCCAGATAATCTTCAATATGGTGAAGGTGGGCAAGACCCTGCCCTCCGGCAAGAAGATCCTCAACGACATCTACCTCGGCTTCTACTACGGCGCCAAGATCGGGATCCTCGGTCTCAACGGCAGCGGTAAGTCCACGCTCATGCGCATCATCGCGGGCAAGGACAAGAACCACGACGGCGATGTGCACCTCAGCCCCGGCTACACCATCGGCCATCTGGAGCAGGAGCCGGAGCTCGATGAGAGCAAGACCGTGATCGAGATCGTGCGCGAAGGCGTGCAGCCCATCATGGACCTGCTGAAGGAGTACGAGGAGGTGAACAACAAGTTCGCCGATGAGGACGTGCTGGCCGATCCCGACAAGATGGACAAGCTCATCGCGCGGCAGGGCGTGCTGCAGGACAAGATCGAGGCGAGCGATGCCTGGAACATCGACCAGAAGCTCGAAGTGGCCATGGATGCGCTGCGCTGCCCCGAGGGCGATTCGTCCATCAAGGTGCTCAGCGGCGGTGAGCGCCGTCGCGTGGCGCTGTGCCGCCTGCTCTTGCAGCAGCCGGACATCCTCCTGCTCGACGAGCCCACCAACCACTTGGATGCCGAGAGCGTGGCGTGGCTCGAGCTGCACTTGCAGCAGTACAAAGGCACCGTCATCGCCATCACCCACGACCGCTACTTCCTCGACAATGTGGCAGGCTGGATCCTCGAATTGGATCGGGGGGAAGGCATCCCGTACAAGGGCAACTACACCAGCTGGCTGGAGCAGAAGACCGCCCGCATGGCGCAGGAGGAGAAGACCGAGAGCAAGCGCCAGCGCGTGCTGAAGCAGGAATTGGAATGGGTGCGCAGCAACGCCAGCGCGCGCCGCACCAAGAGCAAGGCGCGTCTGCAGAACTACGATAAGATGCAGAGCGAGAGCGTGAAGGAGAAGGAGGCGAAGCTGGAGATCTTCATCCCCAACGGCCCGCGCCTCGGCGACAAGGTGATCGAGTTCAAGGGCGTGAGCAAGGGCTACGGCGACCGCCTGCTCATCGACAACCTCAGCTTCGCGCTGCCGCCCGCCGGCATCGTGGGCATCATCGGTCCCAACGGCGCCGGTAAGACCACGCTCTTCCGCATGGTGATGGGCCTGGAGAAGCCCGATAGCGGCAGCATTGCCATCGGCGAGACCGTGCAGATGGCCTACGTGGACCAGAGCCACAAGGACCTGGTGGCCGACAAGACCGTGTACGAGGTGCTCACCGGCGGCCTCGAGAACATCACCTTCGGCAACGTGGTGATGAACTCACGCGCCTACCTCAGCCGCTTCAACTTCAGCGGCACCGACCAGAACAAGAAAGTGGGCATCCTCTCCGGCGGCGAGCGGAACCGCCTCCACCTGGCCATGACCGTGAAGCAGAGCAGCAACGTGCTGCTGCTTGACGAACCGACCAACGACCTCGACGTGAACACGCTGCGCGCGCTCGAAGAGGCCATCCAGGATTACAGCGGCTGCGCCGTCATCATCAGCCACGACCGCTGGTTCCTCGACCGCGTGTGCACCCACATCCTCGCCTTCGAAGGCGACAGCCAGGTCTACTGGTTCGAGGGCGGCTTCAGCGAATACGAGGAGAACCACAAGAAGCGGCTGGGCGGTGATATCGTGCCGCATAGGATGAAGTACCGGAAGCTGGTGCGGGGGTAAGGCGAATCAGAGGATCGGATGATCAGAAAAATGGAAGCTCAGCTCTTCGCCGGGCTTCTGCGTTCAGAGCATTCGCTCCCTCACCGCACGCAGTGCGCCTTCAGCTTGTTCAGGTAAACATCCTCCACGCTCTTCTCGCCCATGGCCACCACCTTGTCGTGGAACTCCCACGCCTTGGGGCAATTCAGCGTGAGCGTGTAGCACTCGAAGAGGCGGTAGGTCACCTCGGGGTCCTTGCCCATGCGGCGATAGGCGCGCTTGTACAGATCGAGGGCCTTCAGGGTGAACTCCTCGGCCTTCTTGTCGCGGCCTTCCTGCTGCATGTGGTAGCGCTGCTCCATGTACACATCGGCCTCTTCCTTCAGCAGCGGGGCGTAGGTGCTGTCCACCGCGATGCCCATCTGGTAGTTCTCGTGCGCCTCGAGGGGGCGCTTCATGCTGCGGAAGAAGGCGCCGAAGGCGCGGTGCGCCTCGGGGTTGATCGGCATGGCCAGCCAGGCCTCGTTGAAGCGCTTGATGGCGCCCACATGATCGTTCTTCTTCAGCCGCTCGAAGCCCAGCTTGCAGAGGCTGTCGCTCAGCGCGCGCTGGCGGTTGCGGTTGTTCATGATCACGGTGAAGATGTCCTCGTCCACCGTGTTGTTCACCACCTCGGGGCCGTAGTCGCCGAAGCGCGGCTTCAGGTAGGGGTCCTGGTCCGCGCGCGCGTACCATTCATCGAAGGAGAGCAGCTGGGCGGAAGCGGGGAAGGAGAGGAGCGCGAGCGCGAGGGCGGCGATTGTTCTCATGGTTCGATTCAGGTGCGGCGAAGTTGGCAATGATCGGGCCATCGCTCACGGCAATTGCTGGTTGCGCGTGGCGGTGGGCACGTTGCCGCCGATGTTCACCAGGATGGGGTCGCGGTCGTTGCCGGTGCCGGTGTATCGCACGGTGCCGTCCATGTTGGTATCGGTTCCCAGGTAGCCGGTGGCCGTTGCCGTTGGCGTGCTTCCGCCGATGGCGGTCAGGATCGGGTCGCGGTCATTGTCCTCGCCGGTGTAGCGCAACACGCCATCGCGCTGGCAATCGCCTGCCCAGAGCGGATTCACCGGACCCATGGGCTTGGTGGCCGAAATGCCGTAGAGCGCGGTGCTTCCATCGCTGAGGTCGCAGCTGCGCAGGGCCACGCTCACTTCCAGGGCTGCTGCGGTCATCACCCCCAAGTGATTGCGATGGTGCACGGCCACATGGTAGGGCCCGGGCTTCAGGCTGAATTGCACCGGAGAGGCGCCGTCGGTGCCTACGATGTCGCCATCGCGCTGGATCAATGCGCTGCGGGAGGCCAGCACGACCGAAGGGTCGGCGGGATCGCGCAGTTCCAGCACCACCCAATCCACGATCGCGTCCGGGCCATTGATGGCCAGCGCGGCGGGTGAGGTGGTCTCCGCGCCGCCGCCCGCGTGCGCATAGCCGAGCGCGGTGTAGGGCTCGGTGAAGGGCAGCAGTCCCTTCACGCGGAGCGAGTCGTGCATCAGGCCCGTATCCGCATCGTAGGGCCCTTCGAGCATGGCCCTTACGCGAAGGGAGAGCCGCGGCTTCACGATGAAGAGCCCTTCGCCAAAGCTGCTGATGATGATGTTGCCGCTCCCGAAGTAGGGGTAGTTGCCCCACGCGCCGCTGTACGTCTTCCCGTTGTTCGCCGGATAGGTATCGAACCAGGCGGACAGGCTCAATTGCCCGTTGCCCACGTTCGCCGCGTCGAGCACGTGGAGGCCGCTGGTGTAGTTGGCTTCCCACACCAGGTTCCGGTGCACGTACAGGTTGTGGTCGATGCTCGGGTTCGGCCCGCTGAAGTAGCCCAGGTACTCGGGTTCGTCGAGGTCCTGCACGTCGTAGATGTGGGTGCGGGTGTTGTAGGTGTACGAGCTCTCGTCGCCCTCGTCGTTCATCAGCAGGTAGCGGTGGTCCTCGGTGAGCCAGCCTTGGTGGCAAAGGCTGGGACTGGTGTAGGGCGGCGTGGTGCTGATCAGGGCCATGTCGCTCTTATCGGTCACGTCAACGATGGTCACGCGGTCGTTGGCATTGATGTGGAAATTGAAGCTGATGCGCTTGCCCAAGTGATCGGTGTCCGGCCCGATGTAGTCGAACACGGTGTTCTCGTGGATGTAGCCCTCGAAGGGGAAGGTGCCTGCGAGGGTCGGTGCCAGCGGATTGCTCACGTTCACCACCACCAGTCCGCCGCTGGCGATGTTGCTGCCCACGGCGTACACGTAGGGCTCGGTCTTATCCACGAAGATGGAGTGGCTGTTGCCGAAGCCCCCGAAGCGTGCATCGGCGGCGAAGGTCTCCGGCGGGTTGGTCACATCGCGCAGCCGCGTGAGGTCGAAGACCTGCAAGCCATGCCCGGCCGCCTCGCTGCCGATGAAGCACCAATTGCCGTGCGTATCCACATCGCGCCAGAGTGAGGCCACGTTGTTGTGCGAGGGCAGGAAGCCGATGAGCTCCGGGGCGGTGGCGAGGCTGATGTCCACGAAACTGGTGCCCGTGCGGCCGCCCACGATGGCGTACTCCTTATCCGTGAGCGGATCGGTCCATCCCCAGAGGTCGGCGATGTTGGTATTGGTGCCCAATTGGGTCAAGGACAGCTGCGCCATCAGGTCGATGTTGCTGCACGGGTAGGGCCCTGCGAACCCGTTCACGCAGGGGGTCTGCGCGCGAGTGAAAGCCGTCAAGCCGACGAAGAGGAATGTGAGTGAGCGCATGGATGGAAGGGGACCCGCAAAGTACCGGTTCGCGGGCAACGGCGGGTCATGGGCACTTGGCCCGTAGCTGGGCCTCGAAACCAGCGTCTGGCGCGCACCCCGGAAGCCCCAAGCAGCGCTGATGCTGCTTCCGTGCCTGCTCGCATTCCCCGCGCACCGTGTAGCACACGGCCAATCGGTACGCGATGGCCGGGTCATTGGGCGCGAGCTCCTCGGCGCGCAGGAGCACCGTCAAGGCAGCGGCAACCAATTCATCGGCATGCGCGGGGTTCTCAGCGCGCGTGGCGTATTGCTCGGCCAGCGCGGCGGTGGCCAGTCCCAGCAGCGAGCGCACGTGGGTGGGGTCCAGCTCAGCGCCACGCTTGAACCATTGCAGGGCCATGGCCGGCCGGTCGAGCGCGAGGAAGTAGTTCCCGAAGCCCCAGTAGGCATCGGCGTTGGTGCTGTCCACCAGCCACGCCTGGTTGAAGCGCATCATCGATTGCACCTGATCGCCGGCGGCGAGCAAGGCCGATCCGTGATCCACCAAGCGGCTCGAAGCGGTGCGCGGCACAGGGTCAACGGCGAGCACGGCAGCAACGAATTCGGCATCGGAGGCCTTCTGCGCGGCATTCTTCCCTTGGTCGCCGTATCGCGGGGCCAGGCGCATATCGGCCATGGCGCGGTGCAGCCATTCGGCATAGTTGAGGTGCTGCGCGTTCAGGCCCGAGGCCAGGCAGATGAAGAGGGTCGTAATGCCGCGCATGCTTCTGTTGACCGACGGGCCCCGGTGCCGGTTGCTTCGGTTCGGTTGCGAAGTTGGGGGCATTGCAGGCCTCTCCACCTTTGTCCCCGTGCAACCCGCTCCGCCGCTCCGCTTCTTCACCCACGGAACTACGCTCGCTTATCGAGTCTATGGGAACGGCCCTGAGCCCCTGATTGCCCTGCACGGCTTCGGCCGCACCGGCGCCGATTTCCATGTGCTCGAAAGCGCCCTCGGCCTGCGCTTCACCATCTATTCCTTCGACCTGCACTTCCACGGGCATAGTCCGGGCTACCCGGAACGTGCCGATGCGCCCTTCGCGCCGTCGGAGATCGCTGCCTACTTCGCAGGGTTCATCGACGCGTTGGGTGTCGAGAAAGCCGCGCTGGTGGCCTACAGCCTTGGCGGTCGGCTGGGCCTTTGCCTGTTGGAGGAGATCCCGCAGCGCTTCAGCCGGGTTTTCCTGGCGGCCCCGGACGGGTTGAAGACCAGGCCATGGTACCGGGGCTTGGCAGCGTCAGGCTTGGGAAGTTGGGCCTACAAGCGTTTCGTGAAGCACCCGCAGCGGGTCCACTTCGTGATGGATGCGTTACGCGCGCTGCGGCTGATGAATGAGCGAATGCACCGTTTCCTGAAGGGACAGACCGATAGCCGCGCCAAGCGGCAGCTGGTGCACGATGTGTGGCTGAGCTACCGCCGGATCGAGCCCGACCTGACGGTGGTGGCGCGGAAGGCCGAATCCCTTGGCTTGCGCATCCACCTCTACTTCGGCGCGCATGACCGGGTGATACCGCCCGACCTCGGCGAGAATCTCTCGCGCCATGCCCCAAGCAGCGTTTCGGAGCACGTGCTCCCCTTCGGTCATGTGCTGCTCAACGCGGAATTGGCGGAGGCCATAGCGGCGGATGCCGCAGCCACAGGGGGCGCGGAATGAAGAAGGGCCGCCCATGGGGCAGCCCTTCCGGGAATGCATAGGACGGAAGGCTATTTCGCGCCCACCTGCTCGTCGCTGGTGGTGAGCTTGTGGCGGCCCTGCTTGCGGCGGCTGGCCAGAACGGCCCGGCCAGCAGCTGTGCTCATGCGCTTGCGGAAACCGTGCTTGTTGGTCCGCTTGCGTTTGCTGGGCTGGTAGGTGCGCTTCATGGCCTGCTCGGTTTCGTTTAAGGGCGGCAAATGTAGCCCTTTCGTTCAGCCGTGCAAACCGGGCGTGCGCGGAGCGAATCGGAGGCGGTCGAGGCCATAGGCGGACACGGAGCCATCCTCGGCTTCCACGAGCAACCGGCCGAGTTCATCCACATCCAAGGCCCGCGCCGTGATGGGCGCGCCATCGAGCAGCATTTCGGCCCAGCGCCCGCGGGTCCAGAGCCGGTCGGTGTAGCTCACCAGCCCGGCGTCGGGCGCCTGCTGCCACTTCTGCCACCAGTGGCCGAAGCGGTCGAGCAGATGGAACAGCACGGCCCGGCGGTCGAGTTCTTTTCCACCCTCTTGCAAGAGGCTGGTCGCCACCAGTTCAGCGGGGAAGCCGGTGCTGTTCACATTCAGCCCGATGCCGATGATGCTCCGCGCCACCTGGTCGCCCACGAGTTCGTTCTGGATGAGGATGCCGGCCACTTTCCGTCCGGACACCAGGATGTCATTCGGCCATTTGATGCGCAGGTCGGCCTGCACATGGGGCCTCACGGTATCGAAGACCGCGAGCGCCGCCACCTTGCTCAACGCGAATTGCCGGTCGGCCCGCAGCCCTTCGGGCTTGCAGACGACGCTCAAGGTGAGGTCGAGCCCGGGCTGGGAGTGCCAGGCACGGCCGCGCTGGCCCCGGCCCTCGGTCTGTTGGTGGCCGAGCACCACGGCGCCATGCGCCGCCTTGCCCGCCGCAACGAGCGCCGAAGCCTCGGCGTTGGTGCTCTCCAACACCTCGTACTCGATGAGGGGCTCTCCGAATGGCATGCGTACCGCTCATGGAACAGGCTGGTAACCGCCGGTTGCGGGGCGGGCCAACACCTACCTTTGAGCGCTCCCAAAGCTATTCGGATGAAGCAAAAGAAGGGCGCGGGCGACTCGCGCTTGGTGGAGGCTGTGATCCATGGCATCCAAGAGGTCAAGGGCCGGGAGCTTGTTCACATGGACCTGCGCGGGATCCCCAATGCGGTCTGCAGCCACATGGTGATCTGCCACGGCGATTCCACCACGCAGGTGGAAGCGATCACGCGATCCGTGCTGGAGACCGTGCGGAAGCAGATGGGAGAGAAGCCTTGGCACACCGAAGGCGAGCGCAATGCCGAATGGGTGCTGATCGATTATGTGGATGTGGTGGTGCATGTCTTCCACCGGGACCGGCGCGGGCATTATGCGCTGGAGGATCTTTGGGGCGATGCGGTCCGCACCCTGTATGAGAATGTAGCCTGAGCAACCAGAGGAATCACTGTGGAGAACACACCCGAACGCAACGAGAAGCCCAAGAGCGAGCGCCCCAAGCGCTCCTTCAACTTCTATTGGATCTACGGCATCATCATCGTGCTGATCCTGAGCATCCAGCTCTTCCAGTACGGCGGGCGCATGGAGAAGGTGACGCCCACCGACTACAAGGCCATGGCCGAGCGCGGCCATGTGGAGCGCATCGTGATCCTCAATGATCAGATGGTGAAGGTCTTCATCCGGAAGGACAGCCTGAAGGTGGAGCCGCACAAGACGAAGCTGAAGGGCAGCGCGCTCTCGGGCGAAAACGTCACCGGCCCGCACTACGCCTTCAACCCCGGCAGCAGCGACGTGGAGAAGAACGACCTCGTGCTCGATGCGCGGAAGTACGGCATCCCTTACGAGTACGAGACGCAGGACAATTGGGGCCGCGAGGCCATCTATTACATCGTGCTCTTCGGCGCCATGATCCTGATCTGGATCTTCGTGATGCGGCGCATCGGCGGGGGCGGTGGTCCCGGCGGCCAGATCTTCAACATCGGCAAGAGCCGGGCGCAGGTCTTCGAGGGCGGCAAGACCACCAACGTCACCTTCAACGATGTGGCCGGGCTTTCCGAAGCGAAGGAGGAGCTGCAGGAGATCGTCGATTTCCTCAAGACCCCCAAGCGCTACACCGACCTCGGCGCCAAGATCCCCAAGGGCGCGCTGCTGGTGGGGCCTCCGGGAACCGGGAAGACCCTGCTCGCGAAGGCCATTGCCGGCGAGGCCAGCGTGCCCTTCTTCAGCCTCAGCGGCTCCGATTTCGTCGAGATGTTCGTGGGCGTGGGCGCCAGCCGCGTGCGCGATCTCTTCAAGCAAGCCAAGGAGAAGGCGCCCAGCATCATCTTCATCGATGAGATCGATGCCATCGGGCGCGCACGCGGCCGCAGCGTGAGCATGGGCGCCAACGACGAGCGCGAGAACACGCTGAACCAGCTGCTGACCGAGATGGACGGCTTCGGCACCAACAGCGGCGTGATCCTCATCGGCGCCACCAACCGCGCCGATGTGCTCGATCGCGCCCTGATGCGCCCGGGCCGTTTCGACCGCCAGATCTTCGTGGACATGCCCGACCTGAACGAGCGGGAGGCGATCCTCAAGGTGCACCTGAAACCCTTGAAGCTCGAGAAGACGGTTGATGTGAGCTTCCTCGCGCGCCAGACCCCAGGCTTCAGCGGAGCGGACCTGGCCAACATCTGCAATGAGGCCGCGCTGATCGCTGCGCGCAAGAAGAAGACCGAGGTGGCCAAGCAGGATTTCCTTGACGCCGTGGACCGCGTGATCGGCGGTCTGGAGAAGAAGAACAAGATCATCACCGACGATGAGAAGAAGGCCATCGCCTACCACGAGGCCGGCCACGCCACCGTGAGCTGGCTGGTGGAGCACGCCTCGCCCTTGGTGAAGGTCACCATCGTGCCGCGCGGCCGGTCACTCGGCGCTGCTTGGTACCTGCCCGATGAGCGCCACCTCACCACGGCCGAGCAGATGCTCGACGAGATGTGCGCCGCGCTCGGTGGCCGCGCCGCTGAGGATGTGATGTACGGGAAGGTGAGCACCGGCGCCCTGAGCGACCTGGAGAAGGTGACCAAGCAGGCTTACGCGATGGTCACCATCTATGGCCTGAACGAGCGGGTGGGCAATATCAGCTACTACGACAGCAGCGGCCAGAGCGAATACAGCTTCGGCAAGCCCTACAGCGAAAGGACCGCGCAGACGATCGATGAGGAGGTGAACAAGATCATCGAGGGCCAGTATCAACGCGCGAAGCGCATCCTCACGGAGAACAAGGACAAGCTCACCGCCCTGGCCAACCAGCTGCTCGTGAAGGAGGTGATCTTCAAGGAGGACCTGGAGAAGATCTTCGGCGACCGGCCCTTCCTGGTGCCTGCGCAAGCGGCCAACGGCAATGCGAATGGCAATGCGCCGTCGGCCCCGACGGCGCCTCCTGCGGTTGAGCCCACCGGTGCATCCGAACAATCAGCCGGCTGATGCACGCCGCCACCGACTGGGCACCGGTGTACCATGCGGCATCGCGCGCTGAAGCCGAATTGGTGCGAGGTCGGTTGGAGGAGCATGGGATCGAGGCCGTCGTCCTCGACAACGGATCGAGCGCTTACCCGCCGCTGGCACAAGCCGCTGTTCACGTGCGCCGCGCCGACCTGCTGCGCGCCCTTCACGAAGTGGGCAAACCGGACGAGGCGTGAAGGAGATCGCCATCCGTGCTGCGAGCGGTGCCGTTTATGCGGCGCTCGTGATCGGTGCGGCATGGCTGGGTCAACAGGCCACGGCATGGCTCTTCCTCGTGTTCGCGGGCATGGCGGCGCGCGAATGGCACCGCTTGCATTGGCGCGGCAGGGAGGCTGCTCCGCCCATGTTCATCGGCATCGCGCTGACCGTTGCTTGCTACGCGGCGTGGGCGTGGCTCCTCGAATTCCCTGATCCGCATTTCCCGGTGGCGATCGCCATCGTCATCGGCGCCATGCTGCTCGCGTTCTTGGCCGTGCTGCGCGCCGCGCGCACCGCGATCGCAAGCGCCATCGGCCAGCTCGCCGTCTCGGTCCTGCTGATCGCCCTGCCTATGGCCTGCGCGCCGTTCATGGCGATCCAGGGCAACATCCTCATCGGCTTCATGCTGCTGCTGTGGGCCAATGACACGGGCGCCTACTTGGTGGGGCGCGCCATCGGTCGCACGAAGCTGATGCCCAGCGTGAGCCCTGGCAAGACCGTCGAGGGACTGCTTGGCGGCCTGCTGCTCACCATCGTGGCGGCATGGGTGGTGGCCGGTTGGATCGATCATGCGCTCGAGCCTTCTGCCTGGCTCATCGCCGCTCCCTTCATCACCGTAAGCGCCACCATCGGCGACCTGCTCGAGAGCGCCATGAAGCGGGCGGCAGGCGTGAAGGACAGCGGCACCATCATGCCCGGCCACGGCGGTGTGCTCGATCGCTTCGATGGCTACCTGCTCGCGGCGCCCGTGATGGTGGTGATCGCGCTGCTGCTCGGTTGAATCAGCGCTTCAGCTGCGCGAAGGCCGCTTCCATGTTCCGGTGGAAGGCGGCCAGGGTGAACCGTTCCGCGAATACGCGCCGGGCATCGAGGGCCATGCGATGGCGCAGCTCCAGGTCTTTCGCCAAGCGCTCCAAGCGATCAGCCACAGCCTTGGGGTCGTGGATCGGGACCAGGAATCCGTTCATGCCCTCGTCCAACCGCAGCAGGGCCTTCCCTCTTGGGAGACCCTGCGTTCAATTGCGAGAACGAGAAACGAAGACCAGCTACTCCACCACCACCTTGCCCCCGGCGAGCCATCGCTGCCCATCTGCCAGATGCACATAGTAGAGCCCGCTTGCCGGCATAGTGAGCGAAAGCGTGGAAGATGCCATGCGCACCTGCAGCACAGTGCGACCCGTGGCATCCAACACCACCACGCGCAATGAGCCCTGGGGTTTGTAGTTCTGAGGCGGCTCCCAACGCACTTGCACCGCTTGCCCTTGCGCAACAGGGTTGGGCGATATGCTCAAATACTCATTAAGCCCCAGCACATGGTCTTGTATGCCCACGCTCTGGCAGCCGGGTACCAAGCAGCCGTAGCTGTCGAGCTTCAGGAGCCAATTGTCTTGCTTGTAGGGCAGTGGCTCTGAAACACCTTGGCGCGAAACACCGCACAAGACCATCCCGCTGTCGCTTGTTGAACGAGCGGAATAGGCCAAGTTCTCCGCATCATCACTGGCATAGAACCAGTAGCGTCGCATCCACAAACTGTCCAGATTCTCGTCCAGTTCCCAGACCAGCGTGGCGTAATCCGGGTCATAGCCAGTTTGCCAGGTGGCCCCGACCATCCAATAATGTCCGCCTCCCTTCGGGACCAAGTGAGCCGTGTAGGTACTGCGATGAAAGTAGTAATCTCTTCGTGGCAGCAGTGCGCCATTAGAGGCATAGCGGAAAAGACAGGCCCATGTATCATAGGTCAACGGCGAGGGGTCATCCTTCCAGTTGCCGGGCACCAGCACATTTCCCTGCTCGTCGATCTGTGCACGATGGGCCCCGGTGCCCGCATAAAGCCCGTGGTACCTGACCCATTGCACGTTTCCCGCGCTATCCGTTCGTATCACCACCGCTCTGTCCTGTTGGCCATTGCGATAACCGCCCAGCACGAAGCCGCCATCAGGAGCCTCGTGGGCGTTAAGGATGTACTGCGCCTGCGTGTAGATGCGCTCCCAAAGGATGGCGCCAGCACTATCCAATCGGGTGATGCAGCCACCTTGCCCCGGGGTGGTGTTCGCGCACCAGCCACAATGCAGGAAGCCGCCATCGGCCAGTGCGAGCAATTGGCGCGTGCCGTGGTTACCGCTCACCACATTGCTATCCGACTTGAGGAAACGCGTGCGGATAGTGTCGCCTTCGCTATTCCACCAGTACAGGTAAGTTGTTTCAGGTAAGGTGTCTCCGTACTCACTCATCGCTCCAACGAAGCGACCCCCACTGATCGAGGCGATCGGGTCAACAATCCCTGGATAAATGTCCCGCTCTCGGCGGTGCTCCTTCTCCCAAACGAAATTGCCCTCAAGGTCGAACTTGGTGGCGAACACGGCCGCGACGGCGCTATCCAATGACCATCCGAAACTGAACATCAAATAACCGTCGGCCAATTCATTTACTGACAATGCTCCATTGTATGATAGAATGCTTGGGTGCTCACGCACCACGTTGAAGGTGGTTTGTGACCAAGCAGCATGAACTGCAACAACGAACAGGAGCGTTAGTGGTGCCTTCATGGGTAATGCCTTGCGAATGTAGGTGAGCGGCGCGCGCCTTGCACGCCGCTCACTCGCTCAACCGCAGCAGGGTCTTCCGTCTTGGGAGACCCTGCGTTCAATTGCGAGAACGAGAAACGAAGACCAGCTCACTCCACCACCACCTTCCCACCCGCCAGCCAGCGCTCCCCATCTGCGATATGCAGGTAGTACACGCCGCTGGGCAATGTGCTGATGTCCACGCGCAGGGTGAGCTTATCGCCGCCATGGCGCAGGGGCCATGCGCGCACCTCATGCCCTTGCCCGCTGAGCAGCACAGCGCGCGGAGCGCCTGCCAGCGCTGCACCCGGTGGCAAGGCCAGCTCGGCTTGCAGCAAACTGCTCGTGGGGTTGGGAGCAATGAGCAGATGCGTTTGCAGATCAACCACCACCTCTTGCACGCCCACGTACTGGCAGCCGGGCACCACGCAGCCCAGGCTGTCGGTCTTGATCATCCACTCCGTCTCCAGGTTGGGCGTGGGATCGCCCCAGTACTGATCGCAGCTGCCCGCCGCCACGAAGCCGCCATCGCTCGTGGGCTGCACATCGAAAAGGCGGTGCCGCTCGCTGCTGGCGAAGGCCACGTACTGCCTTGTCCACAAGCTGTCGCCCTCGGCGCTGAAGCGCATAAGCTCCCCGCCGCCATCGTGCGAGCCCACCGCGATGATCGAATTATCCGGAAGCACCTCGAAGTCGCCCACGTAGTAATTCCTTCCATAGTGCGATTTCTTCTGCCAAATGATGTCGCCCCCAGGGCTCCACTTGGTGAGCATGAATTGCCCGTAGTAGGTCGGATAACTCTGTTCCCTGTATGCCGAGTAGGTGATGATGTTGCCCTCGCTATCGAGCCGCACGGCTGCATCAATGGCTTTCGCCCGGTTGCCGAAGTACCGTATCCATTGCATCGCACCCAGTGCGTCGGTGCGCATCACGAAATATTCATCAAGCACAAAGCTCTGGTATCGGTAGCCTACCATGATGGCGCCACCATCCACAAACTCTAGAACACCAAGGCCATGATACACGCTCTGCGGGGTGGGACTATAGCGATGCGTCCAAAGTGTGTCACCATTCTGGTCAAGTCGCACAAGCAAGGCATCCGCAAGCGCGGTTGGTGGCGAATATGGGTCAGCACTTCCACACAAATAGGCACCACCGTCAACACACATTCTTAGCTGGTTGGGTGTGGCAAGTATGCTATCCGATACCGAATAATTTAGCACAACTCTTGTCACTAGGGTGTCGCCAAGCTCATTGTGAATGAAAATACTCGTCCGCATATCGAATCCTTGACTGATGTCGAAAATCGGGGCTGCAAAATTCCCATCCGAGCGATTGGCCACAGGATCAATGGTCCCGGTGATGTAGTGCCGCTCAATACCTGCGAAAAATTCCTGTTCATTGATCTGCTCACCCGCAGCATCAACCACGCGGGTGAATAGACGCGTTCTGTTTGTTCCATCACTGCTCACTTGCGAGCAGAACAACAAATAGCCACTGGGCACCTCGCGCACCGACAGGATAGCTCCAGGTTTCCCGGCTTGCTCTGCATCAAAGTGCCGAATGAAACCCTGCGCCTGCCCACGATTGGGCCCGGCCAGAAGGCCAAGCCCAATCGTTATGGCAGTCGGTGCTCTCACTTGATTACCGTGAACTTCGTTTCACCAAGTACGAACCCATCCAGCGTTATACGCGCGAAATACAGGCCCTCGGAGAAGCGTTGCAAAGGCACCTCCCAGAAGGCAAGCTGGCCCTTGAGCGGGATGTCCATCATCAGACGGCCTTGAGCGTCGAAGAGCTGCAATGTACCGTGCTCCATGCCACGTTCGTAGATGATCTGGGTACGCTCCTTTGCTGGATTAGCAACGGCGACAACAGCTGTGGCATCGGCGACCGAGCCACGCGTGGTTCACATGGAGCCCGAGCCGCCGCGCATTGATGCTGAGGACAGCCATTGGCGCAGCAAGGCCATCGACCTGTTCGGCAGAATGACCGATTTGCTCGAATCACTGATTAAGAATGCGCGGGGGGGGTAAGCAAACCTATTTCAGGATGCGTCATCCTTGTGCGTCCTTTATCCAGCGATAACGTCCTTATGCACGCCCCATCAGCTGCGCGAAGGCCGCCTCCATGTTCCGGTGGAAGGCCGCCAGCGTGAAACGCTCCGCGAACACGCGCCGCGCATCCGCGGACATGCGATGGCGCAGTTCCGGATCCCGCGCCAGCCGTTCCAAGCGGTCAGCTACGGCTTTCGGGTCATGCGTCGGGACCAGGAATCCGTTCACGCCCTCATCCACCATCACCGGGATACCGCGCCAATCCGTAGCGACCACGGGCAAGCCGAATTGGGCCGCTTCCATGAGCACCACCGGGAAGCTCTCGGCCTCGAAGTGCGAGGGGAAGCAGAATACATCCGCTGCGCGGAAATCGTTCAGCTTGTCATTGCCGGTGCGCACCCCGAGCACCCGCACGCGATCATTCAACCCATGCTGCGTTATCAATGCGAGCATGCGCTCCTCGAACGCGGCATCGCCCCAGCGGCCCATGAGCATCAGCTCGGCATTTACGCCGCGCTGGATGAGCTGGATGAAGGAATGCACAAGCACTTCGACGCCTTTGCTCGGGATCAGTACGGCGGTGAACAGGATGCGCATGGGCCGATCGGGATCCGGGTCGCGCGCAATAGGGCCGCCCGCAAGGTCCTCGATGCCATTGAACACCGAAACCACGCGCTTCGATTCGAAGTGCTGCGCGTCCGGCGGGGCCAGATCCGAAGTGCGGATGGCGAGATCAGGCTTCCGGTACGCCAGCCAGGCCAGCCAGCGGATCGGCGCTGGCAGCTTGCTCATGTAGGTTGATAGCCCACCGGCGTGGAAATGGAACACCGTGAACCGGAAGCACAAGCGCACGGCGATGAGGAAAATGATGTCGCGCAGGATCGGCACCAGGTTCGGGCCGCTGGGCGGGTAGTAGAGCACTTGCGAGCGATGCTTGATCCGTGCGGTCCAGACGGCGGCGATGGTCTTGAAGAGCACCCATACCTTCTTCAGGCTGAATCGGCCCACCTCGCTCATCTCCTCGGAATAGGCCAACCGCACATGGGCCAGTTCGAGCGTGGCGAAGCGGCCCTCCAAGAACTTCTCGATCATCACCGCCTGGCCGCCGAAGGGCGGCGGGGTCTGTCCCACGACCAGTACCCGCATCGGTTCCGCTTGCATGGCGGCGAAACTAGGATCGAACGCTACCGTGCTGCGGCCATGCTGCGCGCTGTGGTCCATGCCCGATCGTTGATAGTGCGCGCGATCCTGATTCCCCGCCTGGCCGAATGGGCGCGGCTATATTCGCCGCGCTCCTATGCACCTGCACCGCGAAGGCACTCCCACCTTGCTTCTCGTCACCGCTGTGGCCGGCTTCGGCCTATTCGCGCTGATGCAATGGCCGGTGCTGCCGCAGCCGCTCGCCGTCGTGATCGGGGCCGCGCTCATCGCGGTATGGGCCATCGTGATCTGGTTCTTCCGCGTGCCTAGCCGCACGGTGCCCGCCAACGAATCGCATGTGCTCTCGCCCGCCGATGGCAAAGTGGTGGCGATCGAGGAGGTGCATGAGGCCGAGTACTTCAACGGCAAGCGCGTGCAGGTGAGCATCTTCATGAGCCCGCTGAACGTGCATGTGAACTTCTATCCGTTGAGCGGCACCACCATCTATGCGCGCTACCATCCGGGCAAGTACCTGGTGGCCTGGCATCCGAAGAGCAGCACGGAGAACGAACGGAGCACCGTGGTGGTGAAGCATCCGAAGCACGGCGAGGTCCTGTTCCGGCAGATCGCGGGCGCCTTGGCGCGGCGCATCTGCACCTACAGCAAGCCCAGCGAGCCCGCGCAGCAAGGCCAGGAGTTCGGCTTCATCAAGTTCGGATCACGCGTTGATGTGCTGCTGCCGCTCGATGCGCGCGTTACCGTGAAGCTCGGCGACCGCGTCCAAGGCTCGGTCTCGGTCATCGCACAATTCCCCGGTTGAACATGAACAGGTCCATCAAGTCCGTGCTGGTCATCATCGTTGCGGCCCTCGCCGTCTTCGTGGCGGCCCGGATGATCATGCAGCGAATGAATGCCCCTTCGGTTCCGGCCGCAGGCGGAGCGCAGGATCAAGTGACCGGCCCCGGGCCCTTCGATGGCTTGGGCGTGCGCTTCGATGGCCATTACCGCTGCGAGCGCGGCAGCCTGCGCTATCTGCTGCGCTTCTTTCCCGAAGGCCGCGTCGTACTGGTGAACGGCACCAAGGATGTGGAGGCCACCCTGCCCGATTTCCTGATCCGGGAGACCAAGGGCGATCCATCCATCGGCCTGCATAACGTCATGGCCACGGTGAAGGGCGACAGCATCTTCTTCGTGACCCGGCCGCTGCGCGGCGAGATCAGCTACAGCGGCAAGGTCACCGCGAACGACCGGGTCCGCTTCTTCCGGCACAGCCACATCACAGGCGCCGACTTCGATATGGAGTACACCTTCGTCTCGGACGAGGAGCGGAAGTCAGGCCAGCAGCCGTCGTAGTTCGTCGTGGTGCACGGCCCGGTGCGTAGCCATGGGATCAGGGTCTGTTTCCGCGTGGTAGTGGGCCTGGTCCCAGCCCGCTGATCGCGCGCCCAGCATGTCGGTATCGGCATTGTCACCGATCATGAGGCTCTCCGCGGCTTTCGCGCCGGAGCGCTTGAGGGCTTCGGCGAAGATGGCCGCGCTGGGTTTCGCAGCGCCTGCCCGCTCACTGGTGAGCACCACATCGAATCGCGGGGCGATGCCGCTGTGCACGAGCTTCACATGCTGCACATCCTCGAAGCCATTGGTGATGATATGGAGGCGATGACTGCCGGCCACGGCGTCGAGCAGTTCCATCGCGCCGGGCATCAAGGCCGGTTTCAGCGGGCATTGGGCCAGGTATTCCTCCGAGAGCTTGCCGGGCAGTCGGCCATCCACCACTCCGAAGTGCTGCAAGGCCGAGCGGAAGCGCAGCACGCGCATCACCTCCTTTGGCATTCGGCCTGCGCCATGCTCCGCCCAGAGCCTGTGGTTGATCTCCTCGTACACGCCGATGAAGGCCTCGGCATCCGGGATGCCGCGTGCGAGCAGGCCGTGCGCGGCAACCAGTTCGCGCAGGGTCTCGCGCGAGTTGGTGCGGAAGTCCCACAGCGTATGGTCGAGGTCGAAGAAGAGATGCCGGTAATGCTTCATCGGAGGAATCCCCAGGCCATGCTCAGCACCAGCGACCAGCAAGCGATGGCGGTGAGGAGTACGGGCAGGGTGCGGCGGTCGTGATGGAAGTACTTCGCGGCGATCAAGGCGGTGATGGGCACCGAGAGGAGCGGAGGCATGATCGCGAGGCCGAGCAGCCCGTAGCTCCGCTTCACGCGAACGATGAAGCGATTGGACCGCGTGAACACCCGCTTCGGCGTGAGGCCTTTGGCGATGCGCCGGTCCCGGTTCCGGACCGCACGGGCATGCAGCCGCTTCAGCACGCCCACACCGGCGAGATAGAATGCGACCGTGCCTGCGGCTCCGCCGATGGAGAGCAGCAGAACGGTTTCCCAGAACGTGTGGTTGAAGCCGTATGACACCGCAGCGGCGAGCACGAATTTCACGACGCTGGTGCCGAGTACCGCCAAGATGCCCGCGGTATCCATGGCTCAGGCCTTACGCCCGTACGCCAGGTCGCCGGCATCACCAAGGCCGGGCACGATGTAGGCCTGCGCGGTCATCTCCTCGTCGATGGCACCGATCCAGAACCGTGTGCCGGCTGGCAGGTGAAGCTTGGCGTACTCCAGGCCTTCGGCGCTGGCAATGGCGCTCACCACGTGCAGTTGCCTGGGAATGCCCAAGCGGAGCAGGGCGCGGTACACCAGCACCATGCTCTGCCCTGTGGCGAGCATGGGGTCGCAGAGCACCAAGACGCGGTCGTCGAGCCGCGGACTGCTCATGTATTCCACTTCGATGTCGAAGCCCTCTTCGCCCTTGCGGTGCTTCCGGTAGGCGCTGATGAAGGCATTGTCTGCGCGATCGAAGTAGTTGAGCATCCCCTGATGCATGGGCAGCCCTGCGCGCAGGATCGTGGCCAGCACCGGTTGCTCCTTCAGCAGGTGCGCGCGCGCGATGCCCAAGGGCGTGGTCACATCGTGCTCTTCGTACTCAAGGGTGCGGCTGAGCTCCAGCGCGAGCACTTCACCCACGCGCTCGAGATTGCGGCGGAACCTCATGGGGTCCTGCTGCACTTGGGCGTCGCGCAATTCGGCGATGAACTGCCCGGCCACACTGCGCTGATTCACGAGTTCCATCACCATGCGTTCATTGCTTTAGCCACCGGAGCGGGAGCGGGAGTCGGTTCCGCCGCAGGCGAAAATAGGTCCTGGGCACTGCACCGAACCCCGCATTGAAGCGCGCCACGCTCGGGGTGTTCGATCCTGCGAAGTCGAGCAGCATCCCGGTGCCGGCATGGCGGGCGATCCACGCATCGATCAGCACGAACATGGCCTTCGCCGGATGGCCTGCTTCGGTATTGGCCGACTTAAGCATGATGCTGCGGCCCTGCCACGTGGCGAAGCACGCCGCGGCCATGGGCTCTTGGTCCCTGGCAAGCGCCCGGACTTCGCACTGGCCGCGTTCGATGCCTTCGCTCAGCACGCGCATGAATGCACCCAGACCCTTGACGGATGAAGGCCCGAAGCGCTTGCCCGTGGTTCGGTGGAAGAGCGTTTCGAATGCGCTCGGGGTCAGCTCGATCTCGTGCAGGTCGGCAGCATCCTTCAGGTTCCTCCGGTGGCCCTTGCTGTAACGCGAGCGAAGGGCATCGATGGCATCAGTGGCCGCCAGCACCTGATTCTGCAGCAGGATAAGATCGGCTGCCGCAATGCCTGAGGGGAGCATGGATTCATTCAGCAGGATGTCCATGTACCGCATCCGCTTTGGAATCGCGGCGATGAAGGCCTCTTGTGAGACGCGCTCCGGATGCGCAGCGAACACCCCGAGTTGCTGGATGCCCAATGGCTGGTAGAGGTAAGCAAGGCCCCATTTCCTGCGCACCGTGAGCGGCATCATGGCGTCGGCCTCTTCATCGATGAGCGCCTCCCAATCCGGACAGGCCAGGTCGAGCACCCAGCTCTGCGCGTACCAGATCCGATTGGCGCAGCGCATCAGCCTCGCATCCCAGGCGTCCTTGTCGATCTCGATATGGCGCAAGTGCTTGATCATGGCGCCGCATTGCGGATGATGCGCAGGATGGCATCGCGCCATCCGGCGCGCTCGCCGGTGGGGGCCAGGAAGCTCTCGTGCCACAGGCCCGTGAAGGTCCCCTGCACGCGCTTCACGGCCTCGATGATGCGGCCGGCTTCGCGCACAGCATCGTCGGGCGATAAGCGCAGCTTCTCGCTCAGCGTGTTATCCATCACGGCGAACGGATGGATCATGAGTTCCGTGGACTGCTCGCGCTCAAGATCGTACCACCGGAATGGCGTGCAAGTGCCGGCGCGGAAGCCGATGCGGTCGTGGCAGCCCATGCTGTGCTCTTCCTGGAAACCAAGCTTGATCGCGGTTCGGAATGTGCCAGGCGTGGTGAAACGGAGGAAGTGCTGACGCGAGGAACGGATGCGCTTGCCTGCAACAGCCGAGAGCCTGGATTGCTCCCGAGCGGTGAGGCCTTCGGACAGGCTGCTGCGGTAGGAGGGATGCAGGCCGATCTCGATGCATGAGGCGAGGTCACGCAGGTACGCGGCATAGCGCGGATGCTCCACGGGGACTGCATGGTCGAGCGTTCCACGATCAGCGGCCAGCACGAATGCGATGGATCGCGCTGAACTTGCCTCGATGGCATGCAACGCCTCAGCATCGAGCACGAAGGGGTCAGGCTTCGTGCCGCGCAGCACCGCGATCCGCTCCGCCGCGTCATGCCAGGATCCACGGGCCAGGTCGCGCACCCAGGCACCAGCGGACCTCCACGATTCGCGACCGAGGTACTTGAATCCATTGTCCAAGTCGATGGTGACCACTTGGCTGTAAGAGCGCTTGGGTTCCGGAACACGCGGATCGAAGGTGCGCCACCGCTCGGCCAATAGGAGCGCCCATTCATCAACCACCGGGCGGTGCAGATACCCGTGCTTGGTCGCGTGCAGGCCGCCTGTGAGCGGGCGGCCATGCTCATCCTGCGGCAGCTCATTCCATTCCTCCACGCGGGCCAGTTGGAAGAACGCCGCAGCGAACGGGTCGAAAGGCAGGTCCCCGCCGTCCACTCGGAAGAGAACCGGCAATTCACCCAAGTGAGAGATGGGCGGATCAGCAGCAACCTTGTTGCCATCGATCAACGTCCCACTCGGCCGGACTTGGAATGCTCCGTTCACGGGCCCTTCCGCGTAGGCGAGGCATGGCTGTTCCTCGGGGCGCAGGTCCGCAGCATTCGGCGCCCAGCGGATGGTGAATCCGAGCAGGCGGGCGATTACCTGCTCTATGGTGTAGCGCGCACGGGTACTGGGCGATCCGATCCAGATGGCGACTTCTTGCACGGCAGGGGAATGCGGGCAAGGTAGGAGCGGCGGCCCGCCTGCCGGTCAGGCAAGCAGCGCCACGATGCGGTCAGCCGCATGCCCGTCGCCATAGAGCGGAGGACAAGCCGGTGCCCCGTTCCGCAGGAATCGGCCAACCGCATGCAGGATCTGGTCCTGGTCCGCATCCGTGAGCATGGCTTGCCCGTGGTCGATCAGCTCGGTCCATTCGGTTTCGCGGCGCAGCACCACGCAAGGCTTGCCATAGAAGAACGCTTCCTTCTGGACCCCGCCGCTGTCCGTAAGGACCAAGCTTGCGTTCATCTCCAAGGCGATCATGTCCAAATAACCGACCGGCTCGATCAGCCGAATGCGCTCGGGGTCGATGGACGTCGCGCCGTGAATGCCCAAGCGTTGCCGTGTGCGCGGATGGAGCGGCAGCACCACGGGCAAGCCATGTGATTCGGCGCATGCCGACAAAGCGTTGAGAAGAGCGTTCAGCCGCTCGGGGTTATCCGCATTGAAGTCGCGGTGGATCGTGGCCAGGAAGAACCCATTCTCCTTCAAGCCCGATTCTCGGATCACATGAGAACGCTCCTTGGCCAAGCCAGCGAAGTGCATGCTGCTGTCCAGCATGACATCACCGGTGAGGGAGACGCATGGGTGATCGGAAGAGGCATGGGCGGCAGCGCGGTCGATGATCCCCTCTGCCCGCAGATTCGCCACGGCGGCTTCGGTCGGGCAGAAGAGCCAAGCGGAGCAGTGGTCGCAGAGGACGCGGTTGATCTCTTCGGGCATGGACTTGGTGAACGAGCGGAGGCCCGCTTCAACATGGGCAATGGGCAGCCCGAGCTTCACGGCAGCGATGGCTCCCGCCAACGTGCTGTTCGTGTCCCCGTAAAGCAGCACCGCATCCGGTCGCTGGGCGATCAGCGCCTGCTCGATGCCCTCGATCATGCGCGCGGTCTGCGAACCATGCTGACCTGAACCGATGCCGAGGTGCGTCTTCGCAGCGGGAATCGACAATTCATGGAAGAAGACGCGGCTCATGGCGTCGTCGTAATGCTGGCCGGTGTGCAGCACCTCATGCAGGATCCCGCCATGGAGATTCACAGCGCGGTCCACGGCAGCAACCTTCACGAATTGCGGGCGCGCACCGACGATGCTCAGCAAGCGTCTCATGCGAGCATGCCGTTGTCCGCGAAGCTGTAGTACCCGGTCGCGCCCACGATCAAGTGGTCCTGCACCGTGATGTCGAGCAGGCGTGCGCCTTCGACCAGCTTCTTCGTGAGCCGGATGTCCTCTTCGCTCGGCCGAAGCTGGCCGCTGGGGTGGTTGTGGCAGAGCAGCAGGCAGGAAGCACGCCGCTCGATCGCCGCCTTGAAGATGAGCTTGGGGTCCGCTACTGTTCCGTGCAGTCCTCCACTGCTGATCTGCGCCAGTTCCAAGAGCCTGTTTCCGCGATCGAGGAGGATGAGCCAGAACTCTTCATGGGGCAGATCGGCCACTTTGCCGCGAATGAGCTCGAAGGCCGCCGCGCTGTTGGTCACCGATGGTCGTTCCGCAGCATCGGTTGCTCGGCGGCGCCGTCCCAGTTCCAGTGCCGCCGCGATGGCAAGCGCCTTCGCCTCACCCATTCCTTTGTGCTCCATCAAGGCACTGGCATCAAGAGTGCCCAAGCGATGCAGGTCGTTACCGGATTTGGCGAGGATGCGCTTCGCAAGGTCGAGCGCGCTCTCGTTCCGTGATCCCGAGCGGATCAGGATGGCCAGCAATTCCGCATCGGAAAGGGCGCGGGCACTCAAGCGGAGCATCTTCTCCCGCGGACGATCGTCGGCAGCCCAATCGCGGATGGGCATCCGGGTCTCATCGCGTTCTTCCATTGGTGCTTAAATGAGAACAGGCCCCCGTTTCGCGAGGACCTGTCCAAAGTAGGTTTCAACGGCTCACTTCAGGGCTGAGACGTGCTTCTTCGCCGATGACTTGAGGTTGGCAGCCTTGTTCTTGTGGATGACATTGCGCTTGGCCAGCTTGTCCAGCATGGAGGTCACCTCCGGCAGCAGCTTTTCAGCAGCAGCCTTGTCGCTGGTGGCGCGAAGGTCGCGCAGGGCGTTGCGTGTGGTCTTGTGCTGGTAACGATTGCGATCGTTGCGGGTCTCGGTTTGCCGGACCCGTTTCAAGGCGGACTTGTGATTGGCCATTGCGTTCTCCCTCCGGTTAGGGGCGGCAAATATAGAAGCCTACCGCACGCGACAGGCAGACTTCAAGAAAAAGGCCGGTAGTCCGGCCCTCAATGCGGTTGGACGACAGCCCTAGTATGCCATCTTGTCCTTGCCGAACATGTTGGTCACGGTCTTCACAACGATACGCAGGTCGAGCCAGAAGGACCAATTCTCCATGTACCACACATCCAATTCCACCCGGCGCTCCATGAGTTCCGGGGTACGGGTCTCGCCGCGCAAGCCGTTCACCTGAGCCCAGCCCGTGATCCCTGGCCGGACGAAGTGACGCACCATGTATTTGTCGATGATGTCCCGGTACTGCTCATTCAGTCGGATCGGGTGGGGGCGAGGTCCAACCACGCTCATGTGCCCTAGGAGCACATTGTAGAACTGTGGCATCTCGTCGAGGTTGCTTTTGCGCAGGAACCGTCCGATGGCCGTTACGCGCGGGTCGTCCTTGGTGGCCTGCTTCACATCGGCTTCCTTGTTCATCCGCATGCTCCGGAACTTCCAGCAGACGAATTCCTTGTTGTCGCGGCCAAGGCGCATCTGCTTGAAGAAGACCGGTCCGCGGCTCGAGAGCTTCACCAAGACGGCCAGCAAGGGAATCAGCCAGGTCAGGATGAAAAGCACCACGAAGAGCGAGAAAGCAATGTCAAAGGCGCGCTTCACCCCCCGGTTGAAAGCGCGGTCCATGGGCTCCTTCCGCAATTTGCTCACGGGCACGTTTCCCATGAACTCGAGGTCGCTTGTCTTCACGACGGGTATGAAGCTCTCGGCGCTGGGAATCACACGGAATCGGATGGTATTGCGTTCGCAGAATTCCATCAGGTCGGTGATCTCCTGCTTCCGGGAACCGGGCAGTGCGCAGTAGACGATGTCAATCCGGTTCTGCACCGAGAAGGCTTTCAATGCCGCCACATCGCCGACGCGATGCTGGGCAAGCATGCCGGAAATAGGGGCGTCCGTGAAAATGCCGCGGAATCGGTAGCCTCGAACCGTTTGATCCTGGCAGTACTGAAAGATCTCCTCGGCAGCGGGGCTGTCGCCTACGATCACGAGGTCCTTCACCGAGGTGAGAGGCTCGAACGAGAGGACCTTGTTGATGCCGGACTGCACATTCTGGAGCGAAAGCCTTCGGGTCCGCAACGCCGCAGCAAGCTCTTGGGCTACATCGTTGGCCCCTGTGCCTTTCCCATTTCCGCTGGTGGGAGTAATGATCCGCTCCATGCTCCGGGTTCTGCTGGCGTACTTGGTGTTGGGAGGCTTTGCTTGAGGTGTGGGCAAATCTATTCGCGATGAGGAACCGGTGTCAAGTTTGTCGAAGAAAATTCTTGTTTCGTCGATGTTGCTCTAAGGTTTCCAGCAATCGCCAATAGCTCAGAGTGTTGATAATCAGCTGAATGGCTTTGATTCGGTACTCGACGTTAGGCTGGATTGGTCGTAATTCCCACTGATTCGGGCACGCAAGTAGAGACCAATGAAGCGTGAGTTGGTCACGAGATAGCGCTTCCAAAGCCTACCGGGCTCGAGCGCCAGGCGGAACAGCCACTCCAGCGAAAGATCACGCATCCATTTCGGGGCTCGCTTATCAACGCCGGCATAGAGCAGGAAAGCACCGCCAAGACCGACCATCACCGCATTCACCTTCCCCTTCATGGCTGCCATGAATCGCTCCTGCTTAGGGCAGCCGAGCGAAACCAGGATGAGCCCGGCACCCGAAGCGCTGATCCTTGCGGCCTCCATTGCAAGGTCCATGTGTTCGAATCGGGTGAATGGCGGAGAGTGTGCGCCGGAGATCACCAATCCCGGGAATTCCGAGGCTGCCCTCTCCTTGATGCGCGCAAGCGTTTCCCCTGATCCACCGTAGAGGTATACCCCGACTGCATCTTCCGATGCCCTTGCCAGGAGCGCCGGCATCAGGTCATTCCCCGCGACGCGCTCTTGGCGCAATCCGTGGAACCGATTAAGCGCGTGCAGCACCGGCATCCCATCGGGCGTGGCGAGGTCCGCGTTGTTCACCACCGCGCTGAAGTCTGGCCGGGTCGCTTCAACCACCATGTGCGCATTCACGCAGCACACATAAGCCGAATGGCGCTCTCGGGCCAGCGCCATGATCGCATTCACCTGTTCCCGGAAGCCGCCCGTGGTGATGCCAACGGTTAGCACTGGGCGCTTCGTGAGGATTGCAGTCATGGACCCGACTAACGACATCAGATAGGTCTTGAGGCGAAAATGAAGCGCCTTATACGCTTCGCGCGGCTTGATGTTGTGCGTGCGCACCAAGCCGCGGCGCGCAGGCGGCGCGCTCCAACACTCAACTTCAGTGACCCCGGCAGGATTCGAACCTGCAACCAACAGAACCGGAATCTGTCATTCTATCCAATTGAACTACGGGGCCGAGCGGCGGCGAAGATACTGGCGATGTCCAGAGCCATCGTGATCCATGCGATTCAATCGTCGGATGTGCGCAATCCCGCAGCATATTGCGGTTGGTCAGTCTGCAAACGGTCGGGCTTTTTCCGGAATGCGCTCCGATGCGCAAGTGCGCCTTGGGTGCCGAAGAGGGACACCTTCAAACCTCTCCGCTGAGCTTCCGCAAGCTCCTCATCCGTGATCCTGTCGTGGGCAATGGTGAGGCCCGTACATCCCAAGCCGAGCGCTTGCTCTGCCGCTCCATCCATGTCCGTTACGTACAGGTATGCACTGATGCCGGGCTTCTTGGTGATGATCAACTGAATGAAGTCCGATGTCTGGCAATCGATGTGGATGCGCCCGGAGAGAATGGGGTCTTTGTCCAATGCGATGACCGCATCTGCAAAGGCATGCAGGTAGGTCCACCAATCGCCCTGAGCGAAGAGCTTGCAGTCGAGCGTGAAATCAGCTTCAGGATGATGCCGGCCGAGTTCCTGCAGGAGCGAATCGACCCGGACAAACGAGAAAGCCATGCCTTCATGCCTCACCGGACAAGCCTTCAATTGGTTCCAAGTCTTGCTGTTCACCTTGCCGGCACAGGCAGTGAGTTCGGACAGATCGGCTGCATGGTAAGCCACGAGGACGCCATCGGAGGTCAATTGCGCATCGAGCTCGATTCCGTCGGCGCCCGAGGCCAAGGCCGCACGAAGGCTCTCGGCACTGTTCATCGGGCTTTCGTGATCGGGCCCCATGCCTCCATGGCCTATGATCCGCGTGGCTCCGGGGTCGGGGGCGGCACATCCAGCGAGCAGCACCGCGGCAATCAGGCTCTCACGCATGCCACGAAGTAACGCTCCGGGGAGGTCAGCGCTGTCCCACGCGGACCAGCAACGGGCAATCAATCAAGGTCGACGGGGCCACCATGGGCTCATCCAGTGGCGGCGCGTTGCCGTAGCGATCGTGCATGACCCTGAGCACCAATGAATCGCTGAGGTGGTATTCGCGCATGGGCTTCGCCTCGCATAGCCGGATTCCCAGCGCACGCTCATAGAGCTTCCAGACCAGCTCAGAGCAGTACATCAGTTCATCGCCCCACTGGAATTTCCAATCGTATCCGATTCCCATGAGCGGCTTGGCAGCATCAAGCAGGCGTTGGATGGACTCTTCGTCCAGCAATCGATCGGCATCCGCAAGGCGCAGTAGCACATACTCTTCATTGCCTTGCTCGACCCATTCGGCAAGCGGGGTGAACTTCACAGGGCCAACCGCCTCCAACACCTCCCAACGTCCCTGCCGCTTGAATGCGATGCCCACATGTGTCCACCTGCTCTTGGTGGCCAGTTGAAGGGCAAGGCCCTGCTCTCCGCCGATGTGCTGAAAGAGCAGGTCGCCATCCCGAAGGCGCTTGGATAGTTCTGGTTGAGCATGGAGCTGGGTGACCGTGAGCGCCGCGAGGACAATCCCGCTGGGCCATCGCAGCCGCATGGATCGGCGGGTTGGGTTGGTTGATGCCATGTCCGGTCAATGCGTGAACTCCGATCGGTAACTGCTGGTATTGCCGCGATCGTCAACGACGATGAGCCTGAATTCCTTCTTCCCGGCTCCTCGGCTGTGCTTGTCAAAGGCGTGCGAGAGGGTCTTTGTCTTCGGATCGTACTCCAGCAGGATCCAATCGCCATTGAGTGTTCCTCGCCACGAACTGATTCCGCTGAGGTTGTCCGAGATCCGCAGTTCGAAGCCCTTGCGCCCCCGCATGTCAGCGCGAAGGTCCACATTGGTGATCACCGGTGGCGTGGTGTCCAGCATCACCGTGTATTGGCCGAATGACTTCACTTGGGCGGTGATCCAGCCATCGGCGTATTTGCCGCCAACTGCGCCAGCTACGCTTCCGTCGGCATCGAGCCGCACGACCAAGGCTTTGGCCGGTGTGCCAGTGGTCACGGCCAAACTGAGGTCTGCTGCGGTGTGCAAGGGCGTGAGCGGGTCTCCGATGGAATGCAACGGCCCCAAGGCCCGGCCAACAGCCGGCTTGCGCGCGTAGGCCACATACGCGTCGTCGTAAAGCGATTGGGCGGGCAGCATGAATCGAAGTCCTTCTTCTTCGATCATGTTGGCCGCATCGTAGCGGAATAGGCTGCCGCTAGGTTCGCTCACAGGCCATGAAGCCGCCTCTTGGGCGCTGGCTCCGCGCAGTACGAAGCGCAGTTCACTGCTGTTGCCGTTGGCATCGGTGGCCACCACGCGCATATTGCGTTCACCGCCGGGAGGCAGATCAATACGGCCCTGCTGAGGCTCATTCCCATAAATGCGCAGTTTGTTGTTGGGCTGTTTGTAGCACCGATGGTAATCCAGCCTGCGCCCCTTGAACAGGGAATAATCCATGTGCGCATTGCAATAACGGTTGTGGCTGAAGTCCACATGATCCAGTGTGGTCATGAAATAGCGGACGTTGTCCACGAAGACTTCGATGCGCCGCACGCCGCACTTCGCCGACCCGTTGTCGTAACGGTCGAAGGTGTTCACCGCGATGCCGACTGTGCCGAATCCAATCGGGGCGGATTTCAGGGTGTACTTGCCAGAACCGCCGAGTGCAGCATAGCCCACGGCTTGGTCGGGGTAAGGTGCGATGCGTGAGCTATCGTTCAGCGGAAAGAGCCGGAGACCATGGATTTCCGGCGGCACCCGATCGGCAACGCTGAACCCATGCGCTTCCGGGTCCAGAGCATGCTGGCTGCCTGTGCTGCGTACCTCGAAATGCAGGTGTGGACCTCCACTTCCGCCGGTGTTGCCGCTCAGGGCGAAGACCTCACCCTGCTTCAGGGGCAGCGCACCTTTCTCAGGTGTCCAATCGATGCTGAAGTCCTTCAGCCGGTATTGCTGGTCCAAGCAAGCCTCACCAATCTCACCGGTGAGCTGTTGGAGATGGCCGTAGACCGTGGTGTGCCCGTCGTAGTGATCGATGTAGACCGCTTTCCCATAGCCGAAGGGGCTGATCTTGATCCGGCTGACCCAACCATCGGCTACGGCCCGAACAGGGATGCCCTCACGGCCCTGTGTGCGCATGTCGAGGCCGGAATGGAAGTGGTCGTTCCGCGGTTCCATGAAGTTGCCCGATAATTCAATGGGCAGGTCCATCGGGGAGATGTAGCGGCCTCGTATTGAATCTGATTGCGCTTGCACCTGAATCGTGACAACAGTTCTGATTGTCAGAATAATAACGATAGTCTGTTGAAGTTTCATCGCGGGGTCGGGTCGTGGCGATACCGGAAAAGCAACGGCATTCCTGCAAGTGTACCGGGCGTGCCTTGGGCATGGCCCAGAAGGTGAGCGAATAATGGCTAACACCGTGAGGTTCAAACAATATGCCTTCCTTGTAAACGAGCGGGGCTATCTTCGGCCCGGACCGCGAAACGTTCAACCAATGCAAGCCATGCAAACGCTGATGGACCGCCTCGAGCACCTGAAAGGCCGTGTGAACTCCTTGCTGAAGGAGCACAAGACCGTGCAGGCCCGGGTATCGGAACTGGAGCACGGCATCCGTGAGCACAAGCGCACGGAAGAGGTGCTGCAGCAGCGCGTAGCAGAGTTGGAGAAGGAGAACGAGGTCCTCCGGAACACCAAGGCCGCCCATGAAGCGGCCGTTCCGGGAGCGAAGGAGCGTATCGACGAACTGGTTCAAGAGATTGACCGCTGCCTGGAGCTTATCCAGAACTAGCGGTACCCAGCCATGGAAGAGCGTTCCATCAATGTCGAAGTCGCCGGACGGGCCTACCCCCTGACTATCCATCAGGCGGAAGAGGTGAACGTTCGGCGTGCTGTGGACGAGATCAATGAGAGCATGGCCCGCTTCAAGGCGGGCTTCCCCCTCACCGATAAGCAAGACTTGCTGGCCATGGCCGCGCTCGAAGTCACCGTGCGCGCCCTCAACAGCAATGCGGCCCGGCAAGAAGCCGAAGCCGCTGCGGCCTTGGTGGAGGAGATCGATCGGATGCTCGGCGATCTGCGGTCCTGACACGCTCCCGCCCACGGAGGCCACGCGCGGTCCATGAAATAAAAACATGGACCCATGGAAATCGACATCGTCAGCATCCTGATCGGCGCCTTGGCCGGCCTCGTGGTCGGCGGCATCATCGTCTTCGTTGCCTTGAACAGCATCATGCGCAAGCGGCGCATCGGCATCCTGAAGGAAGCCGAGGTGGAAGCCGAGGCGCTCAAGAAGGACAAGATCCTTCAAGCCAAGGAGAAATTCCTGCAGCTGAAAGAGGAGCACGAGAAGGAGGTTCGGGAACGTGAGCGCAACGTGCAGCAGCTGCAAGAGAAAGCCAAGCAGCGCGAGCAGCAGTTGAGCCGCCAGCAGCAAGAACTGGCCAACAAGGAGAAGAACGTGGACCGCTTGAAGGGCGAATTGGAGCAGAAGCTGTCCGGTATTGAGCGCAGGAAGGAGGAGAGCGAGAAGCTGCACGCCAAACAGGTGGCCATGCTTGAGAACATCAGCGGGCTGAATGCCGAGGAGGCGAAGAAGCAATTGGTGACCAGCCTCCAGGATGAGGCGCGCACAGCGGCCATGGCGCACATCAAGGAGGTTCAGGAGGAGGCCAAGGTGAATGCGAACAAGGAAGCCAAGCGCATCGTCATCCAGACCATCCAGCGGGTGGCCACCGAGCATGCCATCGAGAACAGCGTGAGCGTCTTCCACATCGAGAACGATGATGTGAAGGGGCGAGTGATCGGCCGTGAAGGGCGCAACATCCGCACCCTCGAAGAGCTCACCGGGGTGGAGGTGATCGTTGACGACACCCCGGGCGCCATCATCCTCAGCTGCTTCGATGCTGTGCGACGTGAAGTGGCCCGGCTTGCCCTGCACCAACTGGTGAAGGATGGCCGCATCCACCCGGCTCGGATCGAGGAGATCGTTGCCAAGACCAAGAAGCACCTGGAAGAGGAGATCATGGAGGTGGGCAAGCGCACTTGCATCGATCTGGGCGTGCATGGCCTGCATAACGAGCTCATCCGCATGGTGGGACGCATGAAATACCGGAGCAGCTACGGGCAGAACCTGCTCATGCACAGCCGCGAAACGGCCAACCTCAGCGCGATCATGGCCGCGGAACTGGGTCTCAACCCCAAAGCCGCCAAACGTGCAGGCCTGCTTCACGATATCGGCAAGGTCCCGGACGAGGAGCCCGAACTGCCGCACGCCTTGCTGGGCATGAAGCTCGCTGAGAAGTACGGTGAGAAGCCCGATGTGTGCAACGCCATCGGAGCCCACCATGACGAGATCGAGATGACCACGATGCTCTCGCCGATCATTCAGGCCTGCGATGCCATCAGCGGAGCACGGCCCGGTGCGCGCCGTGAAGCCGTGGAGGCGTACATCCAGCGCCTCAAGGACCTGGAAAGCCTGGCGATGAGTTACCAAGGCGTCACCAAGGCCTTCGCCATTCAGGCCGGCCGGGAACTGCGGGTGATGGTGGAAAGCGACCGGATCACCGACCAGCAGAGCGATGAGATCAGCATGAGCATCGCCGATCGGATCATGAAGGAGATGACCTACCCCGGCCAGGTGAAGATCACCGTGATCCGGGAGAAGCGATCAGTGGCCGTAGCGAAGTAGTGCAGCCGATTTGCGTTCAGGCTACCAGCCCGAGGCGAACAGGGCCATCACCTCTGGCGCATTGCTGATTGCAGTAGCAGCTTGATTGGCGGCTTGTGAGTTCGTGGCGACCTTGCCTGCGGCGTTGGCCATGCTCTGGTTGGCGGCCAGTTCATTCACCGTGACCACCCGCGATCCCGAGGTGAGGGATTCAGATGCAGCGGTGGTATGCTTCACGATTGATGGAGCAGCAGTGCCGGTCATGGTCGATGCTGCGTCCATGGCCGATTCCTGCTCCAAGGCTACTTGGCTCACGGCCGCATCCTCCTTCATGGCAAGCTCTTCTTCAGCTGCATCCGTGGCCACATCCATTACCCCTGGTGCTTGCGCCTCTTCCTTGCGCACGGCAATCTGTTCATCCGGAGCCCGATCCGATCGTGCTTCGGCCTGTGGATGCCCATCCCGCTTGCTGTCGGCATCGGGATCAACAGGCGCCTCCGCGGCTGCGGGCTTCACCGGCACTTCGGGCTTCGCCGCCTCCTGCTTCAATTCGGCGAGCTGCGGCTGGTGGTCGTCACCGTTGCGCAATACCCATACGCCTGCTGTGATCAGCAGTGCCAAAGAGGCGAAGGCAAGGGCGGGCCGCCAGAGGTCGCTGGTTTCCTTGGGCCAGATGAAGGTGCCCACGCTGTTGAGCCAGATCTGCCATTGCGGGCGGTGCTGGGCACGGAAGATGCCCATGAGGTCGGCGCGCAATTGCGGATCGGCGCTGATGGGTTCGCGGCGGCGGTCGTGGTCGCGCACATCGTTCAGGAGGGCGCGCATGGCCTCGTACTCGTCGCGGCCGCTGAGGTGCCGAAGCACGTAGGCGCGCTCCTCGTCGAGCAATTCATCGAAGGCGCGCTGTTGCAGCAGGCTCTCGATGTCCTCGGGGTCGTAGTGCTCACGCCTTTCCATGGTGAAGGGCATTGGGGTCGAACTCTTTCATGCGCTCGGCCAGTTTTTTCAGGGTATAGAACAAGCGGCTCTTCACGGTGCCCTCGGAGCATCCGAAGGCAGCAGCGATCTCCTTGATGGCCATGTCTTCGTGGTACCGCATCACGAAGGTGGCTTTGTGGTCCGGATCGATGCGGTCGAGCTCCATGCTCAGGCGATCGCGGAAAAGACCATGGTCCACGCCGATGCCGTCGAGGGCCTCCACGCGGTCCGGTTCATGGCGCATGTGGTTGGCGGCGGCACGCACCACCTCGTTGTGTCGGTATGCGTTCTTGCACATGTTATTGGCCACGCTGAACACCCAGGTGCTGAATGGCCTGGAGGCATCGTAACTCTCGGGCTTGCGCGCCAGCTTCGCGAACAGGTCCTGCACCATGTCGCGTGCGCGCTCGCGGTCGTGCCAGAGCATGCGGTGGAAATAGTTGAGCAGCCGGTGCTGATACCGGTCATACACGGCGCCGAAGGCCCGCTCATCGCCACGAGCGATCAGCTCCAGGAGGCGCTCATCGCTCAAACGCTCGTATTCCCTGCTGAACAGCGCCATGCTCAATGGGGTAGGATGCCATTCGCCTGCAATTCACTTGTGATGCCAATGCGCTTGGCGAGCTCGCGCAGCTGGTGCTCCAAGAGCGCCGCCTGCTCTTCATCGCCTTGGGCGCGATGGTGCTTGAGCAGCACTGAAGCAGGTATGGCGTAATTGCGGCTGAGCGGACCCGCATCTGTGGTCCGGCTCATGGCATCCCATGCCGCTTCGAGCTTGCGGATATCGCAGCAGGGCTTATCGCTCAGGCGCATGGCCATTCCGGTGATGTGCAGCATCGGCGCAAAGCGCACAGCCCATTGCCGACCCAAGGCCAATGACAGGAACACCGGCCTGCTGCACGACCTCATCAGCCGGTCGGGGAACGAGGCGGCATCGGGTGCCACGGCACCTCGGGCCTTTGCGCGCGTCCAGATCCGGGCCCTGTAGCTGGCATCGTCGAGCAGGCGCTGGTCCACTATGAGCACATCGGGCCTTCGCCCTTCGGCATATTGGCGCACGAGCAGCGGGAATCCATCCATCTCACCGGCCACGATCAGCACGGCATCGGGGTCCACGGAGAGCAGGATATCGTCGGCCATGGCATACAGGCCGGGTGCCACACCGCCGCGCAGCTTCATTTCGCGGGCCGCAGGAACGAGCTGCCCACGGTCGTCGTGGCGCAAGGCCCTTGTCAGCATTGGGCCGACCAATTCATCGCGGGCGGGCTGTTGGCGCGAAGCCGCATCAAGGTGCTCGTAGGCGGCGGGGGATGGGAATGCGGTGTAGAAGGCGGCGAGCTCGGCCTCGAAGCTGCCGGGGTGCATGGTGCTGAGCGCGTCGGCTTGCTTCTTAAGCTTGGTGCGTTCATTCGATGGAAGCTGCCCTTGGTTGCGGATCAGCGCACTGTTGCGCTCAGCTCGGAAGCGGTTCAGACCCTCGGCGGGCGAAAGCGCTGTGACAGTGGTGCCGAAGAGGCCGAAATCGAGCTGCGCGCTATCGGCCCTCGCCTTGTCCTTGGCCTCGGCATTCACGCTCCACGCCCCTTGGTAGGCATCCCGTACCGTGGCGGCTTGGGGCTTCTCAACAGGTGCGCTGGTCTGCGCGGTGCAAGCGAACGCAGCGAACAGGGTGGGAGCGAATACCGACCGGAAGGGGAAGCGGAGGATCATGGTTCGGAGGTGCTGTACACGGCTAGCAAGCGCAGGTTCAACAGCGGGCTACCTTTGGCCAAAGTTGCGCCATGCTGAGCGACGAAGCGAAGGAGCGGTTGCGGGATAGCCTGGGCAAGGTGCACGATTGGCCTTCGGTTTACATGTTCAAATTCATCCTGGAACCGGAAGAGAAGCGCCTGCAGGCCGTTCTGGACCTGTTCGCGGCTGAAAGCGAAGTGCTGCGGCGCTATTCCGCCGGCGGCAAGTACCTGTCCATCACCGTGAAGGAAGTGATGCTCAGCGCAGATGAGGTCGTAGCGCGTTACGACCGGGCTTCGGACATCCATGGCGTGATCACCCTTTGAACGATGGAACTGGTCACTCTGCGCACCGCCCTGCTCATTACGCTCTCCATCCTGCTGGTGGTGGTGCTCTGGCAGCGTTTCCGCCGCAAGGTGCTGGCCAGCGACCTGCCCGCGCCCTTGCATGCAGAGCTCAGGTCGCTTGAAGTGGCCTACCACCCGCAGCGCCTCTTCGCCGAGCTGCACCTGCCCGAGGCCCAGTTGCTGCGCACGGCGCTGAGCGATGACAAGCATCAGCCTTTGCATCGATGGCCCGATGAATCGGCGCCGAGCGGCAATCGGCGGATCGAACGCGCGTTGCCGGACCTGGCCGCTGGCACCTACCACTTCGAACTCCTCACCGCCACGCAACGCACCGTAAGGCGCTTCCGTCTTCAGACCTGATGCACCGCGCAGCCGCCTTCCTCTTCGCCTTGGCCTTCGCTTCGTCCTTGATGGCGCAAGGCAAACTCCCCGATGTGAGCAGTACCATCAAGGGGGACCTGAACCTTCCCATCCCGTTCAAGAACCCGCTGTTCACCAATTACACGGAGAACATCGGCCAAGCGGGATTAGCGTACCAAGCGCCAGTGTTCAAGGGCTTGAGCATAGGAGCAGGCGGGGCCATGTGGTGGACCACCTTGAAGCAGCGCACCCTTCAGCCCTTCGTGCCCAATGGCGACGTGCGCAGAACCATCGCTTATGGCAAAGTTGCCTATGAGCGGTACACCGGTCCGAACACCTTTTATGAGGCTGGCTTGCGTTTGGGCATGGCGTGGTACGATTTCGATTGCGGCACCTGCGTTGGGGCGCGCGATGGTGTTGCTTACTGGGCCTTGGGCTTGGGCTATTTCGTGCATGCCACCGAGAACCTCGCTTTCGGCCTTACGCTCGGTTATGATCAAACCTCTCGCACATTCCTGGCGGAGGATCTCGGCCAGCAGCGCTTTCCAGGCTCGCCTGAATCGGCCGAGCGGCGCCCTATGCGCAACGTGCTGGTGGGCCTTGGCTTCAGCACAAGGCTCCGGCGGAGTGAGCGCGAGGCGGTGACGTGGTAGTCTGTGCCGTGGATGGGACGGACATCTTTAGCCTCGCTGCACAGTTGACCATCACCCTCTATCTTGCCCATCCCAAACCATACCCCATGCGCGCACTGCTACTCGCTCTGCTCATCTCCTGCTCGCTGATCGCACCCGCCCAGACGGTGCTCTTCAACGAAACCTTCGAGAGCGCTCCGGCCTTCGCCCTGAACACAGCGGATCAAGGTGGCGCTACCGCTTCAGCCGACAACAGCTGGCTGATCAACAATGCCTACACCGGTGGCAATGGCTCAGTGGTGTGCTTCGGATTCCCCTTGCCGTTCAATGTGGGCAATACGCCTGCTCAGCCCGGAGGCATCACCGATCCGAACGGGAACTACCTCCACATCACCAGTGTGGCCGCACAGAACAGCGGCATCCTGAGCTGCTGTTTCCTGGCTGCGGATGGCCTTTGCGCCAATGCAGCCAGCCATTTCGCGCGCATGTCCACCGATGTGGCCACAGGCGCCGCGGACATCACCTTGAGCTTCTGGTGGCTTTGCGCAGGCGGCACGAACAACTACGGCGAGGTGTATTACAGCACCAATAGCGGCGCGAGCTGGAAATGTGATCAATACGCCCATCAGCCAGTACCGCAACCAATCGAACTGGGTGCAGCAGAGCGTCACGCTCCCGGCCTTCAGCAACCAGGCCACCTTGCGCTTCGGCTTCCGCTTCTTCAACGGCACTACGTCCTCCGCGCAGGATCCGGCTTTCGCCGTGGACGACGTGGTGATAACCTCTGCAGCTGCGGTGCCCGCATCGATCACCACGAGCGCTATCGCAGGCAATGCCTTCTGCCAAGGCGTGCAATTGAACGTACCCTATACCATCATCGGGAGCTACACAGCGGGCAATGTGTTCTCAGCGCAGCTCAGCGATGCCAGCGGGAGCTTCGCAGCGCCTACCGAAATCGGTTCGGTGACGAGCACGGCAGCAGGGAGCATAGCCTGCACCATTCCTGTGGCCACGCCTCCGGGCACCGCCTACCGCATCCGCGTGGTGAGCAGCACGCCTGTTGTCATAGGCACCGACAACGGCGTGAACCTTACGATCAGCGCCGCTCCATACGCTGGGCCCGATGGAAGCGTGACGCTCTGCAAGAATTCAGGCACCTACAACCTGCTCGATTACATGACCGGCGCCTCCGTATGCGGAGCGTGGACCGGCCCGAACGCGTTGCCCTTCAGCGGCCAACTCGATACCTACACCGACCCAGGTGGCGTGTACACCTACAACACCAATTGCCCCGGGAGCTGTCCGCAGGACCAAGGCACGCTTACGGTGACGCTGCTGAACCCGGCGAATGCGGGCCTTGATGTGAGCACGGCCCTATGCTCCAATGGAAGCAATCCACCGTTGGTGAGCTATGTGAACAGCGGCGACGCCACGGGCATTTTCTTCTACAACGGCCAACCCACCACCAACGCGCTACTGGCCAACCCCGGCAGCTACAATGTGCTGTACGTGGTCTTTGGCACGGCACCATGCATCAACGATACGGCTGAGTTCCTCTTTACTGTGAACGTTGCACCCAATGCGGGCACCAGTACTACGGTGACCTTGTGCGAGAATGCTCCCCCGGTGCAACTGATCACCCTTCTGGGCGGCACACCCGATTCCGGTGGCACATGGACCAATCCGGTGGGCACCCCGGTGAGCGGCATCTTCTCGCCTGGAACCAGCCAGCCAGGGCTTTACACCTACACGGTCGATGGCTTGCCTCCATGTGCGGATGCCCAGTCCTTCGTGGCAATGGTCATTGATCCATGCTCGGGAATCGGTGAGGCTGCTTCCCAGTCGTCGATGCGCTACCTGGGTCAGCAAGGAGCAGAGCACCTGATCGAGTTGGGCGCAACGGGCGCGAAGGGCATTGAAGTGCACGATGCCCTTGGCGCGTTGCGCGCGACGCTGAACAGTCCGATTGGCGCCGGAGTGGTGCGAATCGACCTAAGTGACCGTTCAACCGGGGTGTATTTCATCCGTTTGGTTGGCGCAGCTGATGGCCAGGTGCTACGAGTTGTGCATGCGGACAGGTAGTCGGCGCCCTGTGCAGAAGATGTGCATAATCCGAGGCTGCGATTCCATGGCCGTCTCTGGAGCTTCCGCTAGGTTCGTCTCACCGTAGTTCTTTACGCCCCCCGACGCAAGAAGGGGATGGTTGGGAGTGAATGCAGGACGACGCAGGAAGCGCGCAAGCGCAACCACACCTGGTAAGAGGTCAAGCGAGCGTCATGCACGAGTGCATGCCAGACGTGCAGCGAACCCCCAAGCCGCAGGATAAGCCGCCGGAAGGCAGCGAGTCCGAAAGGGAAAGAGCATCGGGCATGCGATAGGCTACGGCCGAGTCGCATGGGAGCGGGGATCGCTGAGAAGCGGGCCCCGCTCCGCTTTTCAGGGGCAATGGCCGCTAGCCCCAGGAAAAGCCCTTTCACCGCAGTTGGGCAGGTCATGGTGAAGTCCTGAGCCAGGAATGCTCGGATGAAGCAGGTCTGTTAACGGACAAAGCCCCGTTCGGGGCTCTGTCGCATTGGTGCTCGATTCACCTTGTTCAGCCGATGCTGATCTCGCGGGCTTTGGGCTTCACGGCTTCGGCTTTCGGGATGCGCACCACCAGCATGCCGTTCACGTGCTCGGCGCGTATGCCTTCTGCGTTCACCGTTTCTGGCAGGCGGAAGCTGCGGGCGAATGAGCTGTGCACGAACTCGCGGCGGGTGAAGCGCTCGTTCTCCTTCAGGTCTTCGACCTTCTTCTCTGCACTCACCGTAAGGGTGTTGTCCTCGACGTTCAGCTTCAGGTCCTCCTTGGCATAGCCGGGAGCCATCAGGTGCAGCTCGAATTCGTTGGCGCGCTCCACGATGTTCACGGCGGGGGCGCTGCGATGAGCATCATCATGCCCGAGCATCTGGCTGATATCGCGGCCGAAGAATTCATTCACGAACTCACTGAAAGGGCTGGTGAGCACAGCCTGCGGACGGTACTTCGCGATCGTCATGGCGTGTTTGGGTTTTTGTGGTTTGCAGTGGATCATGCACGGCGTTCGTCAACCCGGGTGCCGCTGCATTGATCGAGACGAAGTGGCGCGAAGGGAAGGCGATCGCAAGACAGGATTTCCGGTCCGCACCAGTGGGCCGTGACGGAATTGCAGGGTCTGGCTGCCTATTGCTGCACGAAACGGAAGGTGATGACGCCGCGGTGCGGGTCAGGAGCCGAACTGCTCGGGTTGAACGAGGTCTCTTTAGCGGAACTCAAAGCGGTCTCGAGCATGCACTCGTCCACGTTGCTGCTCTGCGCTGCATCATATTCCGCTTTCCGCACACGGCCGTTGCGGTCCACTTCGACGCGAACTACCACACGGCCATGATCCTTGCACAAGTAGCCAGGCTTGCCCTCTCCGCGAACGCGGTCGCGGAGGTCGTGCTCCACCAAGGCCGCACCTTCCACCTTCACTGGTTCCGCTGGTTTGGTGAGGTAGCGCTCATGGTCCCATTTACTCGGGTCGAGCTCCGGTATCTCTGGGTCTTCTTCGCCGCGCGCCTTGCGCTCTTCGGCTAAACGGTTGAACTCGGCCTGTTCCATGGCCCGCAGGTCGTTCTCCACGCGTTCGGCCAGCTTGGCTTGGCTGAAGGAGGGCTTCACCTCGGCCGTGAGGTTGCTCGTAAGGGCGGTGACCTTCTCCGGGACGCCATCGGCCTGATCCTGGATCCGCTGCTCGATCTCTTCCGCCTCCATATCACTGATCACATCGATGCGCATGTCGCTGATCTGGTCCTCCCGGGGCACGGAGGGCATGTAGACCAACGTGCACGCGAAAAGCGCCAGTGTGTGCAAGGCCAGCGCCCCGATCACGCCGGCCTTGTGCTCTTCGAACCAGTCGAGGAATGCGGTGATCATGATGCAGTCACTGCTTCGACCAAGGTACAGCGGCTGCTTCGCTCGCATGCATGCGGATGCGCCATGCCGGCGGCCAGCGGTTATTCCAACGCGTGCCCGCTCCATGCATCCACCCGAGGCCGATTCCCTCGAAGCTGGCAAGGCTCATTCCTTCAGCACCATCGGCCATCAGGGCCTCACCGCGCAGGAAGCGAAGCGCATCGGGTCGGCTGAGCCCGACTTCGCGCGCGGTGCTGCGGTCCAACGCGTTCGACAAGGCCAAGGCCGCATGCGGTGCCCAGCCATCGCCTTTGCGCTCAGCATAAGGGAGTCCCGGCGCTGTGATCCGGAGTGAAGCTCCCATTCGATCAAGTTCTCGCGACCACGCTGCAGGCCGCCCGTACAGGATGCCATTGCGCTCAACCGACTCGAAGCACATGGAAGGCTTCACCCAAGGCAGGCCGACTTGTTCCTTATCGGCCTCCTGCGATTCTCGGAGCTCCAGATGACCCGGCTTGCGGACCACGCTGAGGAAGAAGCCCTCGCCGCGCATGCGGTGCGGATAACAGCGGTAGCCTATGGCGCCATGCACTTCGCTGCGCTGAACGCCCCATGCCGGATCGATCGGCAATTCCAAGCACTCGCCTCCGTGCGCGACCAATTCACCCACTTGCGCTTCATTCTCCATGGGCTCCCAAGTGCATGTGCTGTACACCAGCGATCCTCCGGGGCTGAGGGCCTGCCAGGCGTGCTTCACCAAGTCTCGTTGCGCAGCTGCGCATCGCTCCACCAGCTTCGGCGACCATTGGGCCCGCGCGAACGGGTCCTTGCGGAACATGCCTTCTCCCGAGCACGGGGCATCGAGGAGGATCAGGTCAAAGGTGGATGCGAGTGATCCAAGGTCACCGGCACGGCTGCCTGCGATCACCACGTTCGGGGAACCGTGCTTCCAGCAATTCTCGGCCAGCACCGAACGGCGCTCAGCGTGAATTTCATTGGCCACGAGCAGGCTATCCGGCGTGAGCAGCGAGAGCAAGTGCGTGCTCTTCCCGCCGGGCGCGGCGCATAGGTCGAGCGCGATCACATCGTGCTCGTGCAGGCCAGTGGCGAGCACCGCTTGCTCCAGCAGCATGCTCGAGGCCTCTTGCACGTAATAGGCTCCGGCATGGAGCAAGGGATCGAGCGTGAATGCAGGCCGATGCGAGAGGTAGCGGCCACTCGCGCACCAAGGCACCGGCTCGGCATTGATCATGAACGGCTTGTTCGGATTCAGCCGGATGCTGACCGGAGAGGCCGTGCTCAGCGCAGCAACCAGCGCAGCGCGCTCGACGTCATCGGTAATCGGAACGCGCTGCTCGAATCCTCCGGGCAGAGAAGTGCTCCCGCTTGCGCGATGATTCGGCGGGTCCTTGCTCTTCCGCCGAGCCATGGCATCAGGCCGCAGTCATCGGCTGGCGCATGATCGTCTCGGCGCGATCAGGGCCGAGCGACACGATGGAAATGGGCACGCCGACCGCCTGCTCGATCGTGGCGATGTAGCGTTCGAGCGAATCCGGCAGGCGCCCGTTCGGGTTGGCGGCATCCCATCCGGGCATGTCGGCGTAGAGGGGTTCAACACCGGTGGTCACGTCGTATGGCATGCGGTCCGTGATCACGCCATTCACCCGATAGTGCGTGCAGATGCGCACGGAATCCATGCCCGTCAGGACATCGGCCTTCATCATGGCCAGATCGGTGATCCCGTTGATCATCACGGCGTAGCGAAGCGCCGGGAGGTCGAGCCATCCGCATCGGCGCGGGCGCCCGGTGGTGCTTCCGAATTCATGTCCAGCCTTGCGGATCGCTTCTCCGGTGGCATCATCCAGTTCGGTGGGGAAAGGGCCGCTGCCCACCCGGGTGCAATAGGCTTTGAAGATCCCGGTGATGCGATCGATGCGGTTGGGTGCAACGCCCAATCCCGTGCACGCCCCGGCGCAGATGGTGCTGCTGCTGGTCACGAAGGGATAGGTGCCGAAGTCGATATCGAGCAAGGTGCCTTGCGCGCCTTCGGCGAGCACGCGCTTGCCCGAGTTCAATGCTTCATCGAGGTAATGCTCGCAATCCACCGTGCTGAACGATTTCAACTGCTGCACGGCGTCCATCCACTCGGCTTCGGCCTCCGTTTCGGCGCCGACTTCATCGTAGAGCGAGAGCAACCGCTCGTGCTTGCGGCGCAGCGCAGCGACCCGGTCGGGAAGGTCTGCCTGGAAGATGTCGCCCACGCGCAATCCGTTGCGGCCGGTCTTATCCATGTACGTTGGGCCGATGCCCTTGAGCGTGCTTCCGATCTTGAGCTTGCCCTTATCCGATTCGCTGGCGGCATCGAGCGCGCGGTGCGTGGGCAGGATCAAGTGCGCACGGCGGGAGAGGAGGAGCGATGCGCGGATATCGACGCCTGCGGCCTCGAGCGCGCGCACCTCCTTGAGGAAGATCACCGGGTCCACCACAACGCCGTTGCCCACGAGGTTCACCGTGCCCTCGCGGAATACGCCGCTCGGGATGGTGTGCAGCACATGCTTGGTGCCCTCGAAGATCAAGGTGTGCCCGGCATTGGGCCCGCCTTGGAAGCGCGCGATGACCTCATAGCGCGGCGCGATCACGTCAACGACCTTGCCTTTGCCCTCGTCGCCCCATTGGGCACCGAGCAGCACGTCCATCCGAGCGCGCGCCACTAGCCCTTCAGTTTCTCGATCGCCTCATCCACGGTGCCGGTGATGATGAAGACGGAATCGAGCTTGGTTACCACGAAGAGCTGCCGCACGCTATGGCTCACGCGTGCGATGAGGGTGTCGCCGCCCTTATTGCGGGTGGAAGTGAGCACGCTGATGAGGATGTTGAGCCCGGTGCTGTTCATGTACTGGAGCTCGCCCATGTCGAGCACCACCGAAACGGGCCCCTTGGCCAATTCGCGATCAAGGGCTTCCATGAGCCGGTCAGCCTGCTGCTGGTCCATCAGGCGGCCCTTCATGTGGAAGACAGGGATGCCCTGCAGATCGGAAATCTCCAGGTCGAAGGGCGGGCGTTCGGTCACGGTCATGAGGTGCTGAGTTTGGCTTGGCAGGCGGCGCAAAGGCCGTGGATGAGCAAGGCGTGGCGGCTGGGCCTGAAGCCCGTGGCTTCGGCGGCCGTATTCTTGATCTGCTGGATCCGCGGGTCACAGAACTCGGTGACGCCGCCGCACGATTCGCAGATCAGGTGGTCGTGCTGACGGAAGGCGTGGGCCTTCTCGAAGCTGCTCCGCTCCGAGGTGAAGCGGTGGCGCCGCACCAGTTCGCAATCGAGGAGCAGGTCCATGGTGTTGTACAAGGTGGCCCTGCTCACGCGGTACTTCTTGACCTTCATGCGGCCATAGAGCCGCTCGATGTCGAAGTGGCCGTCCTGCGCGTACACTTCATTAAGGATGGCGAAGCGCTCGGGGGTCTTGCGGTGCCCCTTGCGCTCGAGGTACTCGGTGAAGATGCGGTGCACGCTGGCCTGCTGCTCTACCGGGTTCATGGTGCGGACGCTGTAGCGACGCGCAAATGTAGGCTTAGAGCCTGTTTGGCATCTCCGCATTCGGCAGCGCGAAGGTCTTCAGCACCCCTGCATCGTTGCGGAATCCGTCAGGAAATCCGGTTATCCTCCGATTCCGCGCCTTTCCTGGTCGCCCGATCCCCTGCACCCGCTTCAAGAAGGGAGAATCCCTGAAGGCTCTTCGGGGCGGTGCACCGCTATTGCTCCACCCGCTCCACGTTCCGGACGCCTCGTACGCGCTTGAGCTTCTCGATCAGGGCCTTGAGGTGATCCGTGTCATGGACGTAGGCCATCACCTTGCCCTCGAAGATGCCGTCGTGGCTCTCGAAGCTGATGGCGCGCATGTTCACGTTGTGCTCGTGGCTGATGATGGTGGTGATCTTGTTCACGAGGCCCACATCGTCGATGCCGCTGAACTTGATGCCCGCCAGGAACTCGATGTTCTCCTTGCCCTTCCAACGGGCCTTCACGATGCGGTAGGCGAAGTTGCTCATGAGCTGCACGGCATTGGGGCAGCTCACCCGGTGGATCTTTATGCCCTCGCCCACGGTGATGAACCCGAAGACATCATCGCCAGCGATGGGATTGCAGCACTTGCTGAGCTGATAGTCGATCTTCTGCAGGTCGTCGCCGATGAGCAATGCGCCGGGGGTGCTGCCGCGGATCTCGGCCACCACTTCCTCCAGGCTGCGCTCATCGGATTGGCGCACCACCTTGGGCAGCTGCAGGCGCCCGCCTTTCACCTCCACGCCCTCGATCTTCTCCGGCACATGCTTGCCGCGTGCCACTTGGTAATAGAGGTCCATGGCGCTGCGGGCCCCGAAATGCTCGATCAGCGCATTGATGCTGGCGGCATCGGCCTTCGCGCCCCATTTGCGGATCAGGCGCTGCACCTGCTCGCGGCCCACCACCGCCAGCTTCTTCTTCAGGTCGCGCAGGCTCTGCTTGATCTTGTGCCGGGCCTTCGCCGTCTTCACGTAGCCGAGCCAATCCTCCTTGGGCTGCTGTTTCCTGCTGGTGATGATCTCGATCTGGTCACCTCCTTTGAGGGGATGGCTCAAAGGCACCAGCTTGTGGTTCACCTTGGCGCCGATGCATTGCCTGCCGATCTGCGTATGGATGTCGAAGGCGAAGTCGAGGGCGGTGGCGCCAGCGGGCAGATTGCGCATTTCGCCCTTGGGCGTGAACACCACGATCTCATCGCTGAAGAGGTTCAGCTTGAAGTCATTCACGAAGTCTATGGCGTCCGTGGTGGGGTCGTCGAGCACCTCGCGGATGCGGTTGAGCCACGCATCGAGCGCGCCTGCGTGCTCCTGGTCGTCCTTGTACCGGTAATGCGCGGCTAGTCCCATCTCGGCGATCTCATCCATGCGGCGGCTGCGGATCTGCACTTCCACCCAACGGCCGCCGGGGCTCATCACCGTGGTGTGCAGGCTCTCGTACCCATTGGCCTTGGGCAGGCTGATCCAATCGCGAAGGCGGTCGGGATTGGGCTGGTAGAAGTCCGTGACGATGCTGTACACCTTCCAGCAATCGGCCTTCTCCAGTTCCTGCTTCGTGTCGATGATGATGCGGATCGCGAAGACATCATAGACCTCCTCGAACCTCACGTTCTTCTTCAGCATCTTGTTGTAGATGCTGTGCACGCTCTTGGGCCGGCCCTTGATCTCATAGCTGAATTCCTCGCGATCGAGGGCCCGCTTGATGGGCACGACGAAGCTGTTGATGAAGCGCCGCCGCACGGCCTCGCCTTTCTTGAGCTTATGGCTGATCTCGGCATAGACCTCGGGCTCCTTGAAGCGCAGGGCGTGGTCCTCCAATTCGCTCTTGATGGTGTAAAGGCCCAGGCGGTGGGCGAGGGGAGCGTAGAGGTAGAGCGTCTCGCTGGCGATCTTCAGCTGCTTGTCGCGCGCCATGCTGTCGAGCGTGCGCATGTTGTGCAACCGGTCCGCGAGCTTCACAAGGATCACGCGCACGTCCTGCGCCAGGGTGAGCAGCACCTTTCGGAAGTTCTCGGCCTGGATGCTGTCGGTGGCGAACTGGAGGCCGCTGATCTTGGTGAGGCCGTCGATGATGGTGGCCACCGTTGATCCGAAGAGGTCCTTGACGTCATCGAGCGTGAGGTCGGTGTCCTCCACGGTATCATGGAGCAGGGCGGCCACCACGCTGGTGGTGCCCAATCCGATCTCCTCGGCGCAGATGCGCGCGACCGCGATGGGGTGGTAGATGTAGGGCTCGCCGCTCTTGCGCCGCTGGTTCTTGTGCGCCTCCACCGCGATGTTGAACGCCTTGCGGATCATGCGCGTGTCTTCCGCCGTGCGCTCGCCTTTGATGGCGCGCAGCAGGGTGCGGTAGCGGCGCAGGATCTCCGCGCGCTCGGCCTCCGGATCGATGGCGGGCGTGGCGGGCTTGGTATCGTCTGCGGTGGAGGCTTGAGCGCTGCTCATGGCATCGAAGTTAGGGAGCCTCGAAGGGCAGCGCTGGGAGCACCTTCGCGCGCACCTCGCCGAAGCCGATGCGCAGCCCATCCTTCTCGCAATGGCCGCGCATGATCACGGTGTCACCGTCCTCGATGAATCTCCGCTCGCTGCCGTCAGCCAGCTTCACGGGCTTGGTGCCTTTCCAGGCGAGTTCGAGCATGCTGCCGAAGCTATCGGGGTCATCGCCGCTGATGGTTCCGCTGGCCATGAGGTCGCCGGCGCGCACGTTGCAGCCGTTCACGGTGTGGTGGGCCAACTGCTGCGCCATGTTCCAGTACAGGTGCTTGAAGTTGCTGCGGCATACCACCGTCTCGCTCCCGCCTTCGGGGCGAATGGCCACCTCGAGCTTGATATCGTAGTGCTTATGGCCTGAATACCGCAGGTAGGGGAGTACTGAAGGCTCCTGCACCGGCCCGGGCACACGGAATGGCTCCAAGGCATCCAGGGTCACCACCCATGGAGAGAGGGAGGATGCGAAGTTCTTTCCCAGGAATGGGCCGAGCGGCACATACTCCCATGCCTGGATATCGCGCGCGCTCCAATCGTTGAATAGCGTCAGGCCGAAGATGCAGTCGTCGGCTTCGGCCGTGCTTATCCGTTGGCCGAGCTCCTTGCCTATGTAGGTGAGGAAGCCCACTTCCAATTCGAAATCGAGTTGGCGCGTGGGGCCGAAGACCGGCGCCGCATCGGGCGCTGGCTTGAACGGGCCGCAAGGACGCCGGATGTCGGTACCGCTCGGGATGATGCTGCTGGCGCGTCCGTGATAGCCTACCGGGAGGTGAAGCCAGTTCGGGAGCAGGGCATTCGCCGGATCACGGAACATGCAGCCCACATTGTAGGCATGCTGACGGCTGCTGTAGAAATCGGTGTAGTCACCGATGGTGCAGGGCAGGGTCATTTCCACGCGATCCGCCGGGAGGAGGCTCTTGCTCACCCTGTCGATCAGGGAGGCGGAGGCATCCTCGCGCAAGAGCTCGCTCAACCGCGTGCGCACGGCACGGACGCTGTCCCGCCCTGCGATCAACAGCTCATCAACGCTGCCTTGCACGAGCATCTTCGCGGGGCCCAGTTCATCGAGGAGCCCGAGCTGCACCAGCGTGGGGATGTGGATCGCGGTATCGCCGATGCGCGTGTAGAGCGCTGGGACCTCACCTCCATGCAGGCCTGTGCCGAAGGGGATGTTCTGGATAGGGAAGTCGCTGCCCTCAGGGACCGGGACCCAGGAGCGGAGCGCTGGATCAATCAAGTTCTTTGACATGGCACAAAGGTGCATTGCGAAGGCGTACCTCATCTTCACCCCACAGATGACTCGATCCGGGAAGCGCGTCGTTGTCGGTTTTCTGGCCATGCACACCTTGCTGCTGGCCTGCTACACCTTCCCGGAGCGACTGGTTCCCGAGCGCCTGCGCGTCATCGGCCAGTTCTATGCCCGGCCGCTCTTCCACCAGCAATGGAGGCTCTTCGCGCCGGATCCGCCGCTGTGCTCGTGCCGCATCGAATACAGTGTGGGCGGCTCCTGGTTCAGCATCTTTCGAGGTACCGATCATTACCTCCAGCGACGCGCGGCGCAGACGATCGCGCACCATGTGCAGGCTGAAGCGCACAAAGGCCGAAGATCACCAGCGCCGCAGTTGATGCGCGCCATGAGGACAATGGCGCTCCATGGCTACGAGTGGCGCGCTGGCTACGCCGTCCCCACGTTTCAATTCCGGCTTGTCGAGCATTGCGTCTCGGACATTCATCGGCCGTGGCTTCGCAATGAGCGCATCACCAATCTCGCGGAGCCATGAACGTACCTGAAACCACTGCTCGCTTATTCCGATCCGCGCTCATGGCGTGGGTTCTTCTCTTCACCTTTTTCAGTTGGACGGGTTTCGAACCGACCAATGTGCTGGCACGATCGCCGCAATGGCTTCCTCCTGGTCCACTGAAGCACATCACGCACGCTCTGCCGCAGCTCCCCGATTCATGGCAGACGATTCTGCTACTGTTGCTTCCGTGTGTGATCGTTGTTCTCGCTGCCTTGGAATCGTGGCGACCCACGAGGTGGTGGCGCGTGGCCTTGATCTGGTTGCTCTACCTGAATGTGATGAATACGGGATGGCTCTCCTCCAGCGGCGGCCAGCAGCTCATGGCCAACGTGCTTTTCTGGTGCACCTTCCTCTCCGCTCGCGATGAGCGCTTGAAGGCCATCGGCTTCTGGGCCATCAGGCTTCAATTGCTGCTGGCCTACACCGCTACTGGCCTTCACAAGCTCACCGGCACGCATTGGCTGGATGGCACGGCCATGGGCATCGTGGCCACCGACCCGGCCTATGGTCCGGCTTGGATCGCTTCGTTCCCGGTTCTGGCGCGCCTGGCCACCTATGCCGTATTGCTGTTCCAACTCAGTTTCCCGATCGCGGCCTGGTTCCGCACATTGCGGTTGCCCTGGATGGCTTTCGGTGCAGCCTTCCACTTGGGAACGGCCATCTGGATGGACATCCCCGAGATGGGCCTCGCCTTCATCGCATGCTATGCCATCTGGCTCGACGATGACCAGGCGGCGCGACTGCCGCTGCTTCGCAGGTTCGCCGTTGAGCCCTCAGTCGACGGCTGAGCGCTTACCGGTTATCCGGAACTGCGCTCCCATGACGATGTTGTGCTGCACGAACCAGAAATGCTGGCTCGCCTTGTCCTCCGCATTCCCTGTGGTGAGCACTTTCGGCAGGTCGATGTAGCCGGCGCGCAGGGTATTGCGCAGGAAGAAGTGCCGCAGGAAATTGAAGTGAAGGCCCACTTGGGCCCCAATACCATACCCTGCCAGGTTGAACCGGTTATTGATGCCCTCGCCGAAGAGCCGCACGTCGCTGCGTGGGATCACAGGCCCGGCATGCAGGCCCTCATAAGCACGCAGACGGAAGCGACCAGTTGCGCTGCTCCAAAGCGGGTCATGATGGTCGGCATCGATGGCGAGCAGGTTCAGTCCATCAGTGTGCTCGAATAGGAGGAAATCGTCGGTAATGGCCACTTCACGGGAGCCCTCGCTCGTCGTGTATTCCACGCTGCGGCTGCCGCGCACATAGCCATCCATGCGCACTCGCTGCCCGCCCCGCACCACGTACTTCATGTGGTCCATGCCCAAGGAGATGCTCCAACGGTCGCGGAAATGATAGCCCACACGATAGTTGTACTGAGGGATCCAGATGGAAGCGGGCACGCAATAGGTGCTGAAGGAGAACTTCGAAGGACGGTCATCGGCGCGCACATGGCGCAGGGTCATGTCGTAATCCGGGCCGCTCAGGTGCAGGTCACTCCAACTGTACCACGCCCGGTTGTAGCCCCAATAAGCGAACCATGACCCGCGATCGCCTTGTGAAAGACCCGTTTCCGCAATGCATGCGATGAATGCGGCACAAGCGAATGCGCGCTTGGTACTCATGGTGCGGCGTTCTGGGTAAGGTCCAGGAAGCGGTGCGCGAGCCGGACGGTGTGCAACCTCGCGCCTCGTGAGTTCAGGTGTCCCCGGTCGTACCGGTAGCGAAGCACATAGAACTCTGGGTGTGCAACAGGATCATTGAGGTCTATGACCTTCTCCGGGCCCAGTTCGTGCAGCATCGCCCATTCTCGCTTCGAAATGGTCTTCGGCGGGAAGAACCAGATCAGCCGGACACCATGCCCGGCGCAGGCTGCTTCGACGCGATTGAGCGCATTGCGCCACTCGGCAGGCGCTGCGCCGGGGGGCTTGGCTCGGGCTTCGGCAACCAAAGCGCGTTGGCGGGATAGCATCAACGTGTCTGCGAGCAGTTCGTGGTGGCGCTTGCGGATATCCTCCGATAGCGCGGGAACAGGTCCATCGATGGCTTCTCGTTCCAGGGACATGAAGCCGCCCACATCCAAGCCATCCAATTCCGGAGCGCTGTGATCATATTCACCGAGCATGGCCTTCATCTGCCCAATATGGAAGAGGTTCTTTCCTAGGGTGATGGTGCTCATGCGCATGGGTTCCCAACGGTTCCCGGCTGAACGGGTCTCCCGGAAGTACCGCATCATCATCCACCATGAGGCCGGAGTCATGTGATAGGAGGAACGCGCGGTTCGGAGCATGTGCGGTTCCACGGTGGCGGGTTCAGCAAGTTCCATGATAACGGTGCTGCCAGCAGGCAGGTCGCCCGCCTCCAAGGCACCTTCGATGAGGTGATAGGCTTCGGGCGGAAAGGTGCCCGGGGCTCCGAGGTTGAACGATCGCATTGGCTTGCCATTGGCCACAAGCACGCTGTCGAACACTGTTGGAGCGAGGTGCCGGTAAACGCGACTGGAGCCGAAGAAGAAGATGGTCGGCGGCACGGTCATCGCGTGAAGGGCCTCATGCTTGTCGGTGTACCAGGCATTGCCCCAGCAATAAGGCAGCATGCGCTTGATCAGCGCGCCGGCTGACATGAAGAGCAGCCCGAACAGGAAGAACCGGATGATGACGCCGCGCATGGCTCAGAACTGGAAGTAGATGAAGGTGACGGCCTCGCCGCTCATCAGGCTGACGCAAAGCGCCAAAGGCAGGTAGATGCTCCACCGGGCCGCGCGCGGAAGGTGTTCAATGGCCAACGCGTGCTGCCTTTCCCGCTGGAGCCATTCGGCAGCGAAGAGGACCACGAGCGGCACCACGAGCAATGGGGTGAGCAGGCCGCTGGGCGCTATTAACGTGGCCGAGGCCATCCTGGCGATGAAATCGACGGCATCCGTTACCGAATCGCTTCGGAAGAAGATGAAGGCGAGCACGGCGATTCCGAAGGTGCCGGCCATGCCCAGGAACTCGCGCGGGCTGGGAAGCAGACGGCCTTCGGCAACCGTCCCCAGATTCGCACGGTTCCGGCCGCTCAGCAGCACAGGCAGGAAGAACAGCGCGTTGATCGCACCCCAGGCGATGAAGGTCCAATTGGCACCGTGCCAAAAGCCGCTGATAAGGAACACCAAGAGGATGTTCCGCACCTTGAGCGATGCGGACCCCTTGCTGCCGCCCAGCGGGATGTACAGGTAGTCGCGGAACCACGTATTGAGTGAGATGTGCCAGCGGCGCCAGAACTCTGCGATGTCACGGCTGAAATACGGGAAGGCGAAATTGCGCATGAGCGTGAAGCCGAAGAGCCGCGCGCATCCGATGGCGATGTCGCTGTAGCCGCTGAAGTCGCAATAGATGTCTGGATGGCGAACAGCACTGCGCCGACCAGCAGCGCGCTTGCGGGCATTCCATCGCCATCGCCGAAGACCGAGTCGACGACCGGAGCGCATTGATCGGCCACGGCCACCTTCTTGAACAGGCCCCAGAGCATCTGGCGCAATCCATCGGCCGCCAGGGCAGGCTCGAAACGGCGCAGGCGCAGGAACTGCGGGATGAGCTGCGTGGCGCGCTCAATAGGGCCGGCCACCAGCTGCGGGAAGAACAGGACATAAGCCCCGAACGCCACCGGGTCGCGGGTGGGCTCCATTTGCCGCCTGTACACATCAATGGTATAGCTCATGCTCTGAAAGGTGTAGAAGCTGATGCCGACCGGCAGCACCAGATTGAGCGTCCGCCCTTCCATGGGCATTCCGAATAACGTGAATGCCTCTGCAAAGGAGGTCACGAAGAAGTCATGGTACTTGAAGAACCCCAGCAAGCCCAGATTCCCCACCAGGCTCACCGCCAAGAGCAGACCGCGCTTGCTCGTCTTGGGCAGCGCGAGAGCAACCGCGTAATCGAGCCCTGCACTGAACAGTACAAGAGCAAGGTACCGCCAATCCCACCAGCCGTAGAAGAACATGCTCGTTCCCAGAAGCCAGACGGTCCCCGCACGGAAGGACCGGCGCTCAATCCACCAGAAAATGCCGAAGACCACCGGCAGAAAGAGAGCGAACTCAACGGAGTTGAAGAACATGGCCGGGCATGGAGCGGCCGAAGTAACGTAAATCAGTCAAGCGGGCCGTGAATCGGAGGCCTATCGATCCAGCGCGACGGCTGTTGGTCTTGCTGAAGCAAGGCAGTACTCATCGATGCCGAAGTGGTCGAGGATATCCTGCAGCCGGGCGGCCTGCGCCGGATCAATGCGTTGCATCCACTTCGCCGCTTGCGCCGCAGGGTCGCTGAGCCGGTCGCGCATGAAATCAGTCGCACTCGATCGGTCGCGGCGCGCGTGATCGATCCACGCATCCGGCTGCACCCCCCATGCAGCTCCGATCCGCTCAAGGCTTGCTGCCGGGTCCAGAAGAAGCTCCTCATAGTAGACCACGATCCAATCTCGCCCGTGGCGAGGATGCCGAAGCGTGGAGAGGTTATTCACGCACCAAAGCGCCAACTGCCGCTCCAAGCCGGGGGCAAGGCGGTTGATCATCTCCAAGTGCTGCAAATGGCGCTCGTTGAACAGCTGGTCGGGCACCGTGTGAGCAGCCGCATGATGGGAAGGGTCCGGGAAGGCCTTGAGCTGAGAGACCACGGTGGGCACCGGATGGCGGAGCAGAAGGATGGGCTTTCGCTTGAATGCGATGCTGGTCGTCATCCACGGCAGCAGAAGATTGGCGCGGACGAATTTGGTGAGGAGCCGCTCCGCGCCGATCGCCTGCTCGCGAGTGCAGTAACGGAGGGTCCATTCGGTATTGCGGTGGCCGCTCAGCGATTCGCGCATCATGGCGAACCGCTCCGGATCACGGTCGTGCTCCGGTATGAATGGCCGTTTGCCCCAACGCATTGCGGCGGGCACGATGCCGAATGCATGGTGCAAGGGCTCCCAATTCAGGGCAGTGCCGGGCCAGGCGCACAAGGTCTCCATGAGCCAGGTGGTGCCGCCACGCGGATCCCCGGTCAGCACGAGCGCATCCTCAGCGCAGAACCCCTTCGCTGCTAAGATGGCGCTGCGGTCGCGCACGCTGCGTGCGGTCCTGGAGCGCTCTTGGCGCTCCTGCCACGCCAGCTTGATCCGTTGCAGCATCGATCAGCTCGCCACTTCCCAGCCGTAGAGCGGCTTCAGGCGCATCATGCCGCCCACATAGAATTTCACGCGGTCCAGTTCGCCTGCGTCACCATTGCTGCGCAGGGTGGTGTCGATCATCTCCACGATCTTCTTGCAGTCCACCTCGAGCAGCCCGCGCGTGGTGATGGCGGCTGTGCCGATGCGGATGCCACTGGTCACGAAAGGGCTCTTGTCGTCGAAGGGCACCATGTTCTTGTTCACCGTGATGTGCGCGAGGCCCAGCAGCCGCTCCGCTTCCTTTCCAGTAAGGTCCTTGTTGCGCAGGTCGATGAGCATGCAGTGGTTGTCCGTGCCGCCGCTCACGATATGGTAGCCCTTGTCCGTCAACGCTTGAGCCATGGCAGCTGCGTTAGCGATCACTTGCTTGCCGTAAACCGTGAAGTCAGGAGATAGCGCTTCGCCGAAAGCGACGGCCTTGGCGGCGATCACATGCTCAAGCGGACCGCCCTGCGTTCCGGGGAATACGGCTCCGTCAAGCACCGCGCTCATCATGCGCACCTCACCCTTGGGCGTGGTGAGGCCCCATGGGTTCTCGAAGTCGCGGCCCATCATGATCAGGCCGCCGCGCGGGCCCCGAAGGGTCTTGTGCGTGGTGGTGGTCACCACATGGCAATGCGGCAACGGGTCATTCAGGAGCTTGGCGGCGATCAATCCGGCCGGGTGGCTCACATCGGCCATTAGGATCGCGCCCACTTCATCGGCGATGGCCCTGAATGCGGCATAGTCCCAATCGCGGCTATAGGCGCTGGCACCGCAGATGATCAGCTTGGGGCGTTCGCGCATGGCCGTTTCGCGCACGCTGTTCATGTCCACGCGGCCGGTGGCCTTGTCAACGCCATAGAAGGTGGGGCGATAGAGCTTCCCGCTGAAGTTCACCGGGCTGCCATGCGTGAGGTGGCCGCCATGGCTCAGGTCGAATCCGAGGATGGTGTCACCGGGCTTCAAGCATGCGAGCATGACAGCAGCATTGGCTTGAGCCCCGCTATGCGGCTGCACGTTGGCCCAGGCTGCGCCGAAGAGCTTCTTAACGCGTTCGATGGCCAGGTTCTCCACCTCGTCAACGAACTCGCAGCCGCCGTAGTAGCGCTTCCCGGGCAGGCCCTCGGCATATTTGTTCGTGAGCACGCTGCCTTGCGCCTCGAGCACTTGGTCGCTCACGTAGTTCTCGCTCGCGATCAGCTCCAGGCCCACGGTCTGGCGCCAACGTTCCTTGTCAATCAGGTCGAATACGGTTTGGTCGCGGTCCATGCGTTTCAGTGCTTGTGCGTTTCAGGCGCGGTCGTGGGCGCTCAGGTAATCCGGGAACAGCTGATAGAAGAAGCGCTCTCGCCAACGCACCTCCTTGGCCATTCCGGCCGTGAAGTAAAGGGCTTGCGAGCGTCCGGAGCGGTTGACGCGCTGCTTTTCGCTCATGAAGCGCAAGCTGGCCTTGGAGTAGCCCTCGCGCCGGAGGAAGCGGCGCAATTCCATGTTGAGGCGCTCGGTGCGCAAGAAGGCGATGCGCGGGAAATGCTGCCGCCATTGCAGCCGCAGGTCCATGCCGTCGTGGAGAGCCAGGGCGGTGGTCAACGGGTCGCGTGCGTACATGCGGATGAATTGCAAGGTGAGCGGCCCGACCCGCGTGCGCATGCCCGGCGGCGCGGAAGCCTCATATGCCCAGCCCATGTGCAAGTCGAAGTATTCGGCGAAGCTGATCTCCGGGAAATGAGGGAGGGAGGTTCGCACTGCATCGGTGTCGAGCCTCGGGTCCTTGGCCCAGGCCCTGAACTCGTAGAGCGAAATGATCCGGGCCATGGGTTCGCGAACCACGGTGACGATCGCTTTGTTGCGATGCTCCTCCGGGACCTGGCAATAGGCGCCGTGGGCCACCTCCTTCGCCTTGGCGGCGTGCTCGGCGTTGAAGAGGTTGGGCTTCATCAGCACATCCTTCAGCATGCGTTGCGGCGCGCCCATGCGCCACGCCATGCGCTGGCGTAGCGTCGGCGGATGATGGAAATGCGCCTGCTTCACCGCTTCACGCGCAAAGCTGCTCCCGGTCTTGGGGAAATTCAGCATTACGAAGCGCTCCGTGATGATCATCTCCAGCTGCTCGCGCCATGGACCGCCAACCCCTTCAGCCGGTTCAATGCTGCACCACGAAACCCAAGGCCCTGCGAACGCTTCCGGTCGTTAGCACGAGTTGATAGGCACCCGCTGGCAAGTCGTGGGTGGGCAGAACCCAAGCGCCGCCATGGGCAGCATGAAACTCGCTCACGGTTCGGCCTGCGGCATCTGTGATCACGATGCCGTACATCCCAGCGGGGAGCCCCAGCAGCCTCAGTTCCTGATCGGCCGGCACAGGTCCGATAACGACCGCGTTGAGCGCATTCTCGTTGATGCCGACGTAGGTGTTCACAAGGACGCACGACGTGTCGTTCGCGGTCACCGCGTCGTTCGGCAGTGTGGTCCATGCACAGAGACTGCCGGTCTCATCGCCCGTTGGGGCGTAAGAGGTGCTGAAGGTGAAGAGCTGCTGCGCCCCGGGGTTGATGGCCGGTCCGGAGTAGGCCTGCGTGACCACGTTGCCATTGCCGAATCGGTAATGCACATCGATGGAGGTCAGCACCTGATTGCCATAGTTGCGGATCCAAGGTCGGATGGCAGTAGGCGACCCGATGGCCTGCCCATCAAGGAGATTGAAGAAGCCATTGCAGCCAGCATCGAAGACGGGCACTTGCCCCAAGCGCAGGCCGATGAAGAAATCCTGGATGGTACGGTCGCGGTATTCGGCCCAAACGCCATCGATCACTTCGTAGCTGTTGAGGGAGAAGGGCGGGGTGATGTCAACGGCGATGTTGATGTCGGCGCCGAGCATGTACCACTGGACATAAACACCGCCGCTGGTGATGGTGATAGGAGCGGAGAGCGGGATCACTTGATCGCCAGCGATGGCTTGCGCCGCAGGGATGTTCACAGAGTCGAGAAGGGTGCCGGGCAGGCCGCCGGGCGCGTCATCATCGTACACCTTCATGGTATATCCGGCCAGCCCGATGTTGCTCACGATGCGCACCGTGGTGTGCGTGGCGTAGGCGGGGTAGTAGGGCGGCTTGATGTACATGCCCACGCCGCCATTGCCCCCGTTCCAGCTCAGGCCCACGCCGTTGTCAGTCAGGCCGTGATATCGCAGGTCCTGGATGGCGGTGGTGGTGTCCACCACCACGATCTCCTGCGTTTGCGTGTTGTTCAGGGTCACCAATTCGCCGGTGAGGCCGCTCACGGTGGTATTGAAGCGGTAGGTGCCTGCCGGGTTCGGAACCCAGGTCGGAGCGAAGAGCACAGTTGTGTCGAGGCCGGGCACGATGTTGCCGATGGGCTGCGTCGCGGTGATCTGCGTGGCTCCGACGGAATTCACCAAAGCGCCCGCGAAGCCGAAGGGGCCCGTATCCGTATTGCCCACGTTGAGTGCGTTGGCCACCATGGAATAGCTCGATCCATTGCGCGAGCGGAAAATGCCGTTGGAGCCCGGCTGGCCGTTCCAGCCCACCGTGGCATCCAGGATCTGCAAGGTGCTCGATGGGGGCATGTAGTAACGGATGGCGATGCCCGTGACCGGGTACACGTTGCTGCTATGCTGCAGGCCGATGCTGCCGGCGACGCTCTCGATGCCGAGCTTCAGCTCGTTGTTCTGCGTGAGGCCCGTTTGCGTGAGGTACTGCACCGTGATGCTGCTATCCAGCTTATTCAGGATGATCTGGAAGGTGTTGCTGCCGGTGTACGTCGGCGCGGTGGGTGACCAGAAAGGCACATCGATCCATGAGATGATGGTGGTATCGCCGGTATCGAGCAGGTAGCAACGGCCTGGGTTGCCTGATCCGAGGAAGTTCAGGTCGCTGGCCATGCCTGCCACGTAGTCGTTCACTCCGCCGTTGGTGGGGATCATGGGGAAGGGCGATGCGAGGTTGCCGCCGTTGAAGGCGACATAGCCGTTGCTCCCTATCCACAGATTCTTCCGGGCATACCAGTAGAAGGGCATGTCGGTTTCCATCACGATCGGTCCGACCACGTTATCGTCGCCCAAGCCCATGATCATCTGTCCGGTAGTGGTGATGTCAATCCAGCTGAACACAGGGCCACCGGGCTCGTTGCTGTCCTTCCAGATGTAGCCGTAAGCGTCAGGACCGCCCTGTGCGGCGAACAGCGCGGGTGCAAGGAGCAGGGTGAGGAGGAGCGCGGAAAGATGCTTCATGTCGGATGGGGTTGGTGATGGCCCCGCCAAGGTAGTCGGACTAACCATACGCCCCACGGGTCAGTTCGCGAGCGAGCTTCCGTTCCAGAACCAGCAGCGTTCAGGATGGTCAAGCGGGGAGGGCATGCGCATCACCCAGCGCGCATCGAGACGGTCAGCCTCAATGGCCTCCACCTCGCGCATGGCTTCCAGGATGCCAAGCATCAGGCTGAGCAGCAATGAACGCAGGAATGGCTTCATGATTCAGAGGCCCTTCGCCCTTTCCCAGTACACATCCATCTCCGCCAGGCTCATCTCCCCCATGCGCTTGCCGTCCTTTCGGCTCTCGCGCTCGAGGAATTGGAAACGGCTGATGAATTTGCGGTTGGTGCGCTCGAGGGCCTCATCCGGATCCACGCCCAGGAAACGCGCGTAGTTCACCACGCTGAAGAGCACGTCACCGATCTCGTCCGCTTGTTTGGCGCTGCATGCATCCACTTCGGCCTTCAGTTCGCTGAGCTCTTCATGCACCTTGTCCCATACCTGCTCTTTGTGCTCCCAATCGAAGCCGACGCCGCGTGCTTTGTCCTGAATGCGGATGGCTTTCACCAGGCTCGGCAGGCCCTTGGGCACGCCTTCCAGGACGCTAGGCTCCGCCGACCGGTCACTGCGGGAGGATCGAAGCGTTCCTGAGTAGCCAGCGCCGGGATCCTCGGCTTTCTCCTGAAGCTTGATGCGCTCCCAATTCGCCTTCACCTCCTCCTCGTCCTTCACCTTCACATCACCGTAGATGTGCGGATGCCGGCGAATGAGTTTCTCGCAGATTCCGTTGAGCACATCGGTGATATCGAAGGCCTCCTTCTCCCTTCCGATGCGCGCATAGAAGGCGATGTGCAGGATCAGGTCGCCCAGTTCCTTCTTCACGCCGTCAAGGTCGCCTTCCAGGATGGCGTCGCCCAGCTCGTAGGTCTCCTCGATGGTGAGCGGGCGCAGGGTCTCTAGCGTCTGCTTCCTGTCCCATGGGCATTGCTCGCGCAATTCGTCCATGATCTTCAAGAGGCGGAGGAAGGCTTCGGCGCGTGGGTCCATGGGGCGAAGGTCGTTCGGCCGATGCTTCACATCCCTTTGTCCTTGTTGAAGGCCGCCGTGCCTCCGCGCGGAATGGAGAGGCTCTGAAAGCCTTCGCCCTTGAAGAGCTTGCCCAGCAGCACGATCTGTCCCACGTGATAGGGCACATGCGCCAGCTGGCGCGTGATGGCCTGCGCCACGGTGTGCGGTTCGGTACGGATGTGAACGATGCCATCGAGTTGTTCAGCTGTGAGCGGATCGATGGCGGTGAAGAGCCTATCCCAGCCCTCGTTCCATAGGCGCAGCACCTCCTCACGCGTGGTGACGCCGGGCTCGAATTCTCCCTCACGGTTGCGCCAGGGCTTCTCGCCGTCCGAGGTGAGGAAATCGGTCCATCGGCTCAGCATGTTGCCATGCAGGTGCTGAACGATCACCGCGATGGAATTGCTGCCGGGCGCCGGCTCACGGAAGAGGTCAGCGTCGGGCAGCTGGTTGAAGGTCTTCTCGCCCAGGGTGCGGTAGTAGGCGAACTCCTTGCGGGCGCTGTCGAGGAAGCGGAGGGCAGGCATGCCGCGAAGATCGGCACCCGCTACCTTGCCGCCATGCGCTTCCTATTGCTGTCCATTGCCGGGTTGATCTCGGCCTTCACGATCGCTCAACCCGATGTGGTGGTCTTTGGCGCGGTGAAGGACATCAGGACCGGTGAGCGGCTCACCGGCATCACCGTTGAGGCCATCGACCTCAAGTGGGGCCGTTGGGAGCTGGCGGCAACGAACGATAGTTCCAAGTATGAGTTGGACCTCGGCCGCAACGGAGAATGGCTCTTGACCTATTCCGCGTCCGGCTATGTGAGCAAACGGATCAAGCTCATCCTGTTCGGACCAACGCCCGAGGAATGGATCGGCGGCTTCGGGATGAATGTGGATATGATCATGATCCAGCCGCAGGAAGGTGTGGACTATTCCATTCTTGATGAGCCCTTCGGCATTTGCCGGTACAACCGCGAGACAGGCAATTTCGAGTGGGACTTGCCCTACACCGAGAAGATGCGCGAGCAACAGGCAGCCTTGCTGAAAGCGCAGTAGGGCCGCACGTCAGCCTAACGTTCGATCACGCGGAACTCCACCCGCCGATTGATGGCACGGTTGGCCTCGTTATCGTTCGGCTGCAATGGCTTGCCTTCTCCGTAGCCCATCCAGGATAATCGCTCCTGTTCCACTTTCTTCTTCAAGAGGTAATCCACCACGGCCTTGGCACGGGCATCGCTCAATTTGAGGTTGTACTCGTCACTGCCCTGATCATCGGTGTGGCCCTCGATCTCCACGCGCAGGTACGGGAAGTCGGTCATCAGGTCCACGAGCTTCTCCAATTCCTTCTCGTAGCCGGGCAGCAGCTCGGCCTTGTCGAAATCGAATTGCACGTTGTCCAAGCGCACGCGTGTGCCCACGGCCGGTTCCACTTGGTGGATGTCGACCGTGGTGCTGCTCACGTGGTCGGGCACCACGGGGCGCGGCGGGGGAGGCAGGCTCTCTTTAGGCTTCGGGGTCAAGGCTGTTCCGGGCGGTGCTACGCGCACGCTCACATCGTCGATGAAATAGTAGGCGCCGCGCTCGCCTTGGGGCTGTCGCTCGTGCTGGGTGGCATCATCGCCATAGAAGTTCCCGATGACCACGAAGCGCTCACTGCCCGTGGCGTCGAACACGCCGCGCACCTTGTGCCAGCCGCTTTTGATGAGCCTCTCCTCATTCACCGTGGGGGTGATGTGCAGCGGCAGCCGGTCGCGCGTGCTGATGGGCGCATCGGTGAAGAGCAGGCCCACATTGTTGCTGGCGTCGTTGCTCTTCACGGCGCGCAAGGCCCAGACCTCGGCGATGTAGCGCACGCCGGCTTGCAGCGGTTCCTTCAGTTCGGCCTGGACGTACTCGTGCCAGAAGGTGGGCGTGTTGCCCTTGCCGTAGGTCTTGATGCCCACCATGCCCTGGCCGCTGTGCGTGCTCTGCTTGCCGCCGCTGTGCTGCTTCGGATGAGCCCAGCATTCGGGGTCGAGGGTGGTGCTGAAATGGTCGGGAGTGGTCTGCGTTGGCGAGCTCCACCCGGTGACGTTGGCGGCGAATTTCTCGGGGTCGGTGGTCCACACGCAGGAAGCCTTGGTGATCTCCTCGAAGCCCGGATTGGGCGCCAGGTTGGGCATGGTATCGTTGAGAACGGCACGCTGAAAGACGTTCTGCGCGGCCAGCAGGCCTGAAATGGCCAGCAATGCGATGGATAGGCTGATTCGAAGCATGCGGCGAAGCTACCCGGGTGCTTTGCGGATAAGCAGCGTTGAACCGCTTGGGAAATGAACCGGGCGTTGTGGGGATAGGGCCGCTATCAGGCATCCTGCATCCATGATGGCCCGTCTTTGATATGCACCCAGCCGCACCGTGGTTTCCATAACTTGCAGGGATCATTGTCTCCGATGCGCTCCATCCTGATCCTCCTACTGCCCATGGCGCTTGGCGCGAATGCGCAAGAAGGTGCTGCGCTGGACAAGTTGCAGGCGCGCTTCGCTCCGGAACACATCGAGGATATGCGGCAGCACAGCCACTATAAGTACGTTGGCCTGCTGCTCTACTATGGCCGTTCTTTCCAGGTGCAGGACGGGCCCTTGTTCCGCGACCCCACCGATGCGGAGATCCTCGGCTTGGATCTGCACGCTTACGATGCCCTCCGGACGCAATCTGCGGATGTCCTTGTCGAGGATCCGTACATCAACCGACGCATCCTGCTTTTCTCGCGCGATCGTTTCGAGGCGCTGGTCATAGAACATCTTAGCGAGAGCGACCGTCAGGCATACCTGGCATACCGCGCAGCTGCTCTCGCCGCTGGTTCCAAGACCCCAGTACCATGAGCTGGTCCATTAGAATCGCACTGCTGTTGGCGGCTGCTATCGCCGGTCCTGCACTTATTGCGCAGACATATTCGCATTCCACCGTGGGCCAGCAGGGAACCTACACGGGCAATTGCATGGTGACCACCTGCTCCGGCACCTACTACGACAACGGCGGTGCTGCAGGCAATTATGCGGCGAACGTGAATAACATCTTCAGGACATTCTGCCCGAACCAAGCGGGCATGTGCGTGCGCGCGACGTTCACGCAATTCTCGATGAACGACACGTACTTCCTGTGCTTTGGCCCGAACAGTTGTTGCGACTACCTCTCCATCCTCAATGGTCCGGTGCAGAACAGCCCAGCGCTATGGAGCAATTGCACCACCTCCCCGGGCGTCATCACCGCGAACAACCCCAGCGGCTGCCTCACTTTCCGCTTCGTCTCTGATGGCAGCGTGCAATTGGCCGGCTGGACCGCCACCATCAGCTGTGTGCCCTGCGCAGGCGGGCCCAGCGGCACCTCGAACAGTGATTGCGCCTTCGCCACGCCGGTATGCGTGGATACACCCTTCTCCGATGCCTCTCCGGGCCCGGGAATCACCGCCGAGGGCTGCACAGGGTGCGTGACCTCGGAGAACTACACCAATTGGTACCGAATCCAGATTCAGACCAGCGGAACACTCGCCTTCACGATCAACCCGAACAACAACGCTGAGGACTTCGATCCTGTCGTATTCGGCCCCAACGTGACCTGCGGCGCGCTCGGAACGCCCGTGCGCTGCTCATACGCGATCAACTCGGGTAATGGGAATACGGGGCTTGGCAATGGCGCAGCAGACGCATCAGAGACCGTGACAGGTGACCAATGGGTCTCACAGATGAACGTTACCGCCGGTCAGGTCTATTACATCATGATCAACGGCTGGTCAGCGAATTCCGGTGCGAGCGGCTTCCTGCTCGACTGGACCGGGACGGCCACGCTGAATTGCACGCTGCCGGTTGAATTGCTGAGCGTGGAGGCTGAATGCGCGGATGGACAGGCTTTGATCGAGTGGGCCACCGGGAGCGAATGGCACAACAGCCACTTTGCTGTTGAGCGCAGCATCGACGGTCTTTCCTGGAAAGAGGCAGGTCGTGTAAACGGGGTGGGCAACACCCAGGACTTGACGGAATACCTGTTCGTTGATCCAGAACTTCCGGCGAGCGAGGTGACCTATTACCGCATCCGCCAAACGGACATCACAGGCGAGGAGTCCGTGAGCCGTGTTGTGGAACTGTTGGGCTGCGGGATCAGGCCCGGAATGCGCGTTGCGCCGAATCCTACAGCCGATGGCATTCGTGTGGACCTGAGCAGCGCATGGGCGCCTGCTTCGGTGATCGAGCTGTTTGATGTCACCGGCCGCTTGGTTGCCGTGATCCCGCTCCAGGAATCCCGAGCCGTGGACATCCCCATGGCGAAGCTTGATGCAGGCACCTACTCCTTAGGGCTTCGCATGCCGGATGGCCGTTTGGTGGAACGCGTACAAGTGGTGAAGCAGTAGCATTGCTCCCGGTTCTTTAACGCTTGACCTTATGGGGCCGCTCTTCCGAGGGCTCCGCCGTTCGTGTAGGGAGAAGCAGGGCGCAAGTCACGGCCGGTACTTTCGGCCCGCTGCCGCATTCCAGCCGCGATGATCGATCTCAAAGGCATCCGCAAAGCCTACCGCATGGGGGCCAATATCCTGCCCGTGCTAAAGGGCATCGACCTGCACATCGGCAGCGGCGAACTGGTGAGCATCATGGGTGCCAGCGGCAGCGGCAAGAGCACCTTGCTCAACATCATCGGCATCCTTGATGGCTACGACCAGGGAGAGTACCTGCTCGATGGCATGCTCATCAAGGGCCAGAGCGAGACGGAGAATGCCCTGCTGCGGAGCAAGTACATCGGCTTCGTGTTCCAGAGCTTCAACTTGATCGGCTTCAAGAACGCCATGGAGAACGTGGCGCTGCCGCTCTATTACCAGGGCGTGGCGCGCCGCAAGCGCAATGACCTGGCGCTATCCATGCTCGAGAAGGTGGGGCTGAAGGACTGGGCCAGGCACATGCCCAATGAGATGAGCGGCGGGCAGAAGCAGCGCGTTGCCATCGCGCGCGCGCTCATCAGCAGCCCGAAGATCATCCTCGCTGATGAGCCCACCGGCGCCTTGGACAGCACCACCAGCCATGAAGTGATGGACCTGCTCACCAGCGTGAACAAGGACCTCGGCCTCACCGTGGTGATCGTGACGCACGAGCGCGAGGTGGCCGCTGCCACTCAACGCGTGATCTACTTGCGCGATGGACTGATCGAGAATGCGCACATGGACCCTGCAAGCCTGATGGCCGATGTTCGATAGGGAGAAATGGGGCGAGGTCTTCGAGAGCATCGGCAAGAACAAGCTGAGGGCGGCGCTCACGGGCATCAGCGTATTCACGGGCATCTTCATGCTCATCATCCTGCTGGGACTCGGCAAGGGGCTGCGCAATGGCTTCGAGTACGGCTTCCGGAACCAGAACGTGAATACCATCCATGTGCGCGGCGGAACGACCCTGAGGCCATGGAAGGGCCTGCCCCCGAACCGACGGGTGACCTTGGAGAATGCGGACATGGCCGCCCTGCGGCTGGGCGTCCGCGAGCTGGAGCATAGCAGCGGGGAGTACTGGCTTTGGCGCGGCGAGAGCGTGCTGAACAACGGTGAGCGCTATGGCAACTACACCATCCAAGGCATTGAGCCCGCGTACTTCCACGTGGAATCGCAGATCATTGAAGCCGGCCGCTACATCAACGAGCCGGACCAGATCGAAGGGCGCAAGGTGATCGTCATCGCCAACGATGCGCGCGAGAAGCTCTTCGGCGCTGAGGACCCGCTGCACCATTGGATCCAGGTGAACGGCATCCCGTTCGAGGTGGTGGGGGTCTACCGCTTCGAGCAGACGCAGGGACAGAACCAGCGAAGCAAGGTCTTCATCCCCTTGAGCACCGCGCAGCGCGTCTTCGGCGCCTACACCGCGATAGACGAGTTCCACTTCACGCTCGGCCATGCCACGCTCGATGAGAGCAAGCGCGCCGTTAGCCGTGTGAAGAGCATCCTAGCCGCGCGCCACAACTTCGACCCTTCTGATGAGCGCGCGATATGGGTGGAGAACTCGCTTGAGAATTACACTATGTTCAGCGGCGTCTTCATGGCCATCAGCACCTTCGTTTGGGTCATGGGCATCGGCACCATCATCGCGGGCATCATGGGCGTGAGCAACATCATGCTGATCGTGGTGCAGGAGCGCACCCGTGAGATCGGGGTGCGCAAGGCATTGGGCGCGACCCCGCGGTCCGTGATGGGCCAGGTGATGATGGAAGCGCTGATCGTGACCAGTGCCGCAGGCTACGGGGGGCTGCTGCTCGGGCTGGGTTCCTTGGAAGCCATCGCACGGCTGCTGCCCGGCGGCCCCATGTTCCGCCAGCCTGAAGTGGACATCAGCATCGCCATCCAAGCGCTCATCCTGCTCATCATCACCGGTACGCTCGCAGGCCTCATGCCCGCGCGCCGCGCCGCCCGCATCCGTCCCATCGAAGCCCTGCGCGATGAATGAGCAACCCGGGACCTCGGTGAACCTGCAACCTCCAACCCGAAGCTGAAGATGTTCGACCGCGAGCGATGGGGCGAGATCTGGCAGACGCTGAGCCGTAACAAGCTGCGCAGCTTCCTCACGGCATTCGGCGTGGGATGGGGCATCTTCATGCTCATCCTCATGCTGGGCGCGGGAAATGGCTTGAGCAACGGTGTGGCGGGCGCTTTCGAAGGCTGGGCCAGCAACGCTTGCTATGTGTGGGCCCAGACCACCTCCTTGCCCTACAAGGGCCTTCCGCGCGGACGCTATTTCGATTTCGACAACGACGACATCGCGCTGATCAGCCAGCGGGTGAAGGGCATCGAGGCATTGGCCCCCCGGCTGCAGCTGGGTGGCTGGCGCGGCGGCAACAATGTGGTGCGGGGCAACAAGACCGCAGCGCTGACGGTGAATGGAGATCTGCCTTCGATCATGCGGATACAGGGCACGTATGTGGAGGAAGGCCGCTTCCTGCACGAGCGCGATGTGCTCGAGAAGCGCAAAGTGTGCGTGGTCGGCAGGCGCGCCGTGCAATTGCTCTACGAGCCGGATGAGAAGGTGCTCGGCTCCTGGATCCGGATCAATGGCGTGTACTTCCAGGTCGTGGGAGTTCATATGCCCAAGGCCAGCGCGGAGATGGGGGACGATCAGACGGCCGTGATCTACGTGCCATTCTCCACATTCCAAACGGCGTTCAATGCGCTCAATCAAGTCCATTGGTTCGCGATCACCGCCCAGCCCGGCACCCCGGCCTCCCAGGTGCAGGCCGATGTGAAGAAGCTGCTGGCCGTGAAGCACCGCGTGCACCCGGATGATGACATGGCCTTCGGCAGCTTCAACGTGGAGGAGATGTTCGATATGACCAATGACCTGCTCACGGCGATCACGGCCCTGGCGTGGTTCGTGGGAATATGCACCCTCATCGCAGGGGTGGTGGGCGTGAGCAATATCATGCTGGTGGTGATCCGCGAACGCACCAACGAGATCGGAGTCCGCCGCAGCATCGGCGCCACCCCGGGGCGCATCACCGCACAGATCGTCCTCGAGGCCCTCACCCTCACCCTCATCGCCGGCTATAGCGGATTGCTCCTCGGCATGCTCCTGCTAGAGGCCGTGAGCAGCGCTGGCCTGGAAGGCGCCTTCTTCGCCAAGCCTGAGATCGACCTCGTCACTGCGCTGGTGGCCCTCGCGGTGCTCGTGGTCAGCGGCGTGCTCGCCGGCTTGTTCCCCGCGAGGCGCGCGCTCGCCATACGGGTGGTCGATGCGCTCAGGGCGGATAAATGATGAACGCGATCATGAGCACGAGCCAGTCCCGACCGCCACGTCCGACCCGGAAGATCGACTCAGCCGCAGGCCGGCGCATGACCATCAGCACCAAGCAACGAATCTCCAATCCTTGAACCGCGCATGAAACGCATCCTCCGCTACCTGCTCATCGCCGCCGTCGTCCTTGTCGTGCTCTGGTCCTTCGCCTTCTTGTACAGCAAAGGCGCCAAGAAGCCCGATGAGTTCGCCATCGAGAGGCCCAAGAAGGCCAATGTGATCAAGAAGACCGTGGCCAACGGCAAGATCGTGCCGCGCAAGGAGATCCTGATCAAGCCCGTGGTCAGCGGCATCATCCGCGAGCTTTACGTCGAAGCCGGCCAGCAGGTGAAGAAGGACCAGCCCCTCGCCAAGATCCAGATCGTGCCCGACATGCTCAGCCTAAGCAATGCTGAGAACCGCGTGCGCACGGCGGAGATCAATGCGCAGAACGCCCAGATGGACTTCGACCGCAACAAGCCGCTGCTCGATAAAGGCGTGATCAGCGCAGCGGAGATGCAGCGCTTCGATATCGCGCTGCGCAGCGCCAAGCAGGACCTTGAAGCAGCCAAAGAGGCGCTGCAAGTCGTGCGCGACGGCATCAGCCGAAGCAGCGCGGGCAATACCATCGTGCGCAGCACCATCGAGGGCATGGTGCTCGACGTGCCTGTGAAGGAGGGCAATAGCGTGATCGAGCGCAACAACTTCAACGAAGGCACCACCATCGCTGCGATCGCTGACATGAGCGACCTGATCTTCCAAGGCAAGGTGGATGAGAGCGAGGTGGGCAAGGTGCGCCTGGCCATGCCCGTTGTGCTCACCGTGGGCGCCATCGAGAGCGCTACCTGGGATGCGGAGCTGGAGTACATCGCGCCCAAAGGCGTGGAGGAGAACGGCGCCATCCAGTTCGAGATCCGTGCAGCGGTGAAGCTCGCACAGGGCCAGGCGCTGCGCAGCGGCTACAGCGCCAATGCCGACATCGAGCTCGAGCGTCGCGACAGCGTACTCACCGTGCCCGAGAGCGTGGTGGAATTCAACGCGAAGGGCGATAGCGCATTCGTGCAGGTGAAGAACGGGGAGGAATGGAAGCGCACATGGATCAAGACAGGACTGAGCGACGGCATCAACCTGGAAGTGCTCGACGGCGTGACCAAGGACACCGAACTGAAGGGAGCCAAGAAGGAGGAGGAGGCCAGTGTGTCGGTGACGGTGGATTAGGCCACCAGCGCCTCGACGGCTTCCGTCATCGTACCGATCTTGAATCGGTAGCCCAGCTCTTGCGCGCGGGTCGGAAGCACCCATCGGCTCTTGAGCACCAGCTCGGTCTCCGTGCCCAATAAGCGAGCGCCAAGCCCGAGCATCCAGCGCGGCGAGGGCAGCGCGATCCATGGCTTGATGCGTTCCCGGAGGATCCGCATCAATTCCGCTTGGCGCAAAGGGCCGGGCGAAGAGAGATTGATGGCCCCGAGCGCCTTCGGCTCTTCGATGAGCCACTCGAAGAAGCCCGCCACGTCCTCTTCATGCACCCAACTCACCATCTGCTGGCCGTTTCCATGCTGTCCGCCAAGTCCCCAGCGCACCAGCTGCGCATACCGAGGGAAAGCGCCGCCCTTGCCGCTGAAGACGATGGCGCAGCGCACGGCGACTTGCCGTAGGCCTTCGCGCTTGTGACGGAAGAACTCGTTCTCCCACGCCTTCACCACTTGCGGGCTGAAGTCGGCCCCGAGCTCTCCGGTCTCCTCGTCCATCGCGCGATCCTCCGCGTGCCGATAGACCGTTGCGCTGCTCAGGTTGATCCACACCGGTGGTGGTGATGCGATCGAAAGCATGGCCTCGCCCAACGCATGCGTCGACTCCAATCGGCTGTTGAGTATGGCCGCCCGGTTCTCCGGGGTGTAGCGGCAATCCACGCTGCGGCCAGCCAGGTTGATGACCGCATCGGCGCCATCCAGCTCGCTCCACCAAGCGCCTCGTGAGCGGCCGTTCCATTGCACCATTCGAGCGGCCGGGTGCTGCCCGATGCCGGTGCGGCGAGTGAGCACTGCCACCTCATCCCCGCGCTCCGTGAATCGCTGTTGCAGGATCCTTCCGATGGTTCCGGTGCCTCCGGCAAGAATGATCTTCATGGCTGGTCATGCCGGTCTCGACCGGCATCATATTGATCCGTGGGTTGCTTCACCAAGGGAACGGGATCGATGCTCCCGCCGGCCTGCCGTGCTTTCCGCCTTCCGCGGAAGAAGAGGAAGAGATTCAGGAAGAGCATCACGCCGAGGTAGATCGCGAAGCCGCCCACTTTTCCGGCCAGTGCCTCCACCACCTCCTGGTTGGTGTCGAAGGGGTCATTGTCCCAGCGCGGGCCGATCTGCATGATGCGCAGCGCAAAGCCGATGTTGAGCAGGTAGAAGCCGACCTCGAAGAGTCGGTTGGTGGCATCCGCGATGTCGGCCTTGCCCTTGAAGATGTCGAGCATGAAGACACGGCCGTTGCGGAAGAGGGTGCGTGCCACGTAAAGCGTGAGCAGCAGCGTGATGGGCACGTAGATGAGGTAGGTGAGGACGATCTTGCTGGTCATGGCTGTTGTTGTTGGAGAGTTGCTTCAGGCTGGACGGGTCGTTGCATCGCGATATGCCGTGCCCTTGCGATACTGCTCCAGATCAGGAGCACGGCGATGTTCTGGTAATGGAGTCCGGCGAGCGTGAAGAGGATCACGGCGATGTGCCGGCTAAGGGTGCCCAGCATCACCTGCACCGTCGTTATGGGCTCCCAATGCGCTACGACCAGGGCGATGTAGCCGATGTTCAGGGCATAGCAACCCACAAGCAGGACATTGTTCGTGGCATCCACGAAGGCCGCATCGTCATCGAAGATCCGGAGCATCCAGATGCGCCCATGGCGGTGGCAGGTCTGCGCCACGCCCACGGCGATGGCGAGCATCGCAGGGAAGAAGAGGGCGTAGGAGGCCAGATTGAGGTTCATCGGATCATGCCTTTCGCGCGGTGATCATCAGATACCGGAACAGGTCGCGCTGGGTGCCCAGCAGAATGCCCAGCATGCAGCTGCGCAGGTGCGCGCGCTCGAGTTCGTCCAGTCTGGCGCCTGAACCGATGCGATCGAGCCAGCAACGGATCATGAGCACGGGGCCATGCACCGCGCTTGGGGCCACGTTCCAGCCCAGGTCGCGCACGCGGATGTCCACGAAGCCCGCTTGCTCCATCGCTGCGATGAATGCCGCACGCTGCGGGAAGCAGGGGAGGGCCCAGCCGCGCTCAACCGTGCGCACCATGCGCCTGCGCCATCCGTTCGCAGGCTTCAGCAGGAAGCCATCCACAAGCGCTATGCGGCCGCCGGGCTTCAGGATGCGCGCCGCCTCATGGATCACATCGCGCTTGCCATGACCTGCCCCGTAACAGAGGCTCTCCAGTGCGTATACGCCGTCGATGCAGCCATTCGCGAGCCCGGTATCCCGGAAATCGCGCTGGTGAAGCGCCACGCTCACTCCTTCGGCATCGGCCTTCGCCTTCCCGATCCTCACCTGTTCCTCCACCACGGTATAGGCGTCCACATCCACGCCGAAGGTGCGGGCCGCCAGCATCGCTGCGCTGCCGTATCCGCATCCCAGGTCGGCTAAACGGTCTGCCACCCGCGGTTCCAACCTGCGCACCACCTGAATCACCATCTCTTCGAGCATGGCCTTGCGATCGAGGATGCTCATGGACGGTTGCCAATGCCCGAAGTGCAGGTGGCCTTCTGCGCTCCAGCGCTGGTACAGCGCAGCGCTGGCATGGAAGTGCGCGGTCACCTTGGGGTCCACGGCACGGATGCCGGAGCGTGGCGCGGTGCGTTGGATCTCGGTCATGTCCTTGTGGCTTGATGTTTCAGGAAGTATTGAAATATTGCGGATAAAAAAAGGGGTGATCATTTGAGCAGGGTAGTGGCGGCCTTCACGAACCATTGCACATCGCGTCTGGTACTGTGCTCCAGCAAGGTATCGAGGCGGGTGGTGAGGTCGTGCAGGTCGTGAGTGGTCTTGCGGAAGGCCTTGGCCTCGGCGGTTGCACCTGGGATGTCCTCGAGTTCATCGAGCAGTCGGATCAACGGCTCCAACTCGCGCTTCTTCCGCTCGCGGGTGATGTGCGTGGCCACTTTCCAGACATCCTTCTCGGCCTCGAAGTATTCCCGCCTTTCTCCGCTCTTCAATACCCGACGGACCAGGCTCCAATCGATCAGCGCGCGCAGGTTCATGTTCGCGTTGCCGCGGCTGATATTGAGCTGCTCCATCACCTCCTCCGTGCTCAGCGGTTCGTGGCTGATGAGCAGCAGCGCATGCACCTGGGCCATGCTGCGGTTGATGCCCCATGCGCTGCCGAAGGCGCCCCAGGCCTCGATGAATCTCTCGCGTGCTTCCTTTAGGTCCATTGTTCGTCGGGCAAGCGGGTCCAAACCTAAGTCATCAAGCTTGTATTTTCAAACAATATTGAAAATAACAGGATGCCATCCCCTGACGCGGTTGGGCCGAACCGGCGAGTGGGGTCATGCGGGCAGCGATGTCCGGAGGTCGAGCGGAGGTGGACGGTGAGAATGGTCTGGTGGCTGATCGGGCACTTGGAATTGCGGCTTGCGCGCTGCCTCGATCATGCATCCCGTCCTCTTATCCATCAAGAAGAAGCCCCAGCCATTCGGCTGGGGCTTCTCGCGGACCGGACGGGACCGGAACCCATGGTATTGTCAACACCCCCTTGTTCACCTCTAAACCGCGCTACATCTGAAGAAATACGGGCCTTCGGGGAGAAAGGCAAGGAAAGGCCGTAGCGGGTGAAAGAAAGAAAAACCGACAACCAAACCGACAACCGAACCTCCCGGCGGGTATCTTTGAGGCTATCCAGTATCACCCTCACATGAACCCCCATGCCCAAGTTCAACTTCAACCTGCGGAACGCATCCGCTAAGGCAGAGACACCCGTCAACTTCGTCATCCGCTGGGGCGCCCGGCGCCTTGTGTACCCCAGCGGGGAGGCTATCCATCCGCGCTACTGGTGCGACACCCCCGGCCAACGCAACTATCAACGCGCCAAGGAAACGCGTGCCTTCCCGGAACATCCGGAGTTCAACGAGCGGCTGGATGATCTTCTGAAGGATGCCAAGGCCACCTTCCGGAACTACGTCACCGACAACGGCCGGGAACCCGAAGTGGATGAACTGCGGGATGCCCTCAACGATGCCCTCGGACGCAAGGAACAGCGCCGTGCGGACCTGCTGGGGTTCATCGCAGAGTTCATCGAGCGCAGCCAGGGTAACGTGAACCCGCGCACCGGCAAACCGCTGCACTCCACCTATCACGGCCGCAACCGCATCACCCACCGGCTGCTGAAGGACTACTTGGCAGCATCGCGCCGAGGTACCCGCGTGCCCTTCACCGCGCTCGATGGGGCGTTCGTGGAAGGGTTTACCAAGTACCTCACCACCACATGCGGCCTTGCCACCAATACGGTGGGCAAGTACCTCCGTGCCCTGCGGATGTTCGTCAACGCGGCTGCAGAGGAAGGCCACGAGATCAACAGCAAGTTCCGCTCCCGCGCCATCACGATACCGGAGGAGCGCAGCGATAAGGTGTACCTCACCGAAGATGAACTCAACGACCTGTTCCACCTCGATCTGAGCGCACTCCCGCGCCTCGATCGCGCCCGTGACATCTTTCTCGTTGGTACATGGACCGGCCTACGGTTCGGGGACCTCACCACGTTGAGCGCAGACCACATCGAGGGCGACCGTATCCGCATCCGTCCGGGAAAGACGGGCAGGCCCGTGGTCATCCCCCTGCATCCGATCGTTCGCGCCGTGCTGGTGAAGTATGGCGGCACGATGCCCCCGGCCATATCCAACCAAAAACTCAACGACTACGTGAAGGAGGTCGCCGCAATGGTGCCCTCGTTGTCGCATCGTGTATCCGTGGGCATCACTAAGGCAGGCATCCGGAGGGACACGGCCCGCGCCAAGTGGGAACTCATCACCACCCACACCGCCCGCCGGTCCTTCGCCTCGAACTTGTACCGCCGGGGAATCCCCGCGCAAACGATCATGGCCATCACCGGCCACCGCACGGAGGGGGCCTTCCTTCGGTACCTACGCCTCGACGGAGAACAGCACGCGGACATGATCGCCGCCTCGGACCTGTTCACGATGCCCGTCATGAAGGCCGTCTAACTGCTGCATCCCATGGAGAACACGAAGGACGTGGAGAACACGGCGCCAAAGGCACCGCGCAAGGTGTACAGTCTAGAGAGTGTGGGCCTTATGATGGCTCAGTACCGTGGCATCGAATATCGCACACCCAACGACCCACCTCGCGGCTGCGTCACCGAAGGCCGGGACCTCGGCCCGGCGATCACCGAACTCATCCGGGAGGGCAAGGTGTGCGTCATGAATCAACTCATGCGGCTGGCTATCTTCCCCGCTGCTGGTGGCACATCATGGAGACCCTTGGCCAACCCGCTCCGGAATGAACGCAACGCCATGATCGAAGTATTCCGGCATCAACGCGGAGCGCAGCAATACGGCACCACGTACACCCGTGCGCTGCGGGCATGGCAGGCCGTTGTTCCCTATCCACCCGCACCCGATCCCGATAACCCCGACGACCTCGTTGTGGATCACTATTATGGCCTGCTGGCAGCGGATGCGGATCATGCGCAACTGCCCGAAGGTGCCAAGGTCGTTCCAGCTAAGGGAAGGACCGACCCGGAGAACGGTTATCGCCGATGGATCGAGGAGTTCGTTGCTGAGGTAGAGTTGTGCGCACAGCGTTTCAGCGACAACGAGGAACTGCGGGTTGAACTTCAACGGCTGGTAGATGAGCTCAACACTTTCGAGCCAGGCACCGCAGAGGGGCGGCAATTCGTGGAGCAATGGGCAGGCAGGGCGGAGGGGCGCGAAGGCATCGCCATCATGCGCACCGGCAAGGATCGCCTCATTCGGCGCCTTGGTGAACTGATGGATGAACAGGCCCCGGAACCCATTGCAGACGGGCAGACCGGCCCACGCATCACATGGCGGGGCGATCGTGGGGAGTTGGCAGAGGTGTTCCATCAACTCGTTGTCAACGGCTGGATCGAGGAACCTCCACGCGGCCGGGCATCATTGGCCCGTCATCTGCTGGCCGTGTTCCGTGACCGTGACGGCAATGCCTTCGAGCGGTCCAGCATGGAGAAGATGATGCAGCCGAAGGCACACCGCTCGGTTCGTGGTAGCTGGAAGTTCGAGTTGAGCAAACGACCCGACCCCGAGGAATAGAGCAACGGCGGCACCTTCCCGCGTTTCCGGAAACGGACGGAATTACCTCGGCCTTCCTCATTTAGTCCTTCGTGCCACTGCCGAACAAATGGCAGCAACACGATGGATCAACTCATTCTTTCTTCTGTGCTCCTCGCCGATCTGGTGGGGGAGATCACCAAGGCAGTGCGCATCGAACTGGATGCACGCACGCCACACGCCACACCTCCCCCGGAGGAACTGTTGACCCGCGTTGAGGCTGCTCAACTGCTGGGCATCACCTTGCCCACATTGCGAGAGTACACGCGCAAAGGGTATGTGACCGGGTATCGTATCGGCACCCGTGTACGCTATCGCCGCAACGAGGTGTTGAACGACCTGCGGCGCATCCGCACGGCCAAAACCGCCCGGTCATGACGCATCCAGTATCGCCATCAAACCGCGTCATCCGGTACACCCTCGACCCAGGCACCGGACGGTATTTGAAAGATCCCCAACGCATCGCAGTCGCCAAGGCCCCGGAATATCTGAAGGTCGAGGAAACGCGGATGCAGGTCATCCGGGACAACGGCGCCTCGGAGGTCATCCACGGCCCCAGCAAGGGCGGCCGCTGGCAGTTCTTCACCGGCCTCATCCCCACGGGCAGACCGGGTTGGTATTTCGGCAACGACCGCGAAGAACGGGCAGGGCGCAAGGTGAACTCGCTGGTGATATTCCAGTTCACCGACAACGACCGCACGTTGATCGTGACCTACTATCCCGGCTGGTACATCCACAACCGGGAGCAACGGGTGAAGTTCATCTGTGCCTTCGCGGATCGCGCCGAGCGGATGCCATCGGCACCCATCGCGCAGACATCACCCATGACCTTGTTCCCCATGAACAGCAACGGGAGCATGTAGCCCCCGCTGCCTATCCAGTATCGCCACACGGTCGCCCGCATGTTCGACGGCACGAAACTACGCATCCAAGGCCCTGCTCAACGCACTGTGCGGCATCGGCCCGGCCTTGCCTTCGAGGAGGGCAGGGATGGGCTGCATCGTGCCCGGTTGGAGGGTTGGGCCTTCGAGGGGGATGCAACGCGCTGCTGGGAGATCAACGGATCATTCCACAAGGCCCACCACGGCGGCACCAACTGGCAGGACTTCACGCACGCGCAATTCGTGGCCACCGTGCGCAGCCTATGCGACATCACCGGCCTGCATCCCGCATCCCTGCATCTTGCCGGGTTGGAGGTGGGCGTGAACATCACCCCGCCATGCCCCACCAACGACCTGTTGCCCTGCATCGCCCTGCATCGCACATCCACACCGGAGCGCATGGAAGGCCGCGCACGGGGCATCACGATCATGCACGGGCAGAGGGGCAGGAACTATCGGTTCAAGGTGTACGACAAGGCCCATCAAAACGGCCTGTCCTTCGAGCTGCTGCGGTACGAGATCGCCGTGCGGCAAATGCGCATCCTTGCATCCTATGGCGTGCGCACCGCTGCCGACCTGCTGGAACCCTCCACATGGGAGCGGCTGGGGGCCTTCCTGTTGGCCAGGTTCGACGAACTGTTGATCGTGGAACCCCACGTGCCCACCGATGCGTTGCGGCCCGCTCAACGCGATCTGTTGGCCAAGGCAACCGCACCCGGCTACTGGCAGGGGATGCCACGGCAACGACGAAGTGAGCGGCGCAAGGCCCTGCACAACCTGTTCTCCCGGTACGCATCACCCAACTTGAAGGCCCTGTTGAGGGCATCCATCACGGACAAGTTGAGCGAGTTGATCGCCGATGCGCACACCTTGACCCCGGACATTTTCGCCGGGGGGATGGAATTGCCCAACCCGGACAAATACGCCACTTGGGTAAAGGGCGAGAATGTCACGGGTAACGACATCGGGGATACCTCGGCCGTGGTAGGTATCGTGGACGGCGGGCAGCCTGTGCGGAGGTGCCGCGCCTGTGGTGCCGACATCGGGCATCAACACCCTGCATCGGTGTATTGCAGCGAGCGGCGCATCGGGCGCATGGGAAAGAGTTGCCGCAACCGGGGCAGCAACTTCACGCGGACCCTTCGGGTACTTGAAGGCCGGGGGCCGCTGCTATTCGATCACACGTCATTCATCCGCGCATCGCTGGGCACACCGGCGCGGCGCATCAACTCAACAACGCCATGAGCAAACGCAACGACCCCGACACCGGCAAGTTCACCAAGGGCAACCCCGGCCGTCCGAAGGGCACGAAGAACGAGCGCACGCTACTATGGGAGGACCTGGGCAAAGAGATCATGGAGCGGCACACGGGCCGCATCAACGACCTACTGGAACGCCTGTGGGATAGCCCCGACACCGCCGATCAATTCAAGGCTGCTGACCTGTTCATGAGGCTGGCGGAGTTCTTCAAACCGAAGTTGCAGCGCATCCAAGGGCAGACCGACAACGGGCACGGCCTCATTCCTCCGCTGGTGGCCCACGATGGGGTTGTGAAGGTGCCCCACAACTGGCCCGGTCCGATCATTCACATCCATCGGGAGGTCATTGGGAGGGACACCGAAGGCAAGGACGAACAATAAACAATGCGACGAAATGCGAGGCAGACCTTTTGAGAACGGCGATCCACGGGCAGGACGCCCGGCCGGGAGCGCCAATAGATCCACCGCAGCGGCACGGGATGCGTTCAACCTGCTGTTGGAAGGCAACGTTGAGCGGTTGCAGGCATGGATAGATGAAGTGGCCGCAGAGGACCCTTACAAGGCATTCGGCATGGTCATGGATCTTGCCGCCTACGTGGTGCCCAAGATGAAGGCAGTGGAGTTGAGCGCACCCCAGGACCAAACAATCGTTGTGAACTTCACAGGATGAACACCGACACGCTGGCACGCATCGCGGCCCTGTGGGGCACCCAGGCCACCGTTGAGGCTGCCGGGATCGCCTTGTTCATCCTGCTGGACCTGCTGGGCATCTGTTGACCGCCTGCCGTAATTATCGGCGGGGATACGGTTACAGACCTTGACCCCTATTGAGGGGAGAACGGCACGGAACCGACAACCAAACCGACAACCGGAAAACGAGAACCGCCGCAAACCCTTGGTGGATAAGGGCTGCGGCGGCTACGTTGCGGACCGGACGGGACTCGAACCCGCGACCTCCGCCGTGACAGGGCGGCATTCTAACCAGCTGAACTACCGGTCCGTTCAGCGCCGCCTTCCGGCGGAGCGGCGGCAAATGTAGGCGCTCAATCGATTCGCGCAAGCGGCTCAGTACAACTTGGCCCGCTTGGTCAGGAATTCCAGGAGGAGCGGCTGGAATCCGGCATTGATGTCAGCTTCAACGAGGTCGATTCGGTACTGGCCGCACTTGAGCTTCAGTCGCTGCCATCGCTCGGCCATAGCTGTTCGGTAGCCTTCGCGGATCTCGCTGGGGTGGGCTTTCACCTGCTCGCCGCTCTCGACATCAACGAAGGTGTAGGGCTGATCGGGCAGGTCCAGCTCCAGTTCGCGCTTGCGGTCAACCACATGGAACAGGATGATGTCGTGCTTGTTGAATCGAAGGTGCTGCAACGCATCGAAGACCTCGGCTTCGCGGTCCTGGTCGTCTAGCATATCGCTGAGGATCACGACCAGGCTGCGTCGGTGCGCGCGCTGTGCGATGTCGTGCAGGGCTTCGACCAGGCCGGTGCGCTGATCACGTGCAACCGCATCGGCAGCCAACAGGCCATCGAGCTGCGCCATGAGATGCCTCAGATGCGCGGCATTGCTCCTGGCGCGCTCGGAAACCAGCACCTTATCCCGGAAGACGGTGAGGCCGGCGGCATCCCGTTGCTTGCGCAGCAATTGGATGAAGGCCGCAGCGGCATGCACGGCGAATTCGACCTTGCTGAACTCCTGCACATCGCTCTTCTCCGGGAAATACATTGATGAGGAAGCATCGAGCACCAGCTCGCAGCGCAGATTGGTCTCTTCCTCGTATCGCTTCACGAAGAGCTTGTCGGTGCGAGCATAGAGCTTCCAATCGATGTGGCGCGTGCTCTCACCGCTATTGTAGGCGCGGTGCTCGGCGAACTCCACGCTGAAGCCGTGGAAAGGGCTCTTGTGCAGGCCGGCCAAAAAGCCCTCCACCACCTGCCGCGCCTTGAACTCAAGGGCGCTGAGGGCCTGGATGTGCTGTTGCTGGATGGGCATGCGTCTTCGATCCGATCGATCCGGAGCGCAAAGAACGGGAAAGCCTCAGCGCAGGCCGAGGCTTTCACAGAGCTTGCTGGATCGTTCAGGCCAATTGCCCTTGCAGCTTCTGGTTCAGCTGGGCCTTGGGCACGGCGCCCACGCTGCGGTCCACCACTTCGCCGTTCTTGAAGAACAGGATGGTCGGGATGCTGCGGATGCCGTACTTCATGCTGATGCCAGGGTTGTTGTCGACGTTGAGCTTGCCCACCACGGCCTTGCCGTCGTATTCCATGCCCAATTCCTCCACAACGGGGCCCACCATGCGGCAAGGGCCGCACCATTCCGCCCAGAAGTCGACCATTACGGGTTTGTCGCTCTTGAGGACGAGTTCTTCGAAGTTGCTGTCGGTGAATTCGAGTGCCATGTTCGTTGGTTGCGCTTGCGCGCTGCTGGTTTCGGGTTGATGGTCGCTTCAGTCCTATGCTGCCTTACAGGGCGCCAAAGGTACCCCCGCTCGACGATTTTCTTGCCACGGAGAATTCCACGACGTTATGTCAGTTCAGGGTGTAGCTCAGCTCAGCAATCCCATCCAATCGCACGATCAGATCCTCACTGATCGCCACCGCCAAACCCTTGCTGGGCAGGTCAACCGCGAGCTTCTCGGCCTCGCTGACCAATTGCACCACCACTTTGCATTTCCCGGGGTTCGATTTGATCAGCTGTCCAAGGTCGCGCACCAGTTCATCGTTGGCGTGGTCCGCATCGAGCTTCAGGGTGAGCTTGTTCATGTACTTCTCGCGCACGTCGCCCAGCAGTTCCATGCTGGTGATCTTGAATTCCATCTGCCCTTCATCGCGGCCCCAGGTGCGGGCCATGGCGCGGCCTTTCACGAAGAGCAGCGCGCCTTGCTGCAGGTAGAGCTTGAAGCGCATGTAGTCCTCGCTGAAGAGCATGAAGTCGTGCGAGCCGAAATGGTCCTCCAGGCTCAAAGTGCCGAATGGCTTGCCGCTCTTGGCGATGCGGTGCTCGGCCTTGGTGACGATCCCAGCGAAGGTGACGTCACGCCCCTCCAGCGCTTTCAGGTCAGAAAGCTGGGAGAGGTTGTGATGACAGAGGTGCTTGATCTCCAAACGGTGGTCATCGAGCGGGTGGCCGCTGAGGTAGAAGCCGATCACTTCCTTCTCGAAGTGCAGTTTCTCCAGCGCGCTCCATCCATCGATCTGCGGCACCACCGGCTCGGGTATGCCCGCGCCTTCCACGGCATCGCCGAACATGTTCACCTGCGAGCTGTCGGCGCTGTCCTGGGTCTGCTGGCCGAAGCGGACCAGTGTTTCCAGCCATGTGGGCTTGCCTTCTCCTGCACTGTGGAAGAAGGCCGCGCTGCACGTTCAATGAGTCGAAGGCGCCGGCGTAGGCGAGGCTCTCCAGCGCTTTGCGGTTGGCGGCGCGCAGGTCCACGCGGCGCATCAGATCGAAAATGCTGGAGAAAGGACCGTTCTCGGTGCGCTCCTGCACGATGGTGGCTACTGCGCTCTCGCCCACGCCCTTCACGGCACCGAGGCCGAAGCGGATGTGGCCGGTCCTGTTCACGCTGAAGGCGAAGCTGCTCTCATTCACATCCGGCCCCAGGACCTTGATGCCCATGCGACGGCACTCCTCCATGAAGAAGGTGACCTTGTCGATGCTGCTCTGCGAGTGCGTGAGCACCGCAGCCATGAATTCGCTCGGGTAATTGGCTTTGAGCCAAGCCGTCTGGTAGGCCACGAAGGCGTAGCAGGTGCTGTGCGATTTGTTGAAGGCGTACTGCGCGAATGCCTCCCAATCGGTCCAGATCTTCTCGCACACCTTGGCATCGAATCCCTTTGCGGCGGTGCCCTCCAGGAACTTGCCCTTCATCTTGTCCAGCGTGGCGCGGTCCTTCTTGCCCATCGCTTTGCGCAGCACATCCGCGTCGCCCTTGCTGAAGCCAGCGAGCTTCTGGGAGAGCAGCATCACCTGCTCCTGGTACACCGTGATGCCGTAGGTCTCCTTCAGGAGTTCCTCCATCTCCGGAAGGTCGTACACGATCTTCTCCTGCCCGTGCTTGCGCTTGATGAAGCTCGGGATGTACTCCAGCGGCCCCGGCCGGTACAGCGCGTTCATGGCGATGAGGTCGCCGAATTGGTCGGCCTTGAGCTCGCGCAGGTATTTCTGCATGCCCGCGCTCTCGAACTGGAAGGTGCCGTTCGTCTCTGCGCGTTGATAGAGGGCGTAGGTCCTCGGGTCGTCGAGGGGAATGTTGTCGATGTCGATCCGGATCCCGTGGTTCTGGTCGATCAGGCGCAGCGCGTCGCGGATGATGGTGAGCGTCTTCAGCCCGAGGAAGTCCATCTTGATCACGCCCGCGTCCTCCACCACCTTGCCGTCGTATTGCGTCACCAGCATGGGCGAGTCCTTGGTGGTGCACACGGGCAGGATCTCCTTCAGGTCCTGCGGCGCGATGATGATGCCGGCAGCATGGATGCCCACGCCTCGCACGCTGCCTTCCACCTTCTCGGCTTCGCGCAGCACATCGGCGGTGAGCTCGCCGCCCTCGAGGATCTCGCGCAATTGCTTCACGCCCGCTAGTTCGTCGGCGCCCAGGTTCTCTTTCGCCTTCAGGCTATCAGCGCCCTCGAGCGGTGCGCGCAGCACGCGGCCCAGCTCAATGCCCGGTCGCTCGGGCACCAGCTTCGCAAGGCGATCAGCTTCGTTCAGCGGCAGGTCCATCACACGCGCCACGTCGCGGATGCTGCTCTTGGCCGCCATGCCGCCATAGGTGATGATCTGCGCCACCTGGTTCTGGCCATACTTCTGCACCACGTAATCGATCACCTTCTGCCGCCCTTCGTCGTCGAAGTCCGTGTCGATATCGGGCATGCTCTTGCGGTCCGGGTTCAGGAATCGCTCGAAGAGCAGGTCGTACTTGATCGGGTCGATATTGGTGATGCCGATGCAATAGGCCACCGCGCTGCCTGCCGCGCTGCCACGGCCGGGGCCGATCAATACGCCGATGTCGCGGCCGTGATTGATGAAGTCCTGCGTGATGAGGAAGTAGCCGCTGAAGCCCATCGTCTTGATGGTGAACAGCTCGAAGTCGAGGCGCTCCTTGATCTTCGGGTCGAGGGAGTCGATTCCCCCCGCAAGGCCATGCTCGGGCGATTGGTGAATGGAGGTTGGTGAATGGTGGGCTCCTCCATTCGCCATTCGCAATTCACCATCCACCTTTTCTCCGAGATATCGCCTTATCGCCCCTTCATATGTGAGGTGCTTGAGGTACTCATCCTGGTCCGCGAAGCCTTCGGGGATCTGGAAGTTGGGCAGCAGGATGTCCTTCTTCAGCTTCAGCGGCTCGATCTTGTCGACGATAAGGTTCGTGTTGTCCAGCGCCTCGGGCAGATCACTGAACACCTTCGCCATCTGCTCGGTGGTCTTGAAGAAGAACTCATCGTTCGGGAAGGCGAAGCGCTTGCCTTTTTGAGAGCCTTCCTCGTCGCCGTCGTCGGCCTTGGGCGTGCTCTGCTTCTCGCCGGTGTTGATGCACAGCAGGATGTCGTGCGCGTTGGCGTCCTGTTGGTCCACATAGTGGCTGTCGTTGCTTGCGATGATGGGCACCTTGTACTTGGCCGCCCACTTCACCAAAAGCGCATTCACCTGGTCCTGCTCGGGGATGCCGTGGCGCTGCAGCTCGATGTAGTAGTCCTCTCCGAACTGATCGAGCCACCATTTGAATTCCTCCTCACCGGCCGCTTCGCCCTTGCGCAGGATGGTGCGCGGCACGCTGGCACCGAGGCAGCAGGTGGTAGCGATCAGCCCTTCCTTGTACTTCTCGATCAGTTCCTTGTCGATACGCGGGTACTTGCTGTAGAAGCCCTCCATATACCCGAGCGAGCAGAGCTTGCTCAGGTTCTTGTAGCCCGTGGCGTTCTTGGCCAGCAGCAATTGGTGCACGCGCTGGTCCTTGTCGTCGCGGGTGAAGGTCTTGCGCGTCCGATCGGCCACCAAGTAGAACTCGCAGCCTACGATCGGCTTCACCTTCGGTGTGCCGTCCTCGTTCTTGTGCTTGCCGGCCTCCGCCACGAACTTGAACACACCGAACATGTTGCCGTGATCGGTGATCGCCAGAGCGGGCTGGCCATCGGCGGCGGCTTTCTTGTATAGCGCAGGAATGGCGGCGGCGCCATCGAGCAGAGAGAACTGGGTGTGGACGTGGAGGTGGGAGAATTTCATCGGAGCGGAGTGCGAAACTACCAGTGGAATCACGGGGGCCTGGGATCAGTTTTCCACATCTCTGGATCGCCATGCCATGAAGCGATTGCTCACCAGAATACCCGACTGCCGCAAAGACCAACGTCATCGAAAGTTCATCCATCCTCGAGGCTCCTTGATTCCTTCCATGTTCTCCTTCTCTGGTGGGGCTTCTTCGGAAGAGATGGCGCTTAATCTGCGCAAAGGCATCGCATATCGTGTCCTATTCTGTGAGCCGTGCATCGGCGGGGTGCATCACCATCCGTGTTGGCCAACCACGCTCCTCATGTGATGCAGGATGAATCGCCCGACCCTCATTCTCCCCATCTTGCGCCATGCGCATCCGCACCAACACCCTGCTCGCCACGGCACAGATTCCCAATGACGGGGGCGAGCTGCGGCTCTTTCAACGGAACGAGGATTTCGCGATCGAGGTGGTGGGCATCGCTGGTGAGCTCATGAGCACCGCGATCCACGGATCAGAGGATGCATTGGCGGACCTCGCCTTGAAGCAACTGAAGGACACGAGCCGGGCGCGCGTGCTGGTCGGCGGGCTGGGCATGGGCTTCACCTTGGCCGCCGCACTGCGCGGCGTGGGCGCGAAAGGCGAAGTGGTTGTGGCTGAATTGGTGCCTGAGGTGGTGGAGTGGAACAAGGGTCCCATGGGCGAGCGCTCCGGCAATCCCATGAAGGACCCGCGCGCCAAGGTGTTCGTAGGCGATGTGCTCGAGCTGATCCGCACCGAGCGTGATGGTTACGATGCCATCCTGCTCGATACCGACAACGGCCCCGAAGGATTGACGCAGCCCAGGAACAACCGCCTTTACTCGCACCGCGGCCTTCGTTCCGCCTATGATGCGCTGCGGCCGCACGGCGTGCTTGCTGTTTGGAGCACGCATCCGGATGCGCCATTCACCAAGCGGCTGGCGATGGCGGGCTTCCGCGTGCGGGAAGAGAAAGTGCATGCCCACGGCAGCAAGGGCACGAAGCACCATTTGTGGTTCGCGTCGCGAACATGACCAGCGCCCGACCCATGTCCGTGATCAACCGCTTCTTCGCCGCCTTCGCCTCGGGCGATGCCGCAGCCATGGGTGCTTGCTACGCCGACGATGCCCGCTTCCGCGATCCGGCCTTCGGCGACCTGGATGCCAAGCAGGTGCGTGCCATGTGGCAGATGCTCATAGGGCGAAGCAAGGACCTGCGCATCACGTTCAACGTACTGCGCTCGGATGAGCGCAGCGGCGCATGCGAGTGGCATGCGCATTACACCTTCGCTTCCACGGGACGCAAGGTCCACAACGTGATCCGCAGTGAGTTCACGCTGCGCGATGGGCTGATCGTGCAGCAACACGACCGATTCAACTTCTGGCGTTGGAGCCGGCAGGCGCTGGGGGCCGTGGGTTGGCTGCTCGGATGGACGCCCTTGGTTCAGGGCAAGGTGCGCCGAACGGCTCGGAACGCGCTGGACAAGCACCTTCGCCAAGGCGCCTGAGCACCAGTGGTGAATGCGGGCCTCTACATTCGCGCCGCGCTCGGAGAGGTGGCAGAGCGGTCGAATGCGGCGGTCTTGAAAACCGCTTTACCTACGGGTAACGGGGGTTCGAATCCCTCCCTCTCCGCCAAGGCCCGTAGGGCCAATGGTGGGGTTGGAGCCTTATCCGCCGGACGGTGGATAAGGCGAACTAATGAGTCCAATCCTGACCGCGTTCCTGCGGCTCCACAGCCGGTCTTTCGGGGCACTGTTCAAAACTTCCTGCCAAGAAATTTGGCAAAGGCCTGGTCGTGATGCTTAATTGGGCGTCACGCTACCGACGGATTTCCTGTCAAGCGGCCACATCGAACAGCAAACCACCATCAATCATGGCAACGGAGATAAACAAGGAGAAATTGAAGGCTCTTCAACTCACCATGGACAAGCTGGAGAAGACCTTCGGCAAGGGTGCCATCATGAAGCTCGGCGACGACGCGATTGAGCAGATGGAAGTGATCCCCACAGGGTCCCTCGGACTGGACCTGGCGCTGGGAGTCGGTGGCTATCCGAAAGGCCGCGTAGTCGAGATCTACGGACCCGAGAGCTCGGGCAAGACCACCCTTGCCGTTCATGCCATTGCTGAGGCGCAGAAGAAAGGCGGCATCTGCGCGATCATCGATGCAGAGCACGCCTTCGACCGCTTCTACGCAGAGAGCCTGGGCGTTGACACCGAGAATCTGCTCATCAGCCAGCCCGACAACGGCGAGCAAGCGCTGGAGATCGCCGACAACCTGATCCGCTCCGGCGCCATCGATCTCCTGGTCGTGGACAGTGTTGCTGCGCTTACTCCTCGCGCTGAGATCGAGGGCGAGATGGGCGATAGCGCCGTAGGCATGCAGGCCCGCTTGATGAGCAAGGCCCTGCGCAAGCTCACGGGCACGATCAGCAAGACCGGCTGCTGCTGCATCTTCATCAACCAGTTGCGCGAGAAGATCGGCGTGATGTTCGGCAACCCTGAGACCACTACAGGCGGCAATGCGCTGAAGTTCTACGCCAGCATCCGCCTCGACATCCGCCGGGTGACCCAATTGAAGGAAGGGGAGAACGTGATCGGCAACCGCACCCGGGTGAAGGTGGTGAAGAACAAGGTGGCGCCGCCCTTCCGCAAGGCCGAGTTCGACATCATGTTCGGCAAGGGCGTGAGCAAGACCGGTGAGATCATCGACATGGCCGTGGAGTTGAACATCGTGAAGAAGAGCGGAAGCTGGTTCAGCTACGAGGACAACAAGCTTGGCCAAGGGCGCGACGCCGTTCGCCAATTGCTGGAGGATAACCACGAGCTCTGCGCAGAACTCGAGCATCGAATCAAGGAAGCGGTGGCTAAGACCGAGCAGCCGGTCATGGCCTGATGGGTTGCCCCGCTACTTTTGAAGGCCCCGGATGGTGAAACCGGGGCCTTCGCCTTTCCATGGGACAACCTATCGCCTTCCTCGCGGCATTGCCGCTGATCCTCCTTGGTGCGTGCAATGCGGCAACGGAAGCCGGAGCGGAGGAAGCGCCCCAGGAGGGAAGCCTCGCTTGGATCGAGCAGCGCATCATCGAGCGGCCGACGGATCCGGGATCCTTCGCCATGCGCGCGCGTTTCTTCGAAGCTCTCGATAGCACGCGTCTCGCTGAGGCGGATTGGAAGCGGGCCATCGCCCTCGACAGCCTCTCCGCGGAATGGCGCATCGCCTTGGGCAGCCTGTACTTCACCAAGCTGCGGGTGCTGGATGCGGAAGCCGAACTGAAAGGCGCCATTGCCGTTGAGCCGGGGAGCATCGACGCACGGTCGAAGCTCAGTGAGGTGTACCTGATGCAAGGGCGCTATACGGATGCCATGGCCATGGCCAACGAAGCGCTGCGCATAGACCCCCTCAACGGAAGCACCTATAACCTGAAGGGCTGGATACACCGGCTTGCGGGCGATACGAACTTGGCCATCAGCAGCTACCAGACCGCCATCGAGCGGGATCCTGAGCTGTACGATAGCTACGTTTCACTCGGTGTGCTGCATGCTGCAAGGCACAATGACCTGGCGCTGTCCTATTACGACAACGCGATCGCTCTGCGCCCCGGGAGCATCGAGGCGCTCTATAACAAGGCCATGTATGCGCAGGAGCATGGCCGAGACAGCTTGGCGCTCGCGCTATACGCCCGCATGAAGGAGATCGATCCCGATTACCCAGCGCCGTATTACAACACCGGGTACATCATGTTGGAGCATCAGCGGCGCATCGCTGAGGCTCGGATCGAGTTCAGCATGGCCATCGCGAAGCTGCCCACGTACGTGCAGGCTTATTACAGCCGGGGCGTCACCTATGAGTTGGAAGGAGAGCTCGACAGCGCATACGCGGACTACAGGCTGGCCATCCGATTGGATCCGCAGTACACGGATGCCGCATTGGGCTTGAATCGTCTAGCGGAGAAGGGAGTGAAGGTGAAGCCTCGCTGAGCAGCGCGGCGAGATCAGGCTGACGGCGGCCAAGCTCGCCAAATGGAGATGGCGCCCATGGCCACCACCAGCCCGAGCACGATTCTCCGGAAGCTCTCCTGCGGGATCCGCGCGAGCAATTGCTTGCCGATCCAGCTGCCGCCGAAACTCGCCACGGCCATGGCCGGCAGGTAGGCGAGCACACCAGCGGACATGAAGCCCTGTGAGGCATACACAACGGAACGGCTCAGGTCCACGCCCATGTCGATCCATGCACTGGTGCTCACGAAGGCATTCTTGGAGAGGCCGAATGCGGCCAGTGTGACCCCGCGCACCGCCCCTCCGGTCCCTGCCAATCCGGCAATGGCTCCGCTGACCGCCCCGCCCCAAATGGCATTGCCCCTCGTGGCCTTCAGTTTCCATTGGCTACGGATGAGCAGCAGCACGCCCATGCATACGAGCAGTGCACCAAGCAGCAAGGAGAGCATGCGCTCATCGAATCGCGCCGTGAGCCGCGCGCCCACGATGACTCCGATGACGGCTGGAATCCCGAGCCAAAGGAGGAGCCAGCGTGAGACCCCTTCTCGGAAGAGGACCATCTTGGCGCCGTTGCTGAACACATGGAACAGTGCTGTGAGTCCCAAAGCCTGATCGAAGGGCAGGAAGAACCCTGCGAGCGGCATCACGAGCATGCTGGAACCGAAGCCCCCGACGGTGCCGAGCACTTCCGCTGCAAGCAGCAGCACGAAGAAGGCGATCGCCTCAGGAGCCACGCCCCGAACTTAACGGCTGGCCAACTGCTCCAGCTTCGCCATGTTCTTGATCATGATCTCTCGCCCTTGGGTCTCGATCATGCCCTCATCCTTGAGGTCCGTCAAGCAGCGGATCAGCGACTCAGTCGCAGTGCCTACTACGCTGGCCAGGTCCTCACGGCTGATCTTCACGCCGAGCGCGTTGGTTTGCTTCTCCGCGTAGCGTGCATGGATGCGCAACAGGGCCTGGCCAACCCGCTGGCGCACGCTTGCATACGCGAGCTGCAGAAGGTGCTGTTCCTTCTCCTTCACGTCGCGGGCAAGCATCTTGATGAAACGGATGCTCACATCGCGGTCCTTGTACAGCAAGGCGAGCAGGTCCTCGCGAGGCACCAGCGCAACTTCGCAGGCCTCCATGGTCTCCGCGGCCTCCAGCGCGGATCCGCCTTCGAGCAAGCCCATGTAGCCGATGAAATCGCCGGGGCCATGGAGGCCTGTGACGAATTCCTTCCCGTCGTTATTGATCTTGAAGGTGCGCGCCTTGCCGCTGATGAGGTAAGGGACGTGGCGCAGCTCATCACCTTCGTGGAAGAGCATCTCCTTGGCCGGCAGCTTGCGTGCCTTGCGGTCCTTGCTCAGCTCCTTCAAGGCCTCAAGTCCGCGCGCTTGGTCGAGGAACTTGTTCAAGCCATCCACGCCACCGTCGAATCCTTTGCGGAAGAGCTCGGAGCGCTTCAGGCGACCTTCGATCGCGTTGAGCAATTCGCTTTCCTCGAAGGGCTTGGTGAGGTAGTCATCCGCACCCAGCTCCATGCCTTTGCGGATATCGCCCCGCTCCGTCTTCGCGCTGAGGAAGATGAAGGGCAATTCAGCGGTTGCCGGGTCCTTGCCGAGCAGGTGCAGCACGCTGTAGCCATCGAGCTCGGGCATCATGATGTCGCAGAGCACCAGGTCCGGCTTCTCCTTCCGCGCCAATTCAATCCCTCTGCGCCCGTTCTCGGCCTTCATCACCCGGTAATTCGCGAGCTCGAGGATCTCGGCGGTGTTGTCGCGCATATCGGCATCGTCTTCGATCAGGAGTATGGTTCGCATGGGAGGGCAGGAGTGATCGATGTTCAGTTGGAAGCGGTCCCGTAATGCTGCGGCAGATCTACGGTGAAGATGGTCTCGCCCGGCTTGCTCTTGAAAGCGATGGTGCCGCCGAGCAGGTCCAGGTAGCGTTTCACGATGTTGAGCCCGAGTCCTGTGCCTTGGATGGTGGTCACGTTGCTGCCGCGGAAGAAGCGGTCGAAAAGGTGCTGCTGGTCCTCGGCGGGGATGCCCACGCCCTGATCGGTCACGGTGATGGTGAGACGCCCCTTGTCGATGGAAGTGCGGAGCACGACAGGCGTTCCGGCCGGGCTGTACTTCACCGCGTTGCTCACCAGGTTCGAGACCACATGCCCGAGCATCTGCGCGTCCGTGGAGATCACGCGCTCCTGGCCGTCGTGGTCGTAGTCGATGTGCTGGCCCGGCTTCGCCAAGCCCCGCAATTCCTCGATCTGCT